>JBARSI010000111.1:0-15640 GCA_049644665.1 Anaerolineales bacterium
TTTGTGAAAAGGGAAATGTCAAATAAATCAGGAGTGGATCCGGCGAGGTTGAGCGGCGCGATTCTAATCTAGGTGGGGATTTTCGAAGATTTCATGAAGGAGAGGCTCGATAGACCCCCAGTCGGGCAGGACGACGGAGGCGCCACTGTATGGCACTGTCCAGAGTGAAGTCATTGTGGGATCGATGGAATAGCGGCCTAATCGATCCGGTTCGGAGGCCAGTTTCGTGGCCAACGGCAGCAAGCGAAGGGTGTCTTCAATGGAAAGATCTGTTTCAACATAGGCGCGAAATTTAGCATAGAGGTCCGGTACTCTTGAAAGCCCCTCGAGGGTTAACATCTTATCGAAGATTGCCAGTAGTGTCTCTTGCTGGCGCCGTAAGCGGTCGAAATCACCCGTAGTTTTCCGCATTCGGACATAGCAAAGCGCGGTAAATCCGTCCATGTGATACGTTCCTGGCGAGTACATCCAATCTCTACGACCACATTCGTCTTGCAGATATCCTTCGACTTTCACATCTATTCCGCCCAGAGAATCAATTACTTGTGTGAATCCATAGAAGTTAATCATTACCGTATGATCAACCTCAATGCCGAAATTATAGAGGATTGTTTGGGCGACTCTCTCGGGTCCTCCATAGGCATCGGCGACATTGATCCGGTCCACTCGCCAACCAGGAATGAAGACATAAAGATCGCGAGGGAAGGAGAGCAAGGTAGCGGTGTTGGCTTCGAGATCAAGTGAGACGAGCATCAAAGTATCGGTTCGGTGTCCATAGGCATAGGGACGCTCATCTGAGCCGAGGACCATAATGTTTACGACATTTTCCCCCATCTGAAGCTGGGGCATTGGCCGACGGATTTCTATCGCCGATGGTTCAACCGGAGCGGCGAAACCACTCCATGGGTCTATCGGCGTCGGACTGGCGATTGGTGTTGCCGTAGGTGGCGGCGGCGGGGGTGGTGTCTGTGTCAACGGGACAGGGTTGAAGGGTGTAACGGTGGCAGCCGCATTTGGATCCAGGGTCACAAGCGGATTGGCAAGCGCTGGAGAACCCCCAGCCAGCATGGTCACCAGATTGCTACAGGCGCCAACGAGCAGGATTAATAGAAGGAGCATACCGATCGTCAAAAGACGATTAGAACCATTGAAGGTTTTCATTGGATGATTGTGCTCTTTATACTTAACGCAGGAGTCAACGCTTTAGTTCCCCATCGGAATTCCACACCTCTCCGATGTGAGGTCTAAAAGTCTGATGCTATCCCGAGCTGTAAAAAAACCGGTTCTAGGATTTGCTTCAAACTCACTGTCCACGCGGTACATAAATACTCATCCCGGGTTGTAGAATGGTGTGAATATCTATGCAATTTGCGTGCCATAGTGACGGTTCATCGGCACCGAATCGCTCCGCAAGTTTGCTTAATGAGTCGCCCTCTTCAAGTGGATAGAGGATCCATGTTGGAGGAGGTCCGCACGCAGGGGGTGGATTAGCGGCTTCAGGAATAGGGAGGTAAATCGTATCTCCAGGTGTGATGTCGCTCTCGATGCAATTGATCAACATCAATGTAATGCGGTCGATGCGAAGCTGATCTGCGAGATTTGTGAGTGTGTCTCCTGTGTGGACGCGGTACACCGACCAACCCGCGGGTGGGGTGCAGCTAGTTTCCGGATAAGTCGTTATCCGGGAATTTGAGAAGGATACTACTTCACCTTCGGCAAAAACGGTCAGCCAGGATCCCAGGAGTACAGCGATTGCGAGGATCGAGATGGCCAGACCAGCAGTCAGATTCTTTAGTAACTGCATCCGGGCTAACCCACTTTGTTTTCAATGGCCGGGTTTTGTGTTGAGAACGGCAACAGTATTGAAAAGGTAGTTCCAGATCCCGGTTGACTGTCTACCCAAATGCGTCCACTCATGGCTTCAACCAATGAGCGTGCAATAGAGAGACCAATTCCATCACCGCCGATGCCCTGCATGGGGCTTTCTTCTGTTGGGTAACCAACGCTGAAGATCCGTCCCAGGTCCCCGGCGGGAATCCCCTCCCCTTCATCAATTATCTGCAGCGTGAGAAATCCTGATCGGTCAGAAGCGGTGAGGCTTGTGCTGATTTTGACCGATCCACCCTCAGGAGTCGCACCGATGGCGTTATTAAGCAGGTGGATCAGAACCTGAAAGGTGGCATCCGTATCCGCCAGGATTTTCGGGAGATGCTGAGGAAGCTTGAGGCGTATTTCAATATTTTTCTTTCGTGCGGATGGAAAAACCTGGCGAATCGCATCTTTAATGCAGTGTAATAGATCGATGGGCGCGGGCACGAGATCGAGGGTTCTGGCTTCAATGGCGCTGAGATGAATAAGATCATTCAGCAGCCCCGCCAGTCTCTCGGCGTTAATGTGAATGTGATTGATGAACTCACGTTCATTCTTTGTTAACGCCTCATTCGCTTCGTCCCGAAGGAGTTCAACATATCCCAATATTGCCGACATCGGCTGACGTAAATCGACCGAGAGTGCCGCAATATGGGAGATGTTTGGTGATCCTTCCGAAGAGGAAGCAATCGGATCGGATCCATTCTTGATAAGGACCAGGTTGGAGCGCGCTTCTGCCAATTCATGCAGCGTGAGCTGAAGCTGCTGGGAGAGCAATTCGATTTGTTTGAGGTTGGAGGAGCTGGGCGGCTCTTCCATCGCCGTGCTCATCCTGTCGATCTCACCCTCGAGAAATTGAATGGTTCCCTCCGCGTCTTGACGGCTGGAGAGAAACTCGCTGAGCTCCTGCCCTGCCATATCAGTTGCAGCGATGAGCCGATCCGTTAGTTGAGTATTGTTAATCAGGAGGTTTTGAATGATCCGGCGGGACTCCTCCAGGTCTGGGCTGAGTGTGAAAGGCTCTAACAGGCTTATTGGAAGTGGTTCATCATTTGCCGTAAGCGCCCCAAAACGCTCAGCAATCGCATCCGCGAGCTGCACAAGGGCGGTGCGGTTTTCTTGCGACCAGCGCTGCCGGGCGAAAGGAGAAAGCAGCAGCAAGCCCCCAAAGACATGTTCTCCGGAAGTCAGAGGAGCGAAAAGGATAGGTCCTGTTTTTGTGAGGTTTAGGCCCTGTCGGAGTGTGACGAGGTCAGGCGCAGGGCTTTCGGCTGGCAGGATCAGCGAGCGTTGCCTGCGCAATGCATTTGAGATAACGGGTAGGTCTGTAGTGTCGAAGGCTTGCCCTTCGAGGTGTTGTTCACGTATCAGATCGTAACCCGTTGCAACGGACAAATATTCCAATGCTTCCGGGGGAGTGAGGAGCAGGCAAATCTCAGCTTTCATCGAGTATGCAGCGCTGCGAACGGCAGCGTCTGCTAGATCGCCGAGTTCCTTCGCCTGGAAAACATCATAAACGCTGGTGAAGACTCTCGGTAAAAACTGGACTTCGAGATCCGTCGATTGTGTGTTCTCTGGAGGTGAGTCTTGTAAAAATGTGATAAATGTGCGTACGGCAGCGATGATTAACACAGGATATGCCGCTAACTCACTCCAGCGTACGAATGCTGCGAAGGAGCCATTGGCGGGACCGAGGGTCAGGTGCAGGCTATAGCCAACGGCAAGCAGTATGTATCCTGCAAAAGCGATTTGCCATTGTGCTGGTCGACGGACGATCAGGATGATCAGCGTTGTTACGGAGAGGATCAATGTTGTGATTCCCCATATAGCATCGGCGGGGGTCCGGTTGAATCGGAGCAGTGATTCTTGCCCGACCAGGAAGTAGACTGTCCCTAAGAATGCGAGTATTGCCGCGCCGAGGATAACCGCAAATATGTGCGAGCTCTGCTGGGTAGGTGGGGTGGAGATGAGCGTAAAACTGAGGAGCAGCAGGGATGTGAAGCTCACGAAGCGGTCGAGTGGCGGGAGAAGCAACTGTCCGTTGAGGATAACAAGCCAGGACAATCCCGCGATGATCATGGTGAGTAGGTGAAGCCCCAGGATTACGCCGGCTGTCATCCGCCAGCGTGCAGCGAGTGTACCTGCGCGCGGGGAGCTGCTAAAAGTTAACGCGTATAGGATTGAAAGTGAAATGATCAAGGTCAGGTGGTAAACAAGACTCCCCGGAGGTGTCGTGAGGAGGGATGCGGCGTCAGCAAGAATCATGATAGGTTTATGTCGTTTCGTTGTTCCTGCAATGCAGGGTTAGAGTGACCCAAATTGTGTCAGGCAAAGGGTTCAGTCGCCTGTAGGAACAGAGCATTGAAAATTCTACAGCCAGGCAGTCTGTCAGGGTTGGATCGTCAATCGCGGTCAATGTCCATGCTGAGTGAATGTGCAGCATTTACTCGCCCTCTCGAATAATTGCTCGATCAAGACTATCTCTAACAGCTCGAGATCCATGGTTGATCAGTCAGTAGATGGCGCGCCCTTGCGTCTTCTCCTCAAGAAGAAAATGCTCACCTCACGGATAAATAGGTGAGGGCACCTCGTCCCTGTGGGTACCATCTTATCAACTGGATTTTACACCAGAAGCCAATAAGAGGATGAATCCTTAACCGATCTTGCTTGAAGCCGTTGAGAGCCAATCTGCACATCCGGGCCGGTCGTTTAATCTCCCAACAGGGTTTTCTCAGGATTGCTTTCGACAAGCCCTTTCTCCGAAGAAGGGAGCCTGGTTGGTTTATCGGGCGCAGCGCCGTTTTTCGATGATTCGGCGGGGCGGAACCCAATTATGCGGATTGCGATAAAACCATATGCGAGTGTCAGCCAGAATGTGATCCCACGGTAGGCGAGTGCGATGGCTGTGGAAGTGAGTGGATCCACGCCCAATGCGTTTTGGGTCAGGACCATTGCGCCTTCAACGAAGCCGACTCCGGCGGGGGTGATCGAAGCGATAATAAAGAGGTAGCTAACGCTAAAACTCGCCAAAAGTGTTTCAATCCCAAAGGGGTTGTGGAAGGCGAGCGAAACGAAGAAAAGGGTGATCACCATCATCGCTTTACGGATCAATGCCAGAAAGACGGGCAGGATTAGTTTCTGGGGCGAGTGGCGAACGTGGCGCAGCCCATCAGCGATATCTAGCGCTAAGTTCTGCGCTTTGGCTCGATTGAAGACGGTCCGTTTGAAAAGCGGCTGGAGGAGGCGGTTGGCTAGATCAACAAGCCAGAGGAGCACTCGTTCGAGCTGATCGGCGGACTGGACACCGATCACTGCCAGGGTGAGATATCCCACAGATATGCTGACAGCAAACGCCGCGGCGCCGATCAACAAAGCATCGAGTAAACCTCGCCTGCTTAATATGGAGAAACCCAGGGATAACACAACCAGGAATCCAAGGAAATCATAGACGAGATAAATAAACCCGGCTGCGCTGACCTTTCCTACAGGTTTTCCACGTTGACTTCCATCTGCAACCAATACAGCAAGTGCTCCCACGCCGTAGCTCGGTGCGATGATGTTGAGGAAATTCGCAGCAATTGTTAATGGGACCAGGTGGCTGAGTCTTTCATGGATGCCTGTCAAGCGATAGCTTGCCCAGAGATTCCCGGCGATTGTTACCAGCCACACGATTTGAGACAGCACGGCGACGAATAGCCACCGGCCGTCACTTTGGCTGAAAGTAGCGAGAATGAGTTTAAGTTCGTTAAGATTGCGAGCTACGAAGAAAATCGTCAGCAGGAAAATGGCGGAGTAGAAAATTTTCCTGAGCATCGGAGGATCAACTCTACTTAAGTGTGTCCCAGGTCGGCGGAGAATCGAGCGAGATCCCTCGCGCCTGAGGATCGATTCGACGCAGCAGTCCGGTGAGAACGGTTCCCGAACCCATTTCGATAAAATTAACCACCCCCGAATTTACCATCCATTCGATCGACTCAGTCCACCGAACCCGGGAAGTGAGTTGAGAGCTCAGGTCTTCTCTGATTTCTGCTGTTGAAGAAAGTGGTCCTGCTGATACATTCCCCACGACAGGAATGAGAGGGTCATGGAGCGATGCAGCTTCAATCGCCTCGTTTAAGCGATCCTGAGCAGGGATCATTAAAGGAGAGTGTGCGGCGATGCTCACTGCCAGCCGGATGACTTTACGTGCACCGGCATTCTCCAAAAGGTCATGAGCGAGCGCAAGTGCATTTTCGTCCCCGGAG
This sequence comes from Anaerolineales bacterium, assembly GCA_049644665.1. Taxonomy (GTDB): domain Bacteria; phylum Chloroflexota; class Anaerolineae; order Anaerolineales; family E44-bin32; genus E44-bin32. The sequence continues at coordinate 6,114 of JBARSI010000111.1, forward strand.
ATTACGACTTGTCCGGTGCAGTTATCGTTTGCAATAGCGACGGTGCCACTTGACTGCGTTGATGCTTTGTCACAAGCTCTTTCGACTTCTTTTACATCAAGTCCGAGAACGGCGGACATTCCCCCCGGATGGACCTCGCCTGCGTAGCGCATCGCTTCACCTCGCTCACGCGTAAGAAGTAAAGCATCATCAAAGGATATCGCGCCTGCAGCAACCAAGGCGCTATATTCACCCATTGAGTGTCCGGCGGTGCAAGCAGGTGTAAAGCCGGGGTATCTGGCTTTGAACACTTCGAGCACGGCGATGGAGTGTGTCAGGAGTGCCGGTTGAGTATATTGGGTGGAATTCAAATCCGTTTCCGGTCCGTGCCAGCAGACCTGAGAAAGAGGGTAACCGAGTATCTTGTCGGCGATTTTGAAAACCCGCGCCGCTTCGGGAGCGGCTTCTGCTAAGGCCATTCCCATTCCGATCGCCTGGGAGCCCTGGCCTGGAAAAACAAATGCTGTCCGTTCGGGTATTAGAGGCATTTGGGTTTAAATAAAGGAGCCGTGCTTGTGAAGCACGGCTTTGTGTGGATCGTACTCAGGTGCTTTCGATTTCGATCACTTCGCGGCCGGCATAATGACCGCAATTAGGACACATATGATGCGGAAGATGTTGATCGCCGCAGTTAGTGCAGTTGATCAAATGACGTGCTTTAAGCGCGTGGTGAGCACGTCGGCGATCGCGTCGGCCCTTGGAGATCTTGCGCTTTGGTAGAGGTGGCATAACTTTACTCCGTTCGTAATCATAGAAACGCCCACCCTCAGGCAGGCGGGTCCATTATAGCAGTCGACAATTGTCTGTCAAGGCTTCATATTTGTTGGTAGAGACGGGCGCCCTGTATAATCGGATATTATTATGGATAAAGCCCTTGGATAAAGAAGGCCGCGCCGCGCAAACTTGTCTACGAAAAACACAGCAGAGCGAGCGGGGATCGGGGCTTGGGACAGGATAGCGGATGACGCTGCGGATACTCTATTTTGCCACATTTCGAGATTTAACAGGAATGCGGGAAGAGACCATCTCGTTTATAGAGGGTTCACAGGTAAAAGACTTAAAGAGCCGCCTCGGTAAGAACCATCCAGAACTCATCAAGGCGTTTGACTCTGCCATTGTCGCCGTGAACCGTGAATTCGCGCTTGATGACCATCTACTTAAGGAAGGCGATGAGGTGGCGATCTTCCCGCCAGTGAGCGGAGGAAGCGTTGATGGGCCAACGATAATCCGTATTACTCGGGAATCGCTGGATATGAATGCCCTCTTAGAGGAGATCATTACCCCAACTGCGGGAGCAGCCTGCGTCTTAACCGGTGTCGTGCAGGCACATCTCGAACGAGATGAACTCCGGGAAGCCGCCCATCGATCCTGCGAAGCTAATACCCCGATGACTGAAGGGCAGATGCCGCAATTCGCTCGAGAAATTCGCGAGCGCTGGGCGGCAGTTGAGGGTGTGGCGATCATACAGCGCATCGGCGATGTGCCACCTGGAACACCAACCGTCATGATCGTTTGCACCGCAGCGCATCGGAGTGCTGAAGTGTTTGAAGCTGCAAAGTATGGCATCGACTGCTTAACAGATGGTGTTCCCATTTTAATCAAAGAAGTCGATCCGGAATGAGAACTCTGGATTGAGGGCTCATGCCTTCGCGGAGATGATGATTGAGAGATTAGGGGAAGTATATGACTGCCAACGGAATTTCCTGGGAGTGGCCGTTTCGCTGTACGAATTGCAGCCAGCCCTATCCAACACTTGGGTTTCCTTTCTGCTGTGATAACTGCGGCGGTGTTTACGATTTTAAAGACCCAGTCTCATTCGATCCGGTCCAACGCACTAGACCCGGTCGCCAGTCGATAGATCGCTATCGGCGGAGTTTCCCGCTGCCGGTGGATGTAGATTTAGTCAGCCTTGGAGAAGGAGACACGCCGCTTCTCCCTCACCGAATCTTCTCACGCGAGATTTTCTTCAAGTGTGAGCACTTGAATCCCACAGGTTCATTTAAAGACCGCGGAACTGCGGTGCTGGTCAGTGCACTGATCGCTGCGGGCATTAAAAAGGCAGTTGAGGATTCATCTGGTAACGCAGGCGCCTCCCTCGCTGCTTATGCCGCACGGGCAGGTATTCAGGTGCGCATCTTTGTTCCTGAATTTGCCTCGGGTCCTAAGCGGATGCAAATCGACGCATTTGGTGCTCAGGTTGTCCAGATTCCAGGCCCGCGTTCAGCGACCGCGGAGGCTGTCCGGCGTGAGGCAGAAAGAGGGATCGCGTACGCCAGCCATGCGTATCAACCGCATGGTATTGCAGGAATGACGACCATTGCGTTTGAAATCGCGGAACAATTACAGGGATCTCCAGGGACAGTCATCACACCGGTCGGCCAGGGCACGCTGCTTTTAGGTTTGCACCGAGGGTTTCAGGCGTTGCAGTCTGCGGGCGTTATCGATCGGATCCCTGCCCTGGTTGGCGTCCAGGCGCGTGCATGTGCGCCGTTATGGGCTGCCTTTTCCGGGGATGCTTCAGATTTACATTCGGCATCTGAGGGAGAAACTGTCGCTGAAGGGGTGCGGATCATCCAGCCGCTGCGCGCAGACGCAATTTTGCACGCCATCGGGGATAGCGGGGGCAAGATAGTCGCCGTAGATGAAGAAAAAATCCTGAAAGGACGCGACGCCCTGGCTCGAATCGGGTTGTATGTAGAGCCGACTTCGGCACTCGTCGTCCCGGCGCTGGAGGATGTTTTGGATGCATGCCTGGATCCAATCGTTCTCGTCCTCACGGGTTCGGGGTTTAAGGCGCTGGGGGGGTGAAATACCTATGAATGGGATCGGCGTTCGTTTGAGAGCTGATTTTTTGCGAGGGATATGCGGAAACTGTGGAGGGTAAGAGCATGGAACGCAGGGTCGTGATAACGGGGATGGGCACGATCAACCCGTTGGGGATCGATGTCATGGAGACGTGGGAAGCTCTTAAGTCCGGCACCTCAGGTGTTGGACGGATCACCTTGTTCGACCCGAGCGATCTCCTGGTAAAGATTGCCTGTGAGGTAAAGCAATTCGACCCCGCGCGGTATATGGATCCACGCGAGGCACGCCGTCGTGATCGTTTTGAGCAGTTCGCAAGCGCAGCGGCGGCACAGGCGATGCGGGATTCCGGGTTGGAGATACAACCCGAGAGTGCAGGTAGGGTCGGGGTTATCATCTCCTCGGCAGTAGGCGGCATGGATACGCTGCAGACAGGCATACAGGTGATGGCCAACGACGGCCCTCGCCGGATTAGCCCATTTACGATCCCGATGTTCATGTCCAACGGTGCTTCAGGGATTGTGGCGATCGACATCGGGGTCAAGGGACCATCCTTTTCCATCGCTTCAGCTTGCGCCTCTGGCGCCGATGCCATTGGCCTGGCGGCTACGCTGATTCGCACCGGGGTAATGGATGCCTGCCTGACCGGCGCTACGGAGGCGATCATCACCAGGTTCGGAGTTGCCTCATTCGATCGTTTAGGAGCACTTTCGAGACGAAACGAAGATTTTTCTCAAACCCCTGCACCGTTTGACATGAATCGTGATGGCTTGGTGGTAGGAGAGGGTGCGGCGGTGATCATCCTTGAAGACCTGGAACACGCGCGCAATCGAGGCGTGGAGATTCTCGCTGAGTTGGTAGGCTACGGTTCAACCACCGATGCATTCCATATCACGGCGCCGTCTGAAACGGGCGCGGGAGGCGCTTCGGCAATTCAAAATGCGCTTGCAGCAGCTGCCGTTAACGCCGATGAGATCGATTACATCAATGCCCACGGAACGGGTACAAAATTGAATGACATCTCGGAAACGAAGGCGATCAAGGCCGCGCTGGGAGAGGTTGCTTATCATGTGCCTATCTCTTCCACGAAATCTATGACGGGACACATGATGGGTGCGACCGGTGCTTTGGAGGCCATCATCTGCGTCCTGGCGATCCGGGATGGGATTCTGCCGCCAACGATCCACCTCAATGATCCCGATCCCGAATGCGATCTGGACTATGTTCCCAATGATGCTCGCGAGGTTGAAATTGAAATCGCGCTGAGCAACGCTTTCGGTTTCGGTGGTCACAATGCGGTGCTGGCGTTTCGGAGATTCACGGGTTAAAATTAGATCGAATTAATCGACCGGCATTGATAGAACTGGTGGAACGCGGAGTACCCAGATCGACTGAGTTCTCGGCGTCCCACAAGTTCATGGAGAGTGATATTGTGAAACCGGATGAGTTCATCCGGCGAACGGGGTTGTCTTTCTCAGATCCCAGTTTGCTCCACCGCGCTCTTACGCATCGCTCATACTTAAACGAGAACCCCGAGGCATTGGAGGATAACGAACGTCTGGAATACCTTGGTGACGCCGCTCTAGATTTCATCGCCGCGGTCTGGTTGTACAATCGCTTCCCGGAGATGGATGAGGGTGCGCTCACCCGGCTCCGCTCGGCCTTGGTTCGCACAGAACAACTGGCAGCCTTCGCCATCGAAATCGGGATGGGCGAAGCTATTATCCTGGGGAAGGGAGAGTGTGCGACGGGTGGTCGCCAGCGACCCGCATTGCTCTGCGCTGCGTTCGAAGCATTGATTGGAGCACTCTATCTCGATACTGGCATCGAGACGGTCGTCCGGTTTATTGAGCCGCGCTTTGAGCGAGCGGCAAAGGCAGTTCTTGAAGACGAGCGATTAGTTGATGCGCGCAGCATCTTGCAAATGTGGTCTCAATCCGAGTTTGGAGAGATACCGAATTATCAGACCACCGGCACATTTGGTCCTGATCACGATCGAGAATTTGCTGTCGAGGTCTCGATTGGGGAGAGGGTTAAAGCTGATGGAAGAGGCCGGAGCAAGCAGGAGGCTTCGCAAGCGGCTGCGACAAATGCACTTCAGAAACTGGGATTAAGCCTCTCGACAATTCCCCAACGATCGGGTAAATAACTTGGAAAAGAGAATTCCACATCTGAAATCCCTCGAGATCCAGGGCTTTAAAACCTTCTCAACGAAGATAACCTTTGGCTTCGCGCCAACGATTACGGCGATCGTTGGTCCAAATGGGTCGGGGAAATCTAATATCACCGACGCCATTCGCTGGGTATTGGGGGAGCAGTCATTCTCGCTGCTGCGCGGGAAGCGGACGGAGGATATGATCTTCTCCGGTTCGGAAACACGACCGCGTGCGTCGATGGCCGCGGGCACGATCACCTTCGATAACAGCGACGGCTGGCTTCCTATTGATTTTACAGAAGTAACCATAGCCCGTCGCGCTTATCGCGACGGGCAGAATGAGTACATGCTTAACGGTCAACGCGTGCGCTTGCGCGACGTGAATGATCTGCTATCAAAGTGTGGGCTTTCCCAACGTACATACACCATTATTGGGCAGGGGCTTGTAGATGCGGCCCTTTCGCTGCGAGCAGACGAACGCCGCCAACTGTTCGAAGAAGCTGCCGGCATCGGTCTATATCGAAGCAGAAGAGAGGAAGCCTTACGCAGGCTGGATACGACGAAGCGCAATCTAGAACGAGTCCAGGATATTTTAGCCGAGCTGAAGCCGCGCTTGAGAAGTTTGAAGCGGCAGGTGGACCGCTCGAAAGATTATGACCAGGTTCGGACGGATCTGCATGAATTGCTGCGGACATGGTACGGGTTTCACTGGTATCGCCTGATGGAGACGGTGACTGCACAAGTTGCAGAAGCCGACCGCCAGGTTCAATTGCGGGATGACCTGAGGGTGAAGCAGGTTGAAACCGAGACCGAGATGCGGACAGTGCGTGCACGGAGTAATGACCTTCGATCTCAGCTTCGGGGTTGGAGGCAGGGGGTTTCTGACTATTATCAGGATCGCGAGCGGCTTGGGCGTGAACTGGCGGTGGGAGAAGAGAGACTTCGCTGGTTGACGGAGCAGGATGGTCTGCTTAGCGTTGAGATTCAAGCGCTTCAGGAATCGCTGACGCTTCTAGGCCAGCAAGTTGCCGAGGCCGAGACCGACCTGGCGGAGGAGAGAACTATTGTTGTTGAGTTGGAGCGGAGACTTGGCGCGCTGCTCCAGAACGGAGGGATCGACACCGCACAACGGACAACCTTACTTGAGGAAACGCGGCAGGTGAAGAGTACATTGGAAACGCTGCTCGCGCGTGGAATCACGGTTGAAGCGCAGCAGACTCTGCTTCAGAACAGGCAGGATGCAGTTCTTGGGCGTGTGGAGCGTCTGAAGGCGGAGCTGCAGGCTTTATTAAAAGAGAAGGACGAAGGTGAGCAGAACCTGCTCGAAGCGAAGCGATCCTTGCTGGAAGCGGAGGACCTGGTTAATGAAGCTTTAACTGCCGAAACCACGGGACGTGAGCAATTGGATGCTTTGCGGTCTAAGGAAGCTGAGCTCGCGAAACAAATTAATGTGCAGAAGGGGGAAGTTGGCACGCTCAGCGCACAACTCTCCGCCCGCCAGTCCAATAAATTGAACGAGGCGAAGCTCTCCCGCTTACATTCCGCCCGCGATGAAGGCCGCCTCACCGGCTATCTTGGAAGCATCACGGATCAAATCCAGATACCCAGGGAGTATGATCAGGCGATCTACGCTGCGCTGGGGGATTTCTTTGACAGCCTTACCTTCGCCGACCTGGATCAAATTCTGTTGGCGCTTGAAGGCCAGGAGCTGGATGCAATTGAAACAATCCTTTCGCTTCTGCCATTAAAGTCGGGACGCCCTCTCCGACATTTAGACCCCATTGAGGATGGTGACTGCGTCGGGAACGCTGCTGACATGGTGACGGTTGCCGATCGATTTCGCCCAGCGGTTGAACTGCTCCTGGGCCGAACACTCGTCGTGCGTAACCGGCGTTCGGTGAAACGTTTAATTGACCAACTGCCAGCCGACGGGCGGCTCGTTACGCTTCAAGGAGATATCTTTTACCCGACCGGACAAGTGGTCATTGGTCTTGGGAAGGGGATCGGTGAACTCGAACGAGATGCAAAGCAGCTTCAGCAAGAACATGATTCGAAACGCAAGGTGCTGGAATCAATGTTGGGACAGCTGGAGAAAATTCAAATCCAGATTGCCTCAAGCCGCAGCGTTATCGAAGCGGCAGCAGATGATCACAAAAGGAGTGAACCAGAACGGCGGCAGTTCAGGGATCACGCGGAGCAGGCTTCACTTGATTTAAAAACCATCGACCATAAGATCTCGTTAGCAAAAGAAGAATTAGAAACTGCCCAAAATGAACTTGAATCGGTCCGGCTCGAACTTATTGATGCCGCTGAGCGGGCTGTAGGTGTCCGTGCGGAGCGGCAAGAAATCGAGGCAAAGCATCAAACCGCGCTCCTTACTTTGGATGGTGTCGGCGAAGGATCAGAGGTTGCGGGGATAGAATCACGCCTGGAACGGGCGAGGGTTTCACACGACAAGTCACAGGTCAGGGTTCAGGCGCTGCTTGATAGGCGTTCAATTATCGAGCGCGATCTCACAGGGCGCCGGGAACGATTAAACTCCAATCAGGTGGAAGTAGAGCGTCTGCAGGAACAGGTCCAGGTTAGCCAGGAAGGCCTCGGTGATGTTCGGTCGAAATTGGAGGAGCTGCAAGACCAGGCGAAACCTGCGGAAGAGGCACTTGCCGCCGCGGAAAGCAGCCGGGTGGAACTTGAATCTCAAGAGAGCGAAGTACGATTTGCGCTTCAGGCTGCCGAGCGGGCGCATTCACAGGCGCAAATCGGGTTGGCTCGCAAGCAGGAAGAGCTCTCCAGTTTGAAGCGGCGACTTGAGGATGATTTCGGCTTGGTGGCTTTCGAGTACGAAGAAGATATCACGGGGCAGGAGCCGCTGCCTTTCGAAGGTATCGTTGAGCGCTTGCCGCGTGTTAAAGAACTTCCGCCTGAGATCGAGAAACAGAGCCGGAACCTGCGCTTGCAAATGAGGCGCATGGGACCTGTAAACCCTGAGGCGCGGCGCGAATATCGTGAGGTTAACGAGCGGGTTGAATTCCTGACATCACAGGTCGACGATTTGCGCAAAGCCGAGGGGCAGATCCATGAGGTTATCGCCGAGCTCGATGTGCTCATGGAGAGGGAATTTCGGAAGACCTTTGATGCTGTCGCCATAGCCTTTCGCGAGGCTTTCACGCGGTTGTTTGACGGCGGTTCGGCACATTTGACGTTAACAGATCCGGACGATCTTACAAGGACTGGGATCGACATCGATGCTCGGCTTCCGGGCAGACGCACGCAGAGTCTGGCGATGCTCTCAGGGGGTGAGAGGAGCCTGACGGCAAGCGCCCTGATCTTCGCGCTGCTTAAAGTCTCGCCGACACCTTTCTGTGTTTTGGATGAGGTGGATGCGATGCTTGATGAGGCGAACGTGACGCGCTTCACCGACATGCTTGCTGAGCTGAGTCAGGATACTCAATTCATTCTCATCACTCACAACCGGCTGACGGTTCAGGCGGCCGAGGTCGTCTATGGGGTCAGTATGGGCACCGACACCACCAGCAAGGTTATAGGGCTCAAGCTGGATGAATTGGAAGAGGAGCTTACCAGTTAGGCGGCAGGCGTAGGCTTCCACGGAACACCATCGGAGTCCAACGACCCGTGCCGCTCTACATTCATGGTGCCAGGATTCATATCTCACTGCCTAAAAAAAAATAGAGAAGCGAGGGGAGATTCACAATCTTTTAATCAGCGCTTTCGCGCCCCGCGTTGATATCTGGGACGACATCAGGTAGAATAGCGGAGCGCGCCGAAGTGGCGGAACTGGCAGACGCGCTGCGTTCAGGGCGCAGTGAGCCTAGCGCTCATGTGGGTTCGACTCCCACCTTCGGCATTCAAAGCCCCGCATGGGGCTTTTTATATTTAACTATCTTGCGGAGCGGCGTTCCCTCGGGTAAGATGACTTCGATGAGCGAAAATGGAGAAGGGCGTAATCGCCTTTCGAGTATCTGGTTAATTGCCTTCGTGATTGTCGGGATTCTCATTCTCGGCGATCTGAATAGCCGCATGGCGAATGCACGCCGTCTCGAGCGAGATGCCGTGCAGTTGGAGACGGAAGTTGCCGTGATGGCGACAGATCGTGTGCAGTTGAAGACGAGCGTCGCCGAGGCAACGAGTGAGGCCATCATCGCTGAGTGGGCGCATAGCGACGCAAAGCTCGTGCGCGAGGGTGAGACGCTCATCGTTCCGCTGCCGCCCCCGGGTCAAATAACCGTGGCCATCCCCACGCCCGGGCAAAACCTCGAGACGCCCAACAACTGGCAAGTCTGGTGGGCTTTGATCTTCGGGGAATAAGACCGGTTTGGCATAGCGCCTGTTCGCTTAAAGCAGACATTTATCTATTAACATAAGCTTTCCCGGCTTGTTGATACGACGATACCTTGACGCTGATTCTAGCGCTGTGATATAATCTTCGGCGCTGTCAGACAGCAGAAATTCGTTGCGGGGTGGAGCAGTGGCAGCTCGTCAGGCTCATAACCTGAAGGTCCTCAGTTCGAAT
>JBARSI010000112.1:0-6250 GCA_049644665.1 Anaerolineales bacterium
GGTTTTAAACCTGAAACCTGACACCTGCTCTTAAAACCTGAGACCTGAAACCTGATACCTGTTCTTAAAACCTGCTTTTGACACCTGTTCTTGATATACTACCTTCGATGGAAAACTTGAACCTAATCGACTGGCCTTCGGTGGCGTTCGCCACGCTTTGGATCGTGGGCTTGGCTGTGATCTTGAGTGCCCTGGGGTTTGCGTATTATGAAGCCGGGCAGGCCGAGGAGAAGCTGCGCATACGACTTCGCCGTCCTGTTTTCCAACGTGCGCTGAATGCCGGTTTGACGCTGTTCTGCCTGGGCATGATCGGTTCGGCCGAGGCGCTGTGGGAGCGGGTGTTGTGGGGTTTGCTGGCTGCAGCCTTCGCCTTCTACACCTGGCAGGCAGGAAGAAAAGGCGACAGGGATCAGGAATCAGGGGTCAGGGATTAGGGGATACGTTGTCTATATGATGCTCATGACTTCGCAGTTTCGACCTCCCGGGGGGGAGGTTTTTTGTATTAAGGAGCAGCATGGGAGCCAGGGGGCGGGGCAACTATGGAACAGGGGAGCTAAGGAGCAGGCTCCACGCTGCGCTTCGCGCAGCATCCTGTAAGGACTGAGTGTTTCGCGAGGAGCGGGAGAGCCGGGGAGCAGAAGAGCAGGGATTTAAAGGCATGCCGCGCTGGGGAGTGATGGTTAGACGGGTCTACTTCGAAAGCTCTCGCTGAGGTCGTTGCTATTTATGCAAATGTCAGCGTAACCGCCAATTGGGAGAGCAATCCTATCCAACAACTTCACATTTCTCATCAAGTAGCTGCTTGACCCGCTAGCGGATACTCTATAAGATACTAGTATGTATTGTGGGGAGGCAGAATGGGGGAGGGGATGGATCAAATATCCTGGCAGGTGCAATTTTCGTATTCCGTGGGCACACCAATCGTCTCTGCCCTCCTATATCCACAAGCGAGAGACGCATTTCTGGAAGATGAAGCAACCGGTGACGGTTGTTTTTTATTTTAAGCTACTCGGAGCGAGCCGACAAAGGGTATAAGAAGAAAACAAGTTGATCATGCTCGATCTCCGCGTGGGAACAACTCCTCAGCTAACGCACCTCACATCAATCACTCCTATCCGAGGAGATTATGCTTCGACGACTCGATGAAGCGACGGCTTTTTCGGGTCCTACGTAGCGTCGAGAGGGAGATGATCATGACTGAAAGAATTGAGGCCAAAGCAATCTCGGTTGTATTGATCGTCGTCGTACTGCTAGTTTTCACGTTATCGAGTGGGGCTTCCGCGATGGAGGGCTGGACGAAATCGGGATTACAAAGTCCCCTTCTGGCAAGCACGCCGACAACGGTCAGACTCAATCTGGGACCCGACGATCCGGTGATCGATCCTGTTGATGTCAATTATGGCGGCAGCGCCGGACTGCTGGTGGATAATCAGCTCTTCATCGGGCTCACCAAATTCGATGATTTTAACATCACCATCGAACCGCATCTGGCCTCTTCATGGGTCCAGAATGGCCCAGCTACAGAATTCACGTTTACCCTCCGTAGTGACGTTGATTGGACAGATGGCAGTCCTGTGACTGCTGACGATGTGCGCTATGGAATCCTGCGCAGTTTGGATCCAGCTACGCCTTCACCCCTCGCGTATGTGCTGGACGTCATCCACAACGCCCAGGAATATCGTGAGGGTACGATTACAGATCCTGCTCTTGTTGGTGTCACCGTTTTGGACCCCACCCACATCCGCTTCGATCTGCGCGAGTCGGCTTCGCATTTCCCGGTCATCATGGCGTCGCCTCCGGCGCGCCCGATGCCCGAAGGGGCGATCACGACTTATGGAAGCAGTTGGACAGAACCCGCCAATATTGTCACCAACGGTGCTTATGAACTTACCGAATGGATTCACGGCACGTCTATGACTCTGGATAAGAACCCCGACTACTTCGATGCGAGTGAAGTTCAGATCGAAACGATCGAATTCTTCATTGTGGATGAGGCCACGGCCTGGACGATGTACCAATCCGGTTTGCTGGATTCGGTGCATGTCCCTGAAGGTGAGTGGGCTGGGGCGATGGGGAATCCCGCGCTGCAGGACCTGCTCCACCGAGCCTACCGCCAGTGCACGTATTACTATGGCTTCAACATGTCCAAAGTGCCCTTTGACGATCCCTTAGTCCGCAAGGCGTTCACCGCTGCGATCGACCGTCAGGGGCTCATCGATACCGTTATGAACGGGATCCCATCGTCGACACTCACGTACGCCTCGCCAACGATGATTGGGTATGTCGATGGCGTGTCACAAGGGATCGGCATTCCCTACGATCCGACCCAGGCGCAGACGTGGCTATCCGATGCAGGTTATCCGGGTGGTGCGGGGTTTCCTCCTGTGACACTGATGTACAACGACAGCGCCGGCCATGATGTAATCGCCGCTTTTGCCAGGCAAAATTGGATCGACAACCTGGGCGTGACGGTGACCCTGGATGATCTTCCCTGGGAGGAATACCAGGATCTGTTGAGCACGGATCCCCCCCAGATCTTTCGGTTGGGCTGGTGTGCGGATCATTATGATGCGATTAACTTCCTGGGCGATGGCGTGAATCCGACGTTCTTTGGGGGTTGGTCGAATGTCAGTTACAACAATCTAGTCGCCCTTGCAGCGCAAGCTCCAGACGAATCCTCGCGAGTGGCTTTATACCCGGCGCTTGAGGAGATCCTGGTAGAGATCGATGTCATCATGGCACCGCTATATTCCTATGCGTACGGTATGGCGACCGATCCGCATTTGATTCGCAGCTACAGCCTGGGCGGCTATGGCGGCCATATCGAGGATTGGATTCTGATGAATCAGGAAATATTCCTGCCGCTGATCATGCGCTAGGCATCGCACTAACAGGTCAGAAAGCCAAGCGGGAAATCAATCCAGCTCTTCCTGTGAGTTGCGGGTAGATCTCAGTCGACGTGGCAGCTGCTGGGTGATGCCTCCGCCTTATCCCTATGCCAGCTTTGTGGTTTTAATGAGTCCTCGAGGATGCTATTTGCCAGGCCCGGGTAATGTCGTGTCATCGCCATCAAATTATTATTTAACCTTCGATGCTACTCGTGAAAAATATTTGGGCAATCAGAAGCCAGCCACAGTGAGACCACGACGCGAGATCGATCCGGCCGGTTTGTGAAGGTTGACACTAGAGGGTAGATGGACGAAACTACACTTGAGACGCTGGTCGCGCTGCTTCCTCGTCTACAGACAACACGTACAGCTTCGCCATTTTATTCTCAAGGGTAAGCTGCTTTTTTTTATCGGTGTCTTCGCAAGTATCCATGCCTAAGGAGACTGAACATAAGCGATTCTCCCTCATACGCTAAAATAAAGGTGTACGGATGCATACGATTCGATCTCGACGCCTGATCAAATACTTCTCCGTAATCTGTCTACTGTTTATGCTTTTCATTCCCGCCGTACCAGTTTCCTCGGGCTCGATTGCTGTTGACGATGATGCGCCGGGATGCGTGAGCACCCCGGGGCAGATCAACCCATACGGCGTGGTGTACTGCCGGATCGATACTGCGATTACAGACGCGGTCGATGGGGATACGCTCAACATGGCACCTGGTACTTATGATCAAATTCTGCTCTTTTACGAGGGTAAAAACCTAACCTTGTTGGGGGCTGGAGAATCCGACACCACGATAACTGGGCTGGACATATTTGTTCCCGTCCAGGTGATCAACGGATCGGTGGAAATCCACGACGTCACTATTCGGGATGGCTACAGTCCTGCGAGTATAGGTGGCGGGATCTCAAATAACGGCACGCTCACCGTGTATGACAGTACGATCACAGAGAATGTGGACACGCTTCTCGGAGGAGGGATATCCAACCAGGGAACACTGAACCTCCACCGCTGTGTCGTCAGCCATAATCAAGCATCCATGATGGGCGGTGGGATCTACAATATGGGCGTGATGAATCTTTATTCCACTGAAGTCCGGAATAATCAGGTGACAGGCGCTGATGTGAATGGCGGCGGGATTTTTAATTCTGGTCCCGGCGTGGCAATGGTTGAGGACTCCTTTATCGAGCACAACGAGTTTACTGCCCCCACTAACGGCTATGGAGTCGGGATTTATAACACCGGGGACATGGAAATTGTAGACACATCAGTCTCCTATAACGTATCGAGTGGAACCACCTATGGGGGAGGAATCTTCAATTCCAATATCCTCACGCTCTCAGGTGTCGATGTCCGATACAACACGATTGCAGAAGGTTTGGGAGCAGGCATTAACCATTCCTGCTGCACGCTCTCGGTGGAGGAGTCTTGGATCGATCACAATGAAATTCTGGGCGGAAGCGGGTCCGGTGGGGGAATCATATTAAACCAGCCGGCTGACTTTTTAAACGTGACCATCAGCAACAATACCGCCACGAATACGGGCGGGGGAGTGCACAGTCAAGCAAACCTGAACTTGAGCAATGTGACCCTCTACGGCAACACGGCCCCTGACGGGGGCGCGATCCTGCATACTGGCGCGTTTACCACGCTCACGCTGAATAATGTGACCATTTCCGGTAATATGACCGGGGGCGGTGCGGGCACGGGCGGAATCCGCAATTTCGCTCAAGTTAATGTGAGGAATTCGATCCTGGCCTGGAATGTAAACGGGAACTGTTTGAGCGGCGGAAGCGGAACGATTGTCTCCCAGGGATATAACCTGGAGAGCCTCAATTCGTGTGCTTTATCAGGACCAGGCGATTTGCCCAACACCGATCCCAATCTGGGACCGCTAACCGATAACGGCGGTCCGGTGAACACCATAGCCTTGCTGCCCGGCAGCCCGGCGTTGGAGGCTGGTAACCCGGCTGTGCCGGGTAGCGGCGGGAACGCATGCGAGGCAACCGATGCCCGCCTTGTGGTCCGACCGGTTGGTGAACGCTGTGACATCGGGGCTTTTGAATCAGATTATCCTTACAGCCTCTTCCTGCCGCTCATCCTCCGCTAGGATGGGAACCTATTGTATCGGTCTCATGGTAGGGACGCGGCATCTCCGTGCCCTTTCATTCCCTGCGTTCCGTCATCAACAAGTTGAACCTGAGCCTTCCCTGAGCTTCCTCTTGGAATGTCTTTTCATGAAGGGCAGCATCTCCCCTGTCCAGGTTACAAGTATGTTGACAGCCCCCATCTTTTCAACCAAAATGTAAATACTTGGGGGAATCCCTGCTCAAGGGTACCCCTTGAGACATTGATAGCGGTATTTTCATTGGTTGATTAGTCATTTTCGTGCTCCACAATGCCATAGTTTGGGCGCTACTTTTTATATAGCCGCTTCACAGTTGGCTCCGTTCAGTCTCGTTTCCAGTATCCGCTGATCGTTCTCGCTTACTCCACGCTCTTCATCGGATACTCCATCGAAAATCTAGATCGAAAATGGCATTCTCGTCGCCAGCACAGCCCGTTTTCAAGTAGAGGAGCAGACCTTCATGGCAGATCTATCTATCCACTTGCGTCTATCATGCCATCGTAAGAAGAATGCACGAAAGTATGTCCATGTTGCATCCCTTGTTGTATTGCTCTTTTCTGGGTTTGGGCTATTGCAGCGCGTCAATGCTGCGATGATAATCAATGTCACAACAACAGTAGATGAGTATGGTACCGGAAGTGGTTGCTCCCTTAGAGAAGCGATCCAGGCGGCAAATACAAACCTCCCTTATGGGGGCTGCCAGGCCGGCAGCGGACTGTTCGATACGATCAATCTACCTGCAGGGACCTATACCCTGACCATTGATGGTTTTGATACGGGGGATTCGGCGGATAACAGTCTTGGGGATCTTGATATCACCGAGGCGGTCCTTATCGCCGGGGCTGGATCAGGTTTCACATTCATCAAGGGGGGCGTCGATTTCGATGATCGCGTTCTGTATATCACCTCGGCAAGCGGCACAAACATCACCGGGGTGCGCATCCGTGATGGCAAGTCGCCAACTACCGGTGGGGGTTTGAACGTCCAGGGCAGCCTGGTCACGCTCCTGGATGTGGTTTTCTACAACAACACGGCCGCCGCGGGCGGCGGGGCGCTCGATATCGGTCCTGGAAGCACGGTGATTCTTAATTCCACCAGGTTGGAAAACAACACCTGCACGGAGGTGACCTGCGATGGTGGAGGAATTCGAAACGATAGCGTACTCCAGTTGATCGACAGCGTCGTAGAAAACAACCATGCTGAGGATCGCGGCGGCGGGATCTATTCGGG
>JBARSI010000113.1:0-3712 GCA_049644665.1 Anaerolineales bacterium
GACCTTAAGGTTGGTCCGTGGGAGTGGATCGAAGCCGGCTCGCCGAAGCACGGAGGCGATGAAGTCATAGTCGTCGGCGTCTGAGGTGGTGATGATGACTTGCACGAGTGACCTTCCATCGAGTAAACGTAATTATATGCGGGAAGCGGCACCAAAGCTATGGCTCGTATTCAAAACCCTGATTAGAGCAAAATGGATCTTTATTCTCACAAGTCCTTGTTGCACTTATCAGTCGAATCGACGATATCGTCTAGGTTCTTGGGGAACATAAAACACCTCCAGATCTAAACCTCACTGGAGGTGCTGCTGGGGAAAAATACCAGAGGGCTAGATCTTATATGCTCTTTCTATATCTGGTTACTGGGATTGGATCTTCACTCATTTTTTCTCCAACTACTAACGCGGCAATGATAAACTCACTATTTATGGATGGCATGACTCATGTCGTTGTTTTTTTTAGAAAATCTAAGTCTTGACCTCAAGAATCGGCAACGAAATGTGATTTGAAATTTATAATCGAACTGCTTATCATTTTCAATCAGCCTCATTTGTTTAAGGAGAACATTTACTTCCTCATCGGCAGGTTATGATCCGGATTTAACTCAATAGCCCCTTGTTGCCTATTCTCGGACGCTGACATGGGTTTTTCTTGCGTCGGTAGCGATACACCTCGATTTGATGGGGAAGACACAGAAGGACTGGAGTGCCGCATGGCAGTTCTTTCTTGGTATAGACGGCGTTCGGCAGCCCCAAGGATAGACCCCAACATATCGGCATAGGACATCCCAGCGAGATAAGACATTTTCGCCAAGTGTCCATCCCAACACCAGCCCGGATTGGGATTCACTTCAAGCAGCTTTGGTATGCCATTGGCATCGAGTCGCCAATCAAAGCGGCAGTAATCCCGGCACTCCAGGCGTACAAATAACTTGACACAGGAATCAACGATCATATCCCTCACACCATCGTGAAGCACGGCTGGAATCGATTGGAGGTTCCAATATGGGGAATCCGGAAGCCACTTGGCTTCATAACCACAGATTCTTGGCAGCCCCTCCGGGAGTGAGGAGTAATCCTCTTCGACCATTGGCAGAAGAATGTAGTCCTCTGGAGGGTTGCCCAGGATCCCAACGCTCAGATCTTGCCCGGTAAGAAATTCCTCAACCAGGACAGGTTTGTCGTACCCAAATCGACGGCGGATTTCCCCGACCGCGTCCAGGAGTTCCTCGGCTGTGTGAACGACAGAGCGCTGGATGATCCCGAAGCTTGAATCCCCGAAGTTGGGTTTGACAATCACAGGAAAGGTTAAAGTCAAGTCGAGGGTAGAACTATCGGTTTGGATAAGCTGCCCTTCTGGCACTTGTATCCCCATTTCGCTCGCAACCCCTCGCACCAGCGATTTATCATAGCAAAACGCTAAACACTGCGGACCGGAGCCTGTGTAAGGTATCCCTAAAGCCTCCAGCATTGCAGGAACATGGAGTTCTTTCCGAGGATCGTTCACATACCCCTCGTCGCAAAGGTTGAACACCAGGTCTATCTCCCCACGCATACTATCCAACGTCTTGAGCAGGGAATCGTGGTCGTTGAGATAAGCGATCTGTCTCGATCCCAAACTATCCAGTGCGGATTCCAGTTGCCGGATCGTATGGAAATCATCTTCATCGAAGACCATCGCCGGCTTGACTTCGTCTTTCTTCCGGGGGTCCCCCATGACGACAACCACGTTGGTCAATGCAGGTAGTTCGCTCGATGACCCAGGGATACTTGGTTTGTGGGCATTGCAGGTGAGTAGGATCCTTTGCGCCATCATCCCTAGATCCTGGTTGCGCTGAGAATTTGAGACAAACCCTTCATGATGCTGGACGTTCGAGAATCCGGCATCCCGGACCAAGCGAGCAATATCATCCTTGCTGTACAATCTCTCCGAATAGAACTGGTCGGCGAGGATACCTTTGTCGGTGTGGCTTATGATTTCACGCGTAATGAGCCGCTGACCGCCGGTGGATAGCGCCCGTTCACGGCACACGAAGAGTCTCTTATCAGCCCATTCCCACGAGCGCGGTTGGAAGTTCGACCGCATGTAATCGCCATCGGTCAGATCCAGGACGAGCATGCCTCCTGGCTTAAGCACGCGGAAAACCCCCGTTAGCACACGCAGATCATCATCTATCGTCTCAAAGTAGCCAAAGCTGTTTCCCAGGATCATGACGGCATCAAAAGTGTCTGGTCGATTAGAGATCTTGCGCGCATCACCCTCTCGAAAGCGGGCGTCGAGTTTCTCGGCCTGTGCTTGTTTTCGGGCTTTCTGGATGAGATAGTGAGAACGATCTAATCCCTCCACGCCATGGTACCCCTTGCGCCAGAACTCGAGAGTATGCCTACCCTGACCGCAGCACAGATCCAAGATACTCATGCCGGGATCTGGTTTGATCACCTGGAGAAGAGTATCCACCTCACCTGCGGTGATCTCCGCGTCAGCGACGACATCGGCATCCGTCTTGAGGTATAAAGGGGTAAAAATCCAACGCCACCAATCAGCTGGCACGTAGGCTTCCAAGTTATCGACAGGTCCTAAAGACCGCTGTACTGTTTTTCCGTCATTGCTCTGTCGTCGGGCCTGAGTTTTGCCTGGCGGATGAGAATTTGTCATAACCGTCTCCTTTGGTTTCGGATCTTTCCTTTGATCCGTTCACGTGATCAATCGAGGTTCGCAGGATTAAGCCCAACCCCGCGATCCGCCTTCCACTTTATAAGGAGCTGCCCGATCTTCGGGTGCTCAATGGTCGCGCAATCTACGCGAGAAGCTGTGATCGGTCTTCAATCCAGTGGGTCGGTCCCCCTCATAGAATGTCCATTCCAGTTCAATCGGTGACAGCTGTGTAATTCTCAACTCTGCGCCGCACGCGAAACACAAAGTCCGTTGACCCTTCCGAGGCTTCTTGCCTAAAGGAAGAGCTGTCCCGCAATTCAGACAATATCCCTTCGCCGTTTTCATTTACTCCTGATAACCTTTCATGCCTGTTGTGCGTCCTACTATCAGCGGGTTGAAGAGTCGCAACATCGTTTCCAACTTCTTTCCCCGATTCATACTGACGTATTCGTGGGCTGGTTTTTCACCTTGGCCCCTTGAGATTAAGGCTCCTCGAGTGGCGACTGCCTCTCGCCAATTCCCAAATACTCGTCTAGGTCTCCTTCACGAACATCGGCTCGCCGAAGCACCTCAAATGGCTCGATAAAAGCCCAATCGAGTTCAATAGGATTCTCTCGAAATACCACGAGTTGGGTGAGGCACTTCGGACAGATTGTACGATCTCCACGCTTAGGACTCAGATTCGATGAGAAAGTAATTCTGGTGTCACATTCAGGACAAGGACTCCTGACCATAAGGCCTCCATACGTAGATTCCCTCATCATGCCGCAGATAAAATCGGCTATTCTTCAAAAAAACACCTTGTGCTTCATCAATGCATGTTCAATTATGATGATCCTATTCTCCGAGTGAGCATCGTCCAGAATGTATCACGAGCTTTTAACTTAACCCTCGTCTCCACGCTGAAGATCGAACCGAATACTCAGGACCTTCGAGGAGATCCTCCCAAGCCCACTCGAGTCCCAGAGGCGAGAGCGTCACAACCTTGAGAACATCACCGCATCCAGGGCATTTAACACGCTCTTCAGGTGCGGGAGGGTGATCGAACAGGATGTCAGA
>JBARSI010000114.1:0-10527 GCA_049644665.1 Anaerolineales bacterium
GGGGTACAGGAACCACAGGTGAGGGTCTTACAGCGCTTGTTGATGAGTTTAACGCCACCAACGAGTGGGGAATAATGGTTGAAGCACTGGATCAGGGTGCTTACCGTGATCTAGAAGATGCGATGAACGCTGCTGTTCAGTCCGGTGATCTACCCAATGTTGTGGTTGGGTACACCAATGCTCTGGACACCTGGTATTCGGTCGATGTCCTGGCGGACATGAACGACTTCATCAATGACGAGTATTGGGGTTTGAGCGATGCGGATGTCGCGGACTTCTACGAAGGCACTTTTGCTAACGGCGTCAATGCAGATGGAGCTCGCGTTGGTTTCCCGCATGGTCAATCCTCTAATGTGCTCTTTTACAATCACACTTGGGCGCAGGAGCTCGGGTTTGCCAATCCACCAGCTACGAAGGAGGAGTTTAAAGAGCAGGCCTGCGCAGCCACGGCCGCAAACGCTGCTGATGACGACCCCAATAACGACGGAATGGGCGGTTTGGTGCTCTACACCGGCGCTTCCAACATCGCATCATGGGTGTTCGCATTCGGCGGGGATCTATACGATGCGGCTGGCACGGGTTACGACTTCACCAAACCAGTCGTTCAGGAAGTCGCGGAGTTCCTGAAAGAACTCTGGGATGAGGGCTGCGCTTTCCCGACAGAAGACTATCCCAACCCTGAGTTCGCCTCTCGTAAAGCCCTCTTCACGATGAGCTCGACAGCGGGCTATACCTATCAGGTGAGTGCCTTCGAGGCAGAAGGCATGATGACCGACGATGCATGGGGCTTCATCGCCTTCCCGGGCGTTGGAGATGGAGCGATAAACGCTTACGCGCAGAACTCGGCCATCGTGCTGTCCAACCCTGAGCAGGAGCTGGCCTCCTGGCTGTTCCTGCGCTGGTTCACCAGCCCGGAGACAATGGCGAAGTGGGTTGAGGTGAGCGCCTATCACCCGACGCGAGCGAGCACGGTCGACCTGCTCGGCGACTACATTGCGGCGAATCCGCTTTGGGCTGAAGGGATCGCTTTGGGACCCCTCGGTGTAGCCGAACCCGGGTGGTCCTCCTGGGGATCCGTTCGCCGTGATGTCGGAGACACTTTCGCGGCGATTCTGCAGGGTGACTTTGCAGATATCCCTGGTTTACTCGAAGAACTAAACGCCGCAGCCGCCGAGGCGATGGAGGAGACTTCATAAGAGTCTCTCTCAAATCGGCTAGCGTTGGTTTTCAACACAAAGTAGCGGGGGCGGCGAAATTGCCGCCCCCACTGTTTTGTGGCCAATCTTGTCGGATAATAGCTCTAGCGAATACACTGGCTAATATCTCTACAATGCCCCGTAAAAGGGACCAATACGTTTAGGGTCGGATCGTATCGATCCAGAGCCCGTTTTTCCCAACAAGGCGCTTAATTGATTTGCTCTCGGGATCGTTTGCACTGAGGGTGCTTCAGACTACAATCTTGAGGGGAATCAAAGGAATGGAGTACTGGTAATTCGTGTTTGGACTGTAGGGCTGAAACGCGGAGGCAAATATGAGCAATCAGAATGAGCAGGAGCGCATACGCAAGATTAGAGATCGACAGATTCAACTTCGCGATCCCAACATCAAGGATAGGAAGGTTCAGAAAGGCGTTGCCAAAAAACATCGCGATAGTGTTGAACCTTTTTCTATCACAAAAATTTGGACGGATCTCCCTAAGATCATCAGGGGTGCGGTTATCGGGATGCTGGTAGGTTTAGCAATCCTGCTTGTACTGCCGTACCTCTTTCAAGGCGTGTGGGTAGACATTGTGGGCTTCGCCAGCGTTCTCGGCCTGGCACTGCTAGGGATGATCTTCGGTCAGGCGCTCGATGCGCGTGACCGGCTTAAGGACGTCTGAATCCCGAATAGAAGCGGCATATTTAAGCAGTACCCTCGTTCTTCTTTAGATCTACAGCTTGTCCCCGAGATTACTCAATACGCGCGGCGTCAATAATTACAATCACCGGATCGTGATCCGACTTATGGATGGGAGAATCATCTTCCGGATCCGGCATTGCGAAGTCCGCGTTGGTGTGCAGGACGTGGACTTCTTCAAGCGCGGCCCAAAGAGAGGGAGAAACCAGGATGTGATCGAGTGTCTGTGCCACTCCTTGATAGATGTAGGTGTAACGTTCTTTTCCGGGCAAGAGCTCAAAAACATGCCTCAATCCAGACTCGCGCAGGACGTCAATCGGAAGTGAGTCGTAGAAGGAGTTCAGATCGCCCAGTACGACGAAGTGTGCATCCGGGTCAGCGGCGCGCAGGAGATTGACGCTCTCGATGTTCCAGGCGGACTGGGCTGCCCGGCGAGGCTCCGTCGCAGCCTCCCCGCCGGCGAGTGAAGTGAAGTGGTTGTTGAGGATATAGAGAATGCGCTTTTCATCTCCCAAGCCCACTTGGACCTTGATGAGGAGCGGTGGCCGGCTCGTTAACCCTTCCGGCGCCACAAATTGCTGCACATCCAGGATCTGGGCGCGATCGCCGCGCACCAGGTAAGCCACATCAATCCCGCGGCTGTCGGTTCCTTCGAGCAGGACCGGCTGATAATCGAAGGGTGAGAGCAGTTCATGAGCGGCAAGGTCATCCATGATGCCGAGGTTTTCAACCTCCTGTAAGCCCACGATGGTGGGGGCTCCAGCTGCCAGCAGCGTGTTCGCCACTTTCGTAAGTTCGAGTTCATAATTCGCCTTTCGCGGGCGAGGAGGGCTGGAAGGGTGCGGATCAAGAATGTCGAAGAGATTCTCGACGTTCCATGTCATCAGGCTGAACAAGGGGGGTTCAATTGAGGGGAGAGATTCGGAATCGTGTGGGACGGATGTGATCTCAGGTGAGTTATTCGGCTCAATTTTATATTGGCCATAAGTGAAAGCGAGCGGCCCTTGTAAATCAGCGATCTGATCGCCAGTGGACACAGCATAAGGAAGGGTCGAACGGTCTAAATGCTCCTCGCTGGAGCCGTCATCGATCACGATAAGCTGTCCGGTTGGCTCACCACGCAGGACGCGGAAAATCTCGTGTTTAGCGAGTACGGTAACCGATTCACCGAAGCGAGTTGTCGGACCGACAACAACAGCAGGTTCATCAACAGATACGAGCATGCCTTCCAGCGCCTCGTAATAGATTGTGGATTCATCCTCAGCTTCCGGAGGGTCCAGAGGGGTGGCTGCTGGCAATGTAGTCCCCGATCCCAAAACCGTGACGTCATCCACCGAGACAATCTCGAGCTGCGTCTGCGCCGAGACCTCACGTATCTTTCCTATAACCTCAACTCGATCCCCGAGAGAAACCGGCATGGAGAGTTCGCCAAGTGAAATGAAGAGGCCTTCCGACGTTCCAGGGTCTAGATCGGGGGTTGTGGATTGAATCCAGAACCCGCCAAGGTCAGGGAAAGCCCCGATAACGGCGCCCGTAGTTGTCACGTTTTCTAGTTTGTAGGGTGATCGCTCGCCCGAACCCTGAATCGCCCAGATAGGCACGTAGCTCCCCAGGAAGATTCGTTTTGGTTCACCGACCAGGATTTCAACAGAGGACGGTGCGTGAGCCCCGTAACCATCGATGAGGATGGCATCATCAAACGCCTGTGCCTGCACTCGATAGCTCACGCTGGTTGTCCCACCATTTCCAGGGAGTTCAGGGATGATCCATTGAACGATGTCAGCGGATAATTCACCATCGTCAAGCGCCTCGACAAATCGTGCTCCCTCCAGGTTGAGAGGCGCCCAGATTCGCAGGTCTTCAACCGGTTCCGACGTATGGTTTGAGGCACTAATCGTGATGGTAATGATCTCGCCCGATTGGATCGTATTTGGAGCGTCTATGGAAATTTGGACCAGAGGTGGAAATAATTCCAGAAGGTCATCCTGTTGGCGGGGATTAAGCTGCATGCGCCCATCGCGTATCTCCATAATCCCCGCTGCAAGATAGAGCCTGCCCTCTTCCATCGCTTCCGTGTTGATCTCTGTCAGTTTGTCGACATAGAGTGATAACAGATTACCTTCGTCGTCCACGAGGTCGATCTCAAAGCTGTAGGAAAACTCCTCGATCCGGCTGGCTGTGCCTTCCACTTCGACCAACTTGCCCGGAAGACCTTCGTTGTCGTAAACAGCTAATCGCAGTGAAACAGGAGTTGCTTCAGGGGCATCTCCTAAGGCGAAAACCTGAACATCCTCGGGAGTGCCAGGTATGAGTTCGACGGCGCCGCGATAAAGCGTCATAACCCCGCGTGCTTGAACGGTTGCGCCGATAGGGACATCGAGGGCGCCCTCGCCGGTCGGGACGTAAATCTGCACCCCCCCGCTGTCGTCTTCAAGGTATAACTTAACGTTTCCTGCACCGGCGAAGTACCCGCCTGTGTACATCGTGGCGACGCCTTCAATCGTCGCAACGGATCCGATGAGAGAGCGCGCGGCCCCGATCGGAATGCTGCCGGTGGACACAGAGATCCAAACGGGTTCGCCGAAAGCGTAGGCGCCATCAGCGGAAGAGTGAGCGTAGTAATTTCGAAATGCGGTGGTGAAATATGTCCAGGGTACTTTCAGGGGAATTTGGATACTCTCTTCTGCCCAAGGGGGCAGCTCGGAAATCGTCCATGTTGCATCAGCGCCACTCAGCGTGACAGTAGCGGGAGAATCGATAACAGTAAACTCGGAGGGAATGGGGATGGCGGCGCTGAGATTCAAGATCGGTTGAGCGGAGATATTTCGAAGTGTCAGGACGAGTGGAAAACTCTCACCAGGCTTGAGAGAATCAGGCACTGTTAACTCTATCTGGAATGGAAGGAAGAGTGCAGGGACCGCTGCACTGCCTGTGCTTTGGGGTGAGGGAGAAGACTGCAGGAAAAAATCGGTCTCATTGATGTCTGTATCCGATGTGTTTCCCGCCGGGCCTCCGGGTTTTCTTTCGAGTGAATAATCGTTCTGGATCTTGGGCGCGGACACACCTTCGAGAAACCCTTCGGGCGCCGCCCCCCAGCCCAGACTATCTTCGGTGGAACCGGATGCATTGCGCAGCGTTAGACCTCCTCCAGAGGTGTTTAACCCCTGGGTGAAGAATGCATCGGCAGGAAGGCCAAGGTCTTCGCCAGATCGGATGAGCAGGTAATGCCCATGAGGCGGGATAAGGGCGCGGGTTTCCCAGGAATAGACCGGCAAATCATCATCGCTCGTTCCGAGGCGATACCAGAGTGTCCTGCCTTGAAGGTCGATCAGATCCTCGCCCGGGTTATATAACTCGATGAACTCATAATTATTATTGCCCTGCTTTCCTGCCATTACCTCGCTGATGAGGATCGGGTAGGTTGAGGACGGTTCGCGTGAGGGGGCTTCAGTGCTGGAAACTGAACAACCCGCGAGCAGACCAATCAGAAATAATCCGATCAAAAACCTAATTATGTTTCGCATTCCATTACTCCGTATAGATTTATGAATCACCGACGAAAACTAAAGACAATTATTCTAATTGCCAATCAGGTATGTCATTCTAAGCGACCATTGGGAGCGAAGAATCTCGGCTTTACTTAAAAGATCCCAGTGTTGGGGGAGATTCTTCGTCGCTCCGCTCCTCAGAACGACAATGCCGCGAGGGTTCCATGTATTTTCAACTCTTTATGAAAAACATCAACGTTAAGTCTAAAGATGCAGGCTGGATGTTGCAAGTGCTGCAGTGCGAATTAAAGATGGTGCACATCACCTGTGTCCACAAGAACCATTAGATTTCCTACATATGAACCCTCAGCTTGAATCACTATGCGAGATCGTCATTCCCGTTTCTCACGACGCTCCCTCAGCATTACTTTAAACGTAGGGGCTAAGGAGGCGATGACCGGGGAAGGTTCCTCTGGCTGCCAGGCTTTGATCGCCTGATCGGCGGGATGCGGCCAGCGTTCGTCAGAATGAACTATCGTGCCGGGAATCTCTGTGGTTTCAAGGACGTCCAGAGCCTGGCGGATTACCCGCATCTGCTGTTCCACGTTTCCCGGTTCACCGAGGGAGTGACCGAAGGGGAATTCCACCGCGAGTGACCGGGGGACCCCGGCTTTCTCCGCCCAACACGGCATCATTGTGACGAATACAGTCGACAACCCCGCGGCTTCAAGCGTTCGTGCCAGCACGGGCACGTTTATGGCGCAATCCGGTCAGGCCGGTGTGAGTAAGACACAGTTGACGCCCTCCCTTATGAAAGCATCCGCCACCTCGGGGCCATAGCGCTCCTCCCATTCTGTTGTGTCGGGAGGGAAGCCCTGGAAGCCCATAAAAGAATAGTTGCTTTCAGCTAACCCGCCTATTCGTCCCTCTTTTACCAATGTGAGAAAGCGGTGAATGGGGAGAAGGATGTTGAAATCAGCTTCAACATCGGTGGTGTTGAAGTGAAGATGACTCACGCCGACTGCGCCGCTCTCGATGTCGCTGGGGATGACCCGGAAGCTGGGATCCCCCCAGGTGGGTTTCTGGCGCTCGTGCTCGACATCGAAGAAGCGGTCGGACTCGCGCACGTACAGACCACCGGATGTCACCAAGCCGAATTTACATTCACTGAGTGGGCGCCCGAGTGGTGTCCAGGGGATCGGCGTTTGCAGCTCCCGCTTGGTCATGCGGTAAAACATGGCGATTAAACGCGGCAGGAATTTGTAACTGTCGACGGTCATTCAGCTTTCCTCGTTAATCATTTGGTTTTTCACATGACAACTAAGAACTGTCGACCAGGATCCGCCGAATGATCGTCCAGGAGTTAACCACGCTGCCTTCCCAGTAACCGGCATGTTTCGGCGGGATTATCTGTGAGGACGGTGTCGCAGCGCAGGAAGCGGTAATACCAGAGGCGTGAATCCGGCTTGGGATCAAGCGGACAAATGATCTGCTGGCGAGAATGGGCAAGCAATACATAAAAGGGATTCAGGAAGAGCAGCGGCCAGAAAGGGCCGATCATCTCGACACCACTGATCGGAAAGAATTTCGAGAGCGTGATCCAACCTACAGGCAACTCGGGCGCCACCAAGCGGAAAGTATCCAATCGCGACAAACTGAAGGAGAGCACCACAGTGCGAGCCTTCAAACCGAGTTGTTCTAACTCCTGCGCGAGACGCCGGCACGTGGCTGGCTCGATGAAGCGGTCGGTTTTTAGTTCCAAAGCCAGCCCGATATCTGCAGGGAGGATCTTGGCAAGGTCTCCTAGTGTGGGTATTGGTTCGGGAGGCAGATCAGGATGGGCTGCGGCTGCGTTTAACTTTTTTAGTTCGCTCAGGCTCATTTCAGCCACGGCTCCGTGTCCATCCGTCGTCCTGTTGACGGTTTTGTCATGAATGCACATGAAAACATCATCTGCCGATAGATGCAGGTCGGTTTCAATGATGTCGGCGCCGTCTTGAAGCGCCTGCTGAAAGGCGGAAATCGTATTCTCAGGGAATGCGACCTTATTCCCGCGATGGGCCATGACGTACGGCTTCTCTCTGCCGGGGAGATGAAGTTTTCTACGTTTTTTATTGCCCCTTTTGGGTTGGTTCAAAGTACATCATCCATATTTATGCCGCGTGCAGCGGCGCGGTCCATGCGCCATTCGGAGATCGTCTTGGGAACCGGCAGCACTTCTTCAGAAGGCCTACGTTTGAGGGTCATGGCTTCGTCAGGGCAGTGAAGCGCGCACAAGCCGCAGCCCACGCAGCGATTCCGATCGACGACCGCGATCTCCTGATAGGTGATCGCCTCAAACTGGCAGTAATCCGCACAGATTTCGCATTTCGTACAAAGGTCTTCATCAACCGAAGAGACGAAAGGCGAGCGGGCAACGACGTTCGCCACCCCCATCTCTGCCATACCGCGCAGGATCCCGCAGGAGCACGTACAGCAATTGCAGATATACGAATGCCCATCCTGTTTATTGCTGATTGTATGCACTAGACCGGCTTCGGATGCCGTATGCATGACGGCATACGCACCTTCGCGATCCAGAGAGCGAATAACGGGATTCCCCTCGAAGGCGTCAGGGCGTTCATGGAACACCATGCATACTTCCAGAGGGTGGTCGCAGGCTTCGCCGATGAGTGCCTTCTGCTTCCGGCATATGCAATCGAGGACACCCCATGAATTAGCTTGATCGATGAGCGAGGTTATGCTTTCGAAGGGGAGAACTTCCATATCGACATCCACAGTCTCATTAACCGGGATCACGCGGTGGAATTGGGGCTTAACATCCAGCGCGGTGCTAAATGATTGTTGGTAGTAATCCTCGAAGCGCTTGGCTAGTTCCTTGTCGATGCGCCCGGCCTGATTTTCATAAATACCGACGACGAAGGGCTCTAAACCGAATCCGATGCCGCCCTCAACCTTCCCGGCGTCTATGAGCCCTTTGCGGGACATTTTCTTCAATAGATCGCGAGTAGTCTTGTGGTCCAGCTTTAGGCGGGAAGCGATCTCATTCGAAGTTTCTTTTGTCAAACGGAGCTGAGCTGAGAGCTGAGCCTCCTCCGGTGTGAAGAGGAGTTGGAGCAGGCGCAGCTCCGCGCCATCCTCCGTCGGAGGGAAGCCATCAGGGAGCGCGTTCAACCGTTCTGCAAGCGATTGATAAGGGCTTAATTCCATATATACCTCCTCTGATTACGAAACGTCGTGAAGCTCACAATCCATAAGTGGATGAGGCCGCGGGGTTCAATCTTTACCCTGCGCCTGCTCGATTAATTCTGTTAGTGTAACAAAACGAAAGTCGCGTGCAATAAGTGCCGGTAAAACCTTCTCTAAAGTATCCGCCGTTCGACCACCGCGGTCGCCATTGTCATGTAAAACGATGATGGCTCCAGGTTGAGCCCGCCACAGGATGTAGTTGGATGCGAACCAGGACGAGGGGATATGAGAGTCAAAGGGGTGGATGGAACCCAAGGCGAGTCGATAACCATGCTGAATAAGGACAGAGCGCATGAATTTGTTATACCAGCCGGATCCGGGCCGAAACCAGCGGACCTCACCGAACTGGGAAAGGGTTTCTTGGGCGTGGAGTAATCGACCCTCAAACTCGTCCGCAGAAAGGCGGATGCTCGGTTGATCGTCGGTCAGATGGTTGCCGATCTCATGGCCTTCATCCACGATGCGCTGGACAAGGGCTTCGTTGCCCGGAATGCGATCGCTTAGCAAGAAAAACGTCGCTCGAGCATCATAGTCTAATAGAAGATCAAGAATACGAGGTGTGGTCGAGGGATCGGGTCCATCGTCGATCGTCAGGGCGAGGATGGACTCCTGGGTCTGAACGGAGTACAGGACCTCGGGGGTGTGAGCGGAGAGTCGGTTGATAAGCCAGGAAGGTTTAAACATCAGCACACAGCCAATTATTAGAATGAAGACGATGGCGGATCTCTTCAAGAGCATCAGAATCTCTCCATTGTACGACCAGTTTGGCCTAGATCAAAGATTAGGAATTCGGCATCTTGCTGATACAACTCCGCCAGAATCGGAGTTGACAGAGGACCAACCCACAAACCATAGGTGGTGTCGCCGGCGTCTTCATTCGCAGTAAGAATGGCGCGGAGGTGCTAAGTCGTGTCCTCGACAAGCATTCTTCGTAGAACTTTGCCTACGAAGGACTTGGGCAGCTCCTCACGAAACTCGATCTCCCAGGGAACAGCATAAGGTTCTAGCCGTCTGCGGCAAAGTTCGAGGAGTTCTTCCTTCGAAAGCCTGCTGCCGGGGCGGGGGACGACGAAGGCTTTCACCCGCTGCCCACCGTCGTCTGCCTGGACGCCAACAACGGCGACCTCCAAGACCTTGCTGTTCTCGTACAGCACCTCTTCAACATCGCGAGGGTAGATGCTATAGGCGCCGGCCATAATCGTGTCGCGTTTTCGGCTGATGATTGTGAAGAAACCATCCGTGTCCATTGCTGCGACGTCACCCGTCAGCAACCATCCATCTTCAATCGCTGTCCCTGGATCAATACCCCCTATCTTCTCGTCCCAGTAGCCTTTCATCACCTGGGGACCTCGCACGAGTAATTCACCGATCTTTCCTGGAGGCAGGTCCTCGCCAGAAACGAGATCGACGATCTTTGCATCTGTGTTTGGAATTGGGATGCCCATCGAGCCTGGTTTCTGAGGCCCATCGAACGGACTTGCATGGGTCACAGGAGAGGCTTCCGTAAGACCGTACCCCTCGACCAATCGACCTTTTGTGAGCTTCTCGAATTTCTCCTGGACCTCAATTGGCAGTGGCGCTGCCCCGCTGATGCAGGCTTTGATCGAGGAGACACCATAAGAGCGTGCATTGGGTGCTGTATTGATGGCCATATAGATTGAAGGCACACCCGGGAAGATGGTTGGTTGATACTCTTTTATATGGTCGAGAACCTGTTCCAACTCAAACACGGGGAGCAGGACGATCGTCGCTCCCAGGGCAATAGGTATGTTCATGGCGCTGGTCATCCCGTAGCTGTGTGTCAGCGGAAGCACAGCCAGAAAGGTCTCACGACCGGTCTCAAGATCGGGGATCCAGTGGCGCGTTTGGAGCGCATTGGCAACGAGATTTGCGT
>JBARSI010000115.1:0-1955 GCA_049644665.1 Anaerolineales bacterium
CAGGGGTATGGTTGTAACTCGTTATGAGTGGTCATCTGGTTATGGTATGACTACCCTGTACTTGTCATCATCGAGCTTGATCCTGGGCTGTACCTTTTGAACATCACCCGTCACTGCATGGGCGATAACCTCAGGCCCGCCAATGATCATCTCATCAAGTACTGCGCGCTCTTCTGCGTCCATCTTCAAGCGCATTTCGGTGAGTCGACTGACCACTTTTTCGATGACTTTTTCGTTCGTTAGTGCCATTTCCATTCCTCCAATTCTTACGAGGCTCTCACCCCAAGCGGATGGTTATTGATTTAGCCTTGGGCACCTCCTCTTCGCACAACGTCGTACTTCTTTTCCAGCAGCTGGTTGATAATATTCTAGCCCTTTTATCAAGGATTGTCTGTCATTAAAGTGACAGAGGCGCGACTAATCTCCACAGCGAAGCTCATCCCTCAATGGCGATGGCTAATCCCTCAAGAGCCTCTCTATTCTTGACTACAATTCGGACTCTTCCGGTTTCAACCCAGCCAACCCGTCGCCATCGTCCGAGCGTTTGGGCGACTGTTTGTCTGGCCAGGCCAACATATTGAGCGAGATCTTCCTGGGTGACGTTGATCACTCCTTCGTTATCTGCTTGTTGGTCTAGTTGCAGAAGCACTTTCGCAATTCGCGCTGAAGAATCGAGAAACGCCAATGCACTCTCGCGTTCACTGCTCACCTGCAAACGCAGAGCTGTTGTTTCCAGAACGCGGCGCATTAACTCCGGTTCCGCCTCCAGCCCCTTTAGAAAAATATCGCGAGGGATTGAGATAACCTCGCTGCTCTCACGGGCCAGCGCACCTGTCGAGCGAGGCTGATCTGTAATAAGGGACAATTCACCGAAGCAATCACCCGTGTACATTTCATTAATGACCAACTCACGTCCCTCTGCTGTGGCAAGAAAGATGGATATACATCCGGATCGAACAACGTAAACAGTGTCGGCTGGATCGGTTTGACTGAAAAGAATCTCGTTTTTTTCAAATTTTCGGATCCGGCTTGAGCGGATGAAATCAGAAAGAATCCTATCGCTCACACCTTCAAAGATTGGGGCAGACCGAAGGGCTTGCATAGTTTCCGTCATCTGGTAGCTCGCTTCTCTTTCTAGATCAACTAATCTTAACGGCGACTAATGTCACGTCATCGTATGGGTCTTCTCCACCGCGGAAAGCATCCATGATCTCCAGGACCTGGGTGCATAATTCCTGCGCGGGCTGGTTCTTTACTCCTGAAATACCGATGAGGAAATTCTCCAAACCGAACATCTGATTTTTCTTGTCCAGGGCATTGGGAACACCGTCGGTATAGAGGACAAGCAGGCTATCATTCGGCAGGTCGAGGGTTTGCTCATCGATTAACGGCTTGTTGAACAAGCCCAGGGGTTGTCCCACTGCTTTACCTACGTTCTCCCACTTACCTCGAGGGTTCATGACGATGGGCAGTTCGTGTCCTGCACGCGCATATTGGAAGGTGTTTTTCTTGCAGTCCAGGATGCCGTAGATGAGCGTGACAAACATCCCCGCCTCGTTCATGTCCAATAAGAGACGGTTGACTTCCTCCAGCACGTTCTTGGGAGAACCCGTTCGTTGGGCTTCCACACGCAGCAAGGTTGCCGTAAGCGCCATGAAGAGCGCTGCTGGGACTCCATGATCGGTCACGTCGCCAACAGCGACACCGAATCTATCATCGTCCAGGGCGATGAAGTCGTAAAAATCTCCCCCAACTGCGGCCATGGGCACGATGCAGGCGCCGAAGTCAAGCCGCGGGCATTGTGGAAATTCCCTTGGGAGAATGCTCTGCTGGATGTCCCGGGCGACTTCCAACTCCTGCTCGAGACGCTCCTTCTCGATGATCTGCTCCTGCGCTGCTTTCAGCTCCTCATAGGCCTGGGTTAATTGGATATTCTTTTGGCGCAACTCCTGGAT
>JBARSI010000116.1:0-5374 GCA_049644665.1 Anaerolineales bacterium
TTTTAGGCCATTTGCTTCATAAATTTCACTCACTTTTCCGGGAACACCTAGACACATTCGCCTTACCTCCGTTTCGCCAACTTTAAACTCATTTCATTCCCCAATTGAACTCATGAGCTTATGGGCGGCAATGGCCGCCTGCCCGAGCGCCAATCCGCCATCGTTTGCTGGAACCTGACGATGGATCAGGATTTCGAAATCTTCCCCCCGCAAGAGATCTACTGTCCTTCGCATCAGGAACATATTCTGCCACACTCCGCCGCTGAGAACGACCCGATTTAATCCGAATTTCTCGCGAGCGCCAATACAGATTTCAAGGACCGCCTGCGCAACACCGTTATGAAAACGCGCCGCGATTACCTGCCCCGAAACGCCATCTTTTAGGTCGTTGACGATGGAGCGGATAACCGGGGCAGGGTCGAATATCCCTTCACGGAGATCAAAGTGAAAGACTCCTGTTTCGCCCCAGTCCACCTGGGCTTCGAGTTCAATAGCCGCTTGCGCCTCGTAGCTGACCTCCTGCCGCAAACCGATCAGCGCGGAAACAGCGTCGAATAGTCGCCCCATACTAGACGTTTGCGGACTGTTCAACCCTGTCTCGAGCTGCCGTGCGACAACGCTCTTCTCCGCTTTGCTCGCTGCTTTTACAGGCGGGAGATCCTCGACCCAGGGATGCCCGGCCTTATGGAGCCACGCCAGCGCCAATCGCCACGGCTTCCGCACGGCGGCATCGCCTCCAGGCATGCGTATGTAGTCTAGATGGGTAAAACGCTCATATTGTCGATAGGTAGAGATCAGCACCTCACCACCCCAGATCGCGCCATCCTCTCCATACCCCGTACCGTCGAAGGCGACTCCAATAACGCGTTCATCCGCTGGCAAGCTGTGCTCTGCCATACAGGCTGCGATGTGCGCATGGTGATGTTGAATTCCAATGGCCGGCAAATCATCGCGCTCCGCCCGCTCGAACGCGTAGCGGGTTGCCAGGTAATCCGGATGCAGATCGTAGGCGATGGCCTCTGGGGTAACCCGGAATAAGCGTTCGAAATGAGCGATCCCATCTCCGAAAGACTGCAAAGTCTCATAGTTTTCCATATCGCCGATATGGTGACTCATGAAGGCATAGGTCCCCTTCGTCAGGCAGAATGCGTTCTTCAATTCTGGCCCTGTGGCTAAAATGGATGGACCTTCCCAGACGAGATTAAGAGGAAAGGGGGCATAGCCGCGCGAACGGCGTAAAAGATAATTCCCGTCATCGAAGGCACGTACGACAGAATCATCACAGCGCGTGCGTATATCCCGATCATTCATCAAGAAAGCGTCAGCCAAGACTGCAAGCCGGCTGCGCGCCTCATCATTGTCTGTTGCGATCGGTTCCTCGCTCAGGTTGCCGCTGGTCATAACCAACGCCTCTGGAAAATCTTCGGCTTGCTCAAGAAGAAGTTCGTGCAACGGTGTGTAGGGCAACATCAGTCCGATCGTGCTCTGCCCGGGGGCGACCGCCTCGCTGATGGTTGATCCTCTCTTGCGCTCGACGATCACAACCGGGCGTTCCATCGAGAGCAGCAGGTTCCTTTCCGTCTCACCAAGTTCACACTGATCCCCGACAGCCTCGATGTTATAAACCATGACGGCAAAAGGCTTGTCAACACGCAGCTTGCGGCGCCGTAATTCGGTTACTGCTGCGTTGTTCGTCGCATCACAGGCGAGGTGAAACCCTCCCAGTCCCTTAATGGCTAGTATTTTTCCCTCTTTAATCAGTTGCCGCGCTGCTTGAAGCGCCTCTTCCTGAGCGGCTCGCTGAACGCCGTTCTCTTCCAGCCATATCTGCGGACCGCAGTCTGGACAGGCTACAGGCTGAGCGTGGAATCGCCGATCACGCGGATCGTGATATTCCGCGGCACATTCCGGGCACATCTCGAAAGGTGCCATCGTCGTATTTGGGCGATCGTATGGGATATCCTGGATAATTGTGAAGCGCGGACCGCAGTTTGTGCAGTTGATAAATGGGTAGCGGAAGCGTCGATCAGTCGAGTCGAATAATTCCTGGCGGCAATCCGCGCATAGACTCACATCGGGCGAGATCGGCTGGAATGCATCTGCGAGTGACTTAGAGGGCAGGATCGTGAAATCCGGCAGTAGGCCGGGTTCACACGTCTCAACATCAATGGAATCAATCCTCGCCAACGGGGGAGCCTCTGTTCTCAAAGACTCAATAAACGTTTCCAGCGCGCTCGGCGAGCCATCAACCTCGATCTCGACCCCTGCTGATGTGTTGCGCACCCAGCCTGTCAACGATTGTGCTTCGGCTAACGAGAAGACAAACGGGCGGAATCCAACCCCCTGAACCACCCCCTGTATGTGGATTCGAACACCGCTCACCTCACTCATTTTACAACTCGACGATGAGCCTCCACTTCAGCTTCCACCCATGATAGATACGCATCCATCCCTTCTCCCGTACGGCAGGAAAGCGGGAAGGTCACGAGGCCGGGGTTGAGAATCTCCACCCCCTGTCGGAAATACTCCATGTCAAATTCAACGTAGGGAAGCAGGTCGATTTTGTTGATCGCCAGTGCATCTACACCGCGATACATCCCTGGATATTTATAGGGTTTGTC
This sequence comes from Anaerolineales bacterium, assembly GCA_049644665.1. Taxonomy (GTDB): domain Bacteria; phylum Chloroflexota; class Anaerolineae; order Anaerolineales; family E44-bin32; genus E44-bin32. The sequence continues at coordinate 2,622 of JBARSI010000116.1, forward strand.
GTCCCCTTCGGGCACAGAAGCTATGAGCATACTCATATGAGTCCCGAGTTGGAAGCTCGCAGGACAGATGAGGTTTCCAACGTTTTCAACGATGAGCAGGTCTATCTCCTCGAGAGTCAGGACCGATAGAGCACCCTGAAGCATGACCGCATCGAGATGGCATTCCCCGCCCGTGTTGATCTGCACCGACCGCGCACCTGCCGCAGCAGCACGATCGGCGTCAATGCTTGTCGCCACATCACCGTCAATTACCGCGAGTTTCAGCCTACCTTTAAGCTCTTTTATCGTGTGCTCGATAAGTGATGTTTTCCCAGCCCCGGGTGAAGCCATGAAGTTCAAGCCCAATATCCCCGACGAATCGAGTATGGATTGGTTCTGCACCGCGATTTGATCGTTTGCGCTGAGAATCTTCTCCACAATAGGGATACGCTCTTTCATGCCAGCCCTCCCGGTAGGTATACCATCATTGTATGTGCCTATTCCACTTCAATTGCTTCAAGGCGGAATTCCTCTCCCGCCACAATCCGTACATCTCGGCTGCCACACGCAGGGCAGCTCAGATCGAGCTCCTCCGGATGATAGCACTCGCCGCACGCCTGACAGGCGATCTCGATGGCGACACGACGAAAGTGCAGTACTGCCCCCTGCGCGGCTGTGCCATCGCTGACGATATCCCAGTAGAACTGCACCGAATCATCTATGATGGAGGAGAGTTTGCCGATAACGAGGTGTATGTCAGTGATCTTCTTCGAGTCGGCATCTGCAGCATGACGTAGAGCGATTTCAAGGATGCTCTCCGTGATCGGAAGTTCATGCATTAGCCCTCCAGGTTCCTAGCATATTCGCCACATATTAACCGCCAAAGTGGAATATGTCACCTATTATCTGTGAATTCACCCTAGATTAGGGGTAAATCCCCACGAATTATTGGAACGATCCGCCAGAGAATATTGTAACCACTGGAAGCGCGACCGCACGCCTGATGGTATCAGTACGTGCGGTCTTGAGAGGATGAAGAGGTAATTCAGAAGGTGGTAAGGTTGAATTTTGTGGACTTCTATGGGTAAACCCAGTCGTTAAACAGCGAAGTCAGGTCGCAATCACACTTCTCCTCAGCCAGGCGCTTGAAGGCCTCCCCAGTTCCGATATCCCACTTATATTCTTGTACATAGGTCTTGATGAAATCATCAAATACATTAATTCCCATCGCGTTTGCTAGCTCGGCGATGAAGATCGGGCCGCGTCCGTAGACAATCGCACTATACTCGCTCCCTTCGTACTCGCCTGCCGACAATCCGATGGGGATACCAGATCCATTGACTCCATCCCAACGGGCTTGCCAGGAGGAGCGATAACTCTCCGCCGCTGAGGAGTCGTACGTATCCTGGTAATACAAACCAGTGGCATATTGCGCCAAAGCCTCATCGATCCAGGGTTCATCGGGCTGATCATTGCCCACCATGCTATAGAACCACTGATGGGCTATTTCATGTGCGACGACCGATTCAAGATACACCCGGGATGGAAGACCGCCGAAAACTTCACTCGGGTCGTACAACCTGAGGGCGATGCCCATTGCTCCTGGGTACTCAATCCCCAATGCCAGCATCGGCGTGCTCATTAAATCCATCTCACGATAAGGATAGGTGCCAAACCTGGAATTAAAGCTGCGTAAAGCATTAGCTGAACTCTGCAAGACCACTTGTGAGCCTTCCCCCCACTCGGGGAAGGCATAGCTGTTGATTGTCGTCTCGCCCACCTTTTCGCTGATGACCGTGAATCTCTCACTCGCAGCGATATAAAAATCGCGCGCCGGTCCATTGGCGAAGGTAGTCGTCTGGGTATCCCCGGCGACCACCCGCTGAAGACGAACACCGCTCGCGACCACAACCAGATCTGCAGGGGAATGTACCTGCACAAGATAGAAAGCAGCGTCGTTGTACGTTAAATCACCATTTATCTGTGGGACAGCGGCATTCCACCCTTCATCATCATAGACAGGGATCATCGGATAAAATGTATCGAGTACCAAGACATCGTTGAAATACCCGAACAGACCATAGTACTCGCCCATCTCCCGCGGGATCTCCACCTCAAAACCAAGATCCACGACTACACTTGCGTTTGGCTCCAACAGCTCTGGAAGCTGGACTCGCAAGGAGGAATCACCCTCCTCAAGCCGCGTCTCAACTTCTACTCCGTCCACGGTCACATTTGAAATGGTCGAGCGGCCGCCCGTAACATTGGGGTATAGTCGGAAGTAAACGGCATCTAGCGATGTGGCCTCTTGATTCGTGAAGAGGACCGCTTCATGCCCGCGTATCAGATTGAAGTCATCTGCTATTGTGAACTCGATGCGGTATTCCGTTGCGCCGGGCAGTTCGTCGAGGATCCCTTGTTCTGAGCGCACCAAATTCGCACGGAATAACTCGCGCTCGCCCCATGCTGTGTCAAAGATGTGCGGCCCTTCTTGGTGGGGTTCACTTGTGCTCGTCGGCACCGCGGTCTGGCAAGCCGCGAGCGCAAGTATGACCAATAGCGCAAAACTCCTCAAAACTGTAAGACTTTTTCGTGTACTCATGGCTTCGTCGCTCCTATCGCCAGATCCACGCCCCATCGGCTTCACACTATATACACTTAATATCCGCAATCGGTTTGAATCTTCAGACTCCTCAGACGGAGTGGGCTCCTCACTCACCCGGTCAGAGGCTCCCCATCTAACTCCGCATCATCTTCGCGAAGCAGGTTCTTAT
>JBARSI010000117.1:0-2838 GCA_049644665.1 Anaerolineales bacterium
GGACCCAGGTGATCGCCGCCCATGAGCAAGCGATGCCCTGGATAGTTATACCTCTGGCAAAGATCCATTATGAATCTTGAAAACTGGGAAGGTGTCATTCCTGTATATCCGCCATATTGATTGACCTGGTTGGAAGTCGATTCGATGAGCAGCGGATATCCCATCATGGAAGCATGTTTGATGGTTGTCTCCAAGACAACAGGATGAGCAGAGCAAACCGCGAATATCCCTTGATGGATTCCTTGCTTGTTTTCGCAGATGATATTTAGAAATATGCTTTCTTCTTGGTTTCCCATAGAACTCACTGGATGATGGAGATCGATGATCCTGATTAATACTCTCGATACCAATTCTCATATAAATGAGCTGTGTCTCGTGGGTAATGAACCTGCCAGGGTCGACCAAGTTCAAGGGCGATCTGCTGGAGTTCATTCAGACGCTTAATTGCGACAAGCTTCAGCCATTTCTTTCGGTTAGCAGGATCCATGGAAATCCCCTCTTTCCAGACTGTCCTTCCCGCAATATATCCAGAAGCACCGGCCATGCAAGCAATGCGAACTTGGTTAGCAAACGTGGAAAAATCGACGCCTGCACTTAGAAGTGTCCATGGACATTCAGCAACTTTGGTAATTGCCTCGCATGCAGCATACCAATTGTCTTCGTTTTTATCATGTTGGGCATCAACAGGGAATTCGAGCTTCAAGACATCGACATCGAGGTTGCTAAGTTTCGCGGCGGTCCGCGTGATGAGCTCAGGCTTTATTTTGGCGAAGGCTTCAGAAGCCTTTTCGATGGAAGGGTTAATACTATAGGAGACAACCTCTAGAAAGAGAGCGATATCGTGCAAACGACACGCTTGAGCGATTTCTTTGACCAGAAGTTCTTGTCCTTCCGCCACCGGGCCCGCATCCGGATGGTAATAGATTAGGAGTTTAACAGCATCTGCGCCCATCCTTTTGATCTTCTCAACCCCCCAATCTGGAAGGAGTGAGGATGTCCTGGCCGAGGGTTCACCTGAATAACCTGTCTCTTCAACAGCGACGAGCAGACCTGTCTGTGCTGGCAGGACATCGTTCGCAATTGCTTGTGCCGCGCCATATAGGGGATCGAGCAAGATAGCACTTGCCTGGTCAGCGAGCTGTGAAATCACATCTAGCTTCGCGCCTGCAATCTCGCTATATGGAATTGGTATAGCCGGGGTTGCACCGAGCATCTTCTCAAAAGACTGTCGGTGGTCGAAAGCTAAAATGGTAAAGAGCCCTTCCGCTGTTGATGTAGACACCAGGCCCCGTCGCTTTCCGATCGTGAGTTTTCGCAAACCATTCATCAATAAAGTTTCATTTCCTCCCTAAATCAACCAAAGCTTCCAGAAGCTCCTGGCTTTTGGAGGCTTCAAAGCCGTTTGTCAACGGAATTTGATTCTTATGAATACAATCCCAAAAATGTTGGATCTCTGCGTGGAATCCCCGCTCTACCAGATGGGAGTTCCAACCACCACCCTTGTTGTTTCCGGAGATGCTTTCACCGTCCTCCCGGGTTACCCGAAGCTCCTGAAACATTTTCAATCCAATACTGGTATTTGCGCCATGGATATTTACGCTCTCTAACCATCTGCCTGATTCACGACTGGCGAGCAGTATGGCATGTCCACCGGATTCTGTTCTAAGGTAGCTTACCGCGCTGAGAAATTCGCCCTTCGATGAGTGGACTGATGTTTGAACGGGTTGAAGCTCCCCACAGAAATATCGGAGTAGGTCAATTTGATGGATCAAATCCTCGGAGTACGTCTCCTCAAATCCACGCTGCTGGACCATCGGCCTATGTTTCTCAATGACGCACATCCGAATATCTGAACCGTTTATCAATGTTTTGGCTTTCTTTACCAGAGGAGCATATCTGCGGTTGAGGCCGACCATGAATATCCGTTTTTGTTCATCGGCAAGCATAGCCAGTTCAAGGGTATATTTGGATGAAGTGGTCGCTGGTTTTTCGACGAAGACATGGATCTTTTTCTTCAAGAGCCACTTACAGATATCGAAATGCGATTCGGCTGGAGTGAGCACAAATGCAGCAGCTATGTCTTGATCGCCCAGGGCTTCCATGTTTGTGAAGGTTGGAATTTCCGGCCATCGTTCCTTGGCTTGCTCTAGAGAGGAAGCTGACCGGCTAAATACACCTTTGATATGAAGATTTGGCCAGCTTGTGAGAAGCGGCAGATACGCTTTCTGAGCGATATATCCGCTGCCGAAGATACCGATACGGATGGGGTTCATGGTAGACACAATTCCAGGATCTCCACCGGGTCGTTGAAAATGAAATCCGGATCAAGCGCCAGCAGATCATGAGCATTGTTCCTTCCCCAGAGGGCAGCGCCCGAAAGAACCCCTGAGAGTTTCCCCGCCATGATGTCGTAATGGGTATCTCCGACAAATAGCGTTTGTTCTTTAGCTGCCATCATTAGATCCATGGCTTTCTCGAGCGATTCAGGATGTGGTTTCGGCTGCAAGATGTCATCTGCAGACACCCATACCTGGATCATGTCATCCAGAGGGAAATAGGCTCGAACATGCTCTACCTCAAGGGCAGCTTGAGAGGTAACCACGGCAAGTTGGATCTGCGCCTTATCAAGCGCTCGAAGGGTTTCGAGCGTGCCGGGGTACAGGTTAGATCGATCGCGATAGTAATTTTCTAATTCAACCACTTCTTGCAATAAGCTGTCAACTTGCTCGGGGTCGATATGAGAGAGGATCTGGCGTGTTGGCATCCCTCGGAAGCTTTGGCTGATCTCGTCCGAAAATGCTTCTCGATTATGTTTTCGTAATAAGTCCTCTAACGCCA
>JBARSI010000118.1:0-38792 GCA_049644665.1 Anaerolineales bacterium
ACGGATACAAGCGAAGAATCCTTCACCATGGCTACGAAGTCGTTACCTAGAGCCGGTAGAACATTGCGAATAGCCTGGGGGAGGATGATGTGATACATCGCCTGGCCGGAACTCATGCCCAGCGAGCGCGCAGCTTCCATTTGTCCGCGGCCGATGGACTGGATGCCGGCGCGGAATATTTCGGCGATAAACGCACCGTACGTCACCGACAGAGCAATGATGGCGCGGACCGTCATGGGGAACGATTTGTTGCTAAAGCTAGTTAATGCCATAGCGATGAGAGTGAGTCCCTGCTGCTCAAACCAATAACCGAGATTGTTAAGTCCATCAACAACGGCTGGCACACCTACGAGGGCGATGAAGAAGATGAGCACCATCATGGGCACACCGCGGATGAGCTCGACGTAAAGGCGTGCTATGTTGTTCAGGAATACGTTGCTGGAGAGCCGGCCCAGACCGGTTATCAAGCCTAGAAAAAGCGCGATGAAATATGAAATCAGGGAAATACTTGCGGTAACTTGAAGACCCGCTTTAATCCAGAGAAAGGCCTCACGATAATTTTCTTGCGTGTAAATCGTGTAGGCAGCCAATCCTGCGATAAAGAGTAGGGCGACGAACCACCATGGGAATGCCCGCCAGTTTCTAAGTTCACGCTGCACCTCAATCTTTATCACGGGATGGGGCTGGAGTAGGGGATCAGCTAGTTGTTCAGGCACTTGGGACTCCTGGGTTATGAGATAGACCGGTGTGCAGAGGTTTCCCTGCACACCGGCTATTGTTCTCAGACGATGAGTGTACCGGTCACATCAAGTGCCAGTCACGCACCGCTCACGGCGACTGTTTCTACTCGGGGAATTGGATGTCATCGTATGTGATGGTGAAATTGGGTCCGAAGTATTTCAAATTGAGGGCATCGAGGAACCCATCTCCCATCATCTCGCGCAAGACGTCGTCAACTTGAGCCTTGAGCTCAGATCCCTCGGGGTAGATGAAGCCCAGCCAGTCGGTGGAAAGTGAGTCGCCAACCAATTTCAATGCCTCGGAATTCTCACCCACATAACCTTGACCGGCAACGTCATCGATGATGGCAGCGTCTAGATCACCTGATACAACCGCCTGGATCGCAAAGGGGAATGTCTCGAACGCAGAGATGCGTTCTTCAGGTAGATATTTCTTAGCTACTTCATAGTTCGTTGTGCCACCCTGCGTTCCGAGTTTCAAGCTCTCATCCGCTACAATATCTTCGATGCTGGAAATGCGATTATCCAGAGCGCGCACAATCAGCCTCTGTTCGAGGCTGATGTAGCCGATCGAGAAATCGACGATCTCGTCGCGTTCATCCGTGATCGTAATGCCATCCCCAGCAGCGTCAAACTGACCATCGGCGACAGCCTGGATCATGCCTTCCCAGGAAGCCTCGACGAATTCGACAGTGCAGCCAAGGCGCTTGCAGATCTCTTCCCACACATCATAGTCCCAACCTTCAGGTTCACCAGTTTGGCCATTGAGATAGTTGAAAGGCAAGTATTGGTTTTCAACGGCGACCGTTACCACCCATTCTTCCTCGGCCGGTGCACATGCGCCAAGAGCCAGCACAGCAATAACGAGTACCGATAGTAAGACTAAACGTTTCATCTTCTTCCTCCTAGGAATTTTTGTAGATCCAGTGTTTAATTGATCGTGGGTTCCGCTCGGAATTTCACCTCCTTCAACTTCTCGCGAAGAAGACTTGTTGATTTATGAATTACGTTTTCTTCTGTTTAGTAACCTTGACTCTAATAAAATAGCCGGAGTCTGGCAAATATGCAAGAAATTCCTGATCAGAGAATTATCTAATATTCGTAATATCCTCGATATGGAAAGGGGCATAGGAGTTGTTTTGAATCATACACTAGGGATTCCAGAGAGTTCTACGAATTGGATCAAGGTGTCGTCTCCAAAATAGTGATCTCAATTAGATCCGCTTGAAGCGGGAGCAGGGGGCTTGCGAGTGTCGCTAATTGTGCCGGCGAGGGGGATGTATAAGCATTCTCCGGGAGGAGAAGTGTGAGTGGCGTAAGCTCGGGTGTTTTACCAAGATCCGGTACTTTTAGACTCAGCGCGCGCAAGATTTGTGCTTGAAGTTTGAGAGCGATAAGTGGTTGATCTTCAAGTAATCGAAGTGTGCCAATCGCTGAATCGCCATCATAGTTCTGATCGTCCAGGGAGAAACCGCCCAGGTAATCGATTAGAGCACTGTATCCCTCCTCGTCTAGAACGGCGATGCCAAAGATGGGATGAGGGGAGAAATCATCCATCGCCGCTATGAAATCGGCTCCGTAGTCCGGGGCTTCCCACAAAGAGAAAGCCTCACTAAGGGGGATTTCGGTGTCAGGAAGAAGGATGTCCGTGGGTATTCCGAGGAGATGGATCGATTTTTCAGGTGGATGGAAGCTTATAAACCAGACAGAAAGAAGCTCCGGCTTGTCGTGCTTGATCTCGTCAACCCCCAGCACGAGGATGGAGACCGCTCCGCTCTGGATTGGTGCGGATGGCGCGATGTCAATCGCTGCGAAAGAGGTTGATTGAGGGGTTGTATCTCGATTGTTCTCACTTTGAAGCAACACGCTAATAGCGCCTGCCGCGAAGCAGACCAACATCATTAGAACAAAGAGCACAACTGGCAAACGACTTCGCATGAATAACCGATAGTGCCTCGAGAGTAACTGAAAGTCGCCCAGATTGTACTCTGGGCGACTTTGGCCTGCAACGACATCGCTCGAGTTAAGCTGCTAAACCCAAGAGCAGAACCGCCCCAAATAACCTGCCAAACATGTAGGCTAGGACCGCGGCGAGAACGATTGGCGCGACCCATAAGGCGCGGTGAAAGAGTCGTTGGTTGCGGACCGCGGCCCCGGTGAGGCCAACGGCGACCTTCCAAAAAGCGAGTTTTACGTACGAGTTGAGGTTGATCAGATATTCGTCCATGGCTATTTTGATGTACTCATCTTTATGATCCGTCCCCGCTCATCAGCGACGACGCGAACAATGCGGCTGATCATACGACCCCCAGGCAGCTCAGCCTTCCCTTTGTAGGTCAACAAAAATTGTACATTTCCCTGAGCGCTAGATTGCTCGCGCACCGATGGTTTAACTCGGTTCATCTCGGGGAACTTTTTCCCGACGGCGCGGGTGAGTTTCTTAATCGTTGCCTGATCCACAGTTCGTTAGCTCCTTGAACCGACTGGTGCGCGCCTTCTCAGAAAAGTCGGTAGGTCTAGATTCTCCATTTGGTCGTTTCGCGCCTGGGAAGATGCGATTGCAACTTCATCAAAGCCATGTGAGGAGGCAATTGGGCAACCTCCCACACCGGTGAAGATCAAGATGACCTGCGCCCGGCCGGTCATCGCTGGATCCGTTGTGGCGCCTAGAATGATGTCTATATCAGGCGTGGTTACGTTACGCAGCTCGTTGACAGCTTCCCCAACTTCGTAGAGTGTTAGGTCCTCGCCTCCTGTGAAGTGAACGAGAACGCCCGTGGCGCTATCGAGGCCGTCGATTTCTAATAAGGGGTGATGAAGTGCCTGCTTGATCGCCGCGGGTGCCTTCTCTTCGCCTTTCCCCAATCCAATGGCCATGTAGGCGCCGCCGCCATGCGTCATTAACTCGCGCACATGAGCGAAATCTACATTGATCAGGCCAGGACGGGTGATCAATTCAGCGATCCCCTGGACCCCCTGGCGGAGCACATCATCGGCGATCCGAAAGGCGATCTCCAGGCTTAGATCCCGTGGGACGACTTGCAGCAAGCGATCATTTGGGACGGTGATCAGCGTGTTGGTGTGCGGCTGAATTTGACGCACACCTTCGAGCGCATTATCAGAACGCTTGCTCATCTCGAAGCTGAAGGGCATTGTGACAACTGCGATAACGACCGCGCCAACTTCACGCGCGATTTCTGCAGCGATAGGGGCAGCGCCAGTTCCTGTTCCTCCGCCCATGCCTGCGGTAATAAAAACCATATCGGCGCCGGCAAGGGCTGCGGCGATATCACGGCTGCTTTCCATTGCAGCTGCTGCACCGATCTTGGGGTCACCACCTGCTCCCAGACCGCGAGTGATCCGGGGCCCAAGTTGAATGCGGGTGGGTGCAAGACTGGAGGCTAATGCTTGTTGGTCAGTATTGGCTGCGATGAAATCGACGCCCATCACTCCCAACTCAATCATGCGATTGACGGCGTTGGACCCTCCACCGCCCAAGCCTAGCACTTTGACCTTGGCCTCCCCTAATTGCCTAGGAGGTTCGGGTTGAGAAAGATGCTGCAAATGCTCAAGTGGATTTGCATCAGACATTGACAACTCCTGAAGTGAGGTTCTTTGAAGCTAGTTCGGCTGCCATCACGAGAAGCTCTGACGCATCAGCCATCCGGAAGCGATTGACATCACAACCGGCACTGCGCAGCTGGCCTTCAATTGCTGCAGGAACATCCTTCTCGCCGCCGATAATCGTCACGCGTTCAGCGAATTGGGCTTCCCTCACAGAGAAACCGACTACTGGTTTCACGGCGAGAGCGAAAGGCCCTACATCAACCCAGTCCTGGGCTGTATTACGCTGGTTTGTCATCGGAAGAAGTACGTAATGAGAGATGACTTTCTTGTGATTAATATTTGTTGCACTCGTTTCTTCAGCGGCAAATAATTTCTTTACCTTGGCTTTTATCCGCTCAGAGGGCGTTGGCTGTTCAACGCTGGCTTCAAACTTATCTCGCAGCCCTTCAGCAACTGTATGTGGATCTAGCGCGAGATTAAGGACCATACTGGGAGCTTCATCACTCCTGATGTGCTCAAGAATTTCAGTGTATGCGGTAAGATCTGGCTCGGTTCCCGTCTCAAGGGCCCTGGTTTGAGGGGAAATTCCGCCAGCGAGAACCAACATGGGAAGCTCAGTTCCAACAACCACGCGGCTGATGGCAGAATACCACTCGTTGATTCGAAAACCACGGTGATCCTGGCTGGTGGCGGGAGTGTTGTACGGCTGTGCCGAGGACCAGGCATCCGGGCCGCCAGTTCCCCAATCAAGCGGTTTCTCATAGCTCCATTGGTAGAGGCCGAGAGTGAGATTCTTTAGTAATTCACCTTTCCCTCGGCGTTGGAGAGACCCTAACGATGTTCGCAGAAATGCAGTATCCCAATAATCCCCGCCAGGTTCTAAGGGAGGGAAAATTGGCTTTAGACCATACTCGGCCTGAAACTCGAACAGGGGGATCAGGTGATCGAGGAATCGCTCAACCAGATCACCACGAGACCAGCTCGAAGGATCCCACTGAGCGCGCATATTAGGACGGTCATGGAGAACGATGTGTTTAATGCCGCAATCGGCGTACTTAGCAAAAAGTGGTCTGAGGGTACGAACGTTTAGTTCGCCGATTGATGCCTCGAGGTGAACGATTGGTTCGATATCCGCCTCGATCAACTCACGTAGGAAGAATTCTGGGATAACTTGCGACCGAGAACCACTAAGCGTGAGCCAGGTTGTATGAATGGATTGGAAAATAGGCAGCCAGCGGTCAAGGTCCGCCTGGGTGTAATGCTGCTGGTCGTGATAATAATGAAATCCGAGTCGATCGAGTTCAAGGGACATGGCACTCTATTCCTTCCTGCCAATAAAGATGCAAGAAGCGTGCCATATCCCTTGAGGGTGATGTTTTAGCGAGACACCGCCAGCTTGGTTACTTTTCCAGAGGCGTCAAGCGTGATTCGAGCAAAATTGGGGTGGTTGCGATCGCCATCGAGGATGCGCTTAGAGAGTGTGATCACCGTCGATCCGCGGTCAATGGATGGTTGCGATTTAGCGCCCATGTGCATAGTAGGACAGGAATGATCCTCGCCCGAGCAATTGAAGTGCTGGGGATGGATCTTACATGTAGCTTCCCGCATACCCGGAAGGTATTGAGAAACGATGAGATTGACTTTCTTGAGCGTGTGCGGTTTCAAATCGTCAGGCGAGATATCAGGTCCGCCCAGGGCGCAGACCGTCTTCATCAACTTGGGTCTGGTCGTTCTGCGGATGACGGATTTCTCGCCGGGCATAGGGGCGATATCGGCAGGCGTGAATAGTGGATCACCATAGAGGACAAATGAAATCAAAGTCTTCTGGTCCTCGCCGTCGAGGAAACCCTGCCGGCGGTGCATCTCGGTTGCGAGCTTCAATTTCGCACGTCGTAGAGCCTCACCGACAGGTAATTTCTGATTGAGATTCATCCAGAATATTCGACCGAGAAGATCGGCGGCAATCAGGGGAGGGGTGATCGAACCGTAGGATATCTTTGTTGAACCAACAATCGCCCGGCTGCCTGATGAAAGGAACTTAAGGCTGAGCGCAGATTCCCTGGTTTTCGCGATCGAATTGGCCCCATAGCATGCCTCAGTGAATACGACTTTAGGGGCACGGCCGCTATTGATTACATCCTGAGGGCGCAGGGCGACGGGAAACTCGACCAAGGTGCTATCGTCACGCACTGGATCACGTTGGCCATACCATTCGGGCGCGTCCTCCAAACCGTGAAGGTTGTAATACGAGAGGCGGGCAGGCCGCATGGCGACAGAAGGCAGACGGTCCGCCTCTGTCGGCGGTGAGGTGATCATTGCTCGAGGATCGCCAATCGTTTTAAAGACTGAGAACGATGCTTTTCGCCAAATGCTTGCGGTGTAGCCAAGAACCCTCTTATTTCCGCTGAATATCCGTGTGAATCTGCGGAAAAGCCAGATGTTTAACCGTTGCACCAAACCCATTGAGCGGACCAGCTGGCGGTGATCTTGTGTTGAACGCTCTAGTTGTTTTACGAGTTCGTCTATATCTTGGTCGAATGGGATACGACCCACCGGCCATTCTGGGGCAAAATAGTTCTCGTCAGTGGCAGCGTATGGATTGTCTGAGGGCACTACCTCGTCATCGTCATCTGTGGGATTTGGAAGTAGGTGAAATGGGACTATCCCGTGACCGCCGACGATCAGCAAGGCCCCGATCATCTCCCCTCGCTTGGCCAGGGATTGGTCGAGATCAGCAAGTCGGAGTTTCATCTCCCATGCATTGCCAGGATCGCAAGGGGAGATATCGAATGCGTCGAGAGTGCTCGGGTCATCGGGGTAGATGCGGTAGGCTGTCCATCCTGGGCGGCGTCGAATCGCTTCGACCAGTGAGAGAACTGCTTCGTTAACTCTCAAATAGCCTTCTTCACCGAAACTCTGCTGCAAACGCGTATGGCTTGAAAGCACAACATAAACTGGAGAGCGCCCGTCCTCATCTCGTGCGCGCCGCCGGGAATTCAAACGGCCAGCAAGGCGACGGAAATCCTGTTCTATCTCAACCAGGCTCTCTTCGGAAAATGGCTTTTCGACACTCTCACGATTATCCCCAGCATCAGGCCCTCTGAACGATTCCCATGGTTCTGGCTTAGGAAGAGGGTCGTCGCTTGGTTCGGGCTTAAGTGTAGAAGCATTATGGGTGTTCTTTGTGGACTTACCTGTGCCGGCGACATAGGCGAAATCCGGGATGCTTCCCATAGTTTTCGAGCCGACACTACCGGAACTGGAAAGGCGGTTGTCGCCAAGAATTGCAGCTACCTCAGCAGGAATTGGCCTGCTCAGATCCGCAGATTGTTCTTCGGGCCACAAATTCTTATAGGGATGATCGCTTCCCAGAACATCCAAGGCGATCCTTCCACTTGTATCGTGGCTGACCGCTTGATGAAGGTAGGCGACTCCCTGGTCGATTTTCTCTTCAAGAAGCAGATCCTTAGCCATGGTCAAAAGAAATTGGACACAGTTCGGCCAACGCTCATGACCTGTTCTTGCCAAAGTTGAAACAGCTGATTGATTACCTGCCGCTCGTGATGCATTTAGGGCAACTAGCGTGGGCAGTGCTAGATCAGGATCGGTTGTAAGCGCCACTTGCGCGGCGGTAATTGCAGTCTGTTCATCTCCGCGGGCAAGGGATTTCAATGCTAATTGAATCTGGATAACCCAGGATGGGGCTTCCTGTGAATTCAGCTCTTCACCTCTAAAGGATTTGGCGCAGGCCTCAAAAATTCTGGCTCTTACAACCTCGCCGATTGTGCGTAAGGAGCTGGCCATTAATTCATAGGCTTTGGTGTATTCCGGGTCGGTGGAGAGGATTGAAGTCAAGCGTTGAATGACTTCACGGAATTGACCGTGCTCCATTTCCGCACGGGCTAGCAGAAGTTGAACTTCGAGATCGCCCGGCCATACTGCGAGCCAATCATTCGCCGTGTGTTTTGCGTAGTCAGCACGTCCAGCGAGAAACGCCGTATCGATGAGATGAATAATCGTTTCACGGTTAATCATAGGGTCACCGCCTGCTCTTCCATACCGCCATGGACCAATTGCAGCGCACGTACAGCAGCAAGTTGATGGAGAGTTTCTGAATCCACGGGATTTATCGAAACAGCTTTTTCAAACATATCTGCTGCCTTTTCGTATGATTTCAAGACCTTCAGGATCAACCCTGCTTGTTTGTAGGTTACCGCTTCCTTTGGGTCGAGTGTAATCGCATGCATATATGCATCAAGAGCCTGCGTCGGCTGCCTGCGAGCATTATGAACTTCTCCAAGTTCCCGGGCTATTCGAGCGTCAACGGGGGCAAGGGACGAGGCCTTCGTTAAGACGTTAAGTGCCTGGTCAAGTTGACCTGACTCTCTGAACTTCCGCCCAAGGAGCAGTTGATACTCCACATTACGAGGGGCAAGTTTCGCCGCCTTGCTGGAGGCTTCTAGAGCAGCGTCATTATCACCGCTCGAAGAGTATGCCTCGGAAAGAGCAGCCCACGCTTCCTCGAATTCTGTTTCCTCTTCTGTGAGAGCCCGAAGGTCTGCGACAGCCTCCCCGGTTCGCCCCAATCGAAGCAGGAGTTTGCTGCGAGCTAATTGGACAACCCTGTCGTCTTCAGAGACGCGTAATGCCCGATCATAGATCTGAATGGCTTTCTCGAGCTTACCTTTGTGAGCAAAAACATCTCCTAAACCCGTGAGAACCTCCACGTTGTTCGGAGCCAGTCGATAAGCTTTTCGGGCATGGTCTAATGCTTGTTTCACGTTCCCCAGAGCTATTGCAGCTCTCGAGGAGCCGATCATCACACCAACATCAGATGGCATTAAGGAGCAAGCTCTTTCGAACCAGGCTTCAGCTTTCTCTGCATCTCCGATTGCCAGGGCAACTTCGCCGGCTTCTTTCCATACTTTGGGGGCTACGGATGATGTCTGTAGACTTTTTGCGTACGTGACTTGCGCGTCGGTCAATTGACCTACTTGACGGTAGGTGCGGGCAAGTGAAGTCAGGTACTCCCCGTTCTCAGGATCAAGTTCAACGGCATTCTGCCAGTGTGGTAACGCGGCTTCAAGCTTGTTATTTTCCGTATAGAGCAAAGCAAGCTTGGCTTGCCAGGAAGCTTCATCGGGCCAGAGTGAAATCGCGCTATTGAGTGCTGTTATCGCCTTCTCATTGTCATCAGCCTTCAGCCACAACTTAGCCTCAAGGAAGAGCGCGAGCGGGCGTATCAGGGGATTGCTATGAATCTGTTGAAGCGTCTCCTGAGCGTCATCATATCTCCCGAGCATTGTTCGGCTAATCCCGAGCAGGAGAGTGTGATAGGGGTCCTTATAGCCAGGCCCACTCTCTTGCAGAAGGGCATTCTCAGCCTTTGCCGGTCGGTTTGCGCGGATTTGAGCGAGGGCAAACGCCTGGGTGAATTCATGAAGGATGCGCTGAGGTATATTTTGAGATACCTTCCATTCGTCAATGGTCTCTGTACCTGTGGTGAGTTCAAACCAGGTCTGGAGCAAGTCACCGATCGATTCGTTGGAACCGGATGATCTATATTGATCAATCATCTGTTGGAGATATTTCTTTCGCTCTCCTAATAAATCGACTTGTGAAGGGGCATGTGTATCTGCCTCACAGGCTGAGCGGTATACCCAAAGCAAGTCTTGCAGCCTGAGCTGACCGCGGAGGTACTCAAGTGTTGTTTCTGGACTGTCATTGCCGGCGCCTAACCAGCCTTCGATAGTATGTACTGCAGCGTCCCAGTCCGCGTGAGCGACTGCGCTGCGTGTAGACCATAGAACGTCATTAAAGTCCTTGGGTTCTGAGTTGCAGACCAAGTTGAAAGCTTCCTGCGCGTTTTTAAGTTCTCCCGTCTCTAAAGACGTGATGGCTTGTAGGGCGAAGCCTTTGGCGGACAGGGGCGCAAGAATTGCTGCTCGATCCAGAGCCGCCAGGGCATCTGTGTTGCGTCCAAGCAGATGAAGCGTTTCAGCTAGAGCGATCAAGGGAATGGGATTGTTCGGCACGATGGATACGGCCTTCTGCAGCACTCCCAAGCCCTCCTCAGGCGAACCTGCGTAAGTCATAGCTGAACCGGCTTCAATAAGGAAATCTGGATCGTCCGGCTGAAGAGCCAAGGCATGACCAAAGCAGTTCAGGCTGCGCTGTATTTCACCGACCTGCATATAGGCACGTCCAAGAGCGGTAAAGTGCCGGGCGTTCTCGGGGTCGATCTGGGTAGCTTGTTCCCACAATCCGATCGCGGCTGTTCTCTTATCTAGTTTCCAGAGTGCATCAGCGGCACGGTCAAGCGGGCGGGTATCATCTGGAAGAAGATCGGCAATATGCATCCACGCCAGCTGTGCTTGTTCAAAATCACCGATGTTTTCAGCGGCGACCGCCAATTCCTTGTGAATGCCAGGGTCACTTTCATCGAGCGATGAAGCATGCTGGAGCAATCGTAATTGCAATGGGTGGAATTTGAATTCACCGCATAAGGCAGCGGTTTTTTGTAGGAGTTGCTTATCTTTCCGGCCCAGGAACAAACCGCGAGCCAGGTGATTGCGGCTTGCGTCCTTGTTTCCCGAGAGCCATGTCAATCGGGCGAGTTCTAGCCAGGGTTCCGCCTGGTCGGGTTGAAGATTGGCAAGTTGTTTGCGGGCAGTGATGGCTTCGTCGAGTGAGCCGTCCGCTTCCGCAGCCATGCTTAATACAGAGAGCGCTTCTGTTTCGATCGGGTTGCGCTCGAAAGCCTGGCGGGCGAGATTCTTGGCAACACTGAAGTCGTCATTTGACATATGTGCTTTTGCCAGAAGCATGAGCATTTCGAGAGAGGTCGGGTACTGACCGCGGTGTTTCTCCATTGAGGCAATTGCCAAAATAGCGTCGTCCATTGCCAGAGCAGCATGTGCAAGACCGAGTACGCCCTGAAGATGTGCCTCGCCGGGATTCTCTTCTGAATTGTCCAGGAAAGTCTGGTAAGAATTGACAGCCTCTTCGTTGGAACCCTGGCGACGAAGACCATGACCGATCCAGTAATCGATGCCGGCGTCGTCACATCCGGCTTCACGAGCCTCTTCAAGGGTTTTCACACCGAGCTCGAGCGTGATTTCATTTTCCTCGGAGGGTACTTGGACGAGGATGCGCCCTGCGTTCCAAAGAGATTCGGGATTTAGATCCCGGGGGAGGCTTTTAATTAATGCTGCAGCTGAAGTCATTTTGTCCTGGCACTCGTAGGTGAGCGCTAACGCTTCGCGAGCGCGCCAATTCTCAGGCTGTTTATCTAGAGCAGACTGCAGGATTGGAGTTGCTTCTTCTACATGACCGAGCTCTCTGAGTAGATCACCATGCTCAATAAGCCACTCGGCGCATTCGGGATCAATGTCTACGGCTTTCCGGATATGCTCGAGTGCTTCTGTAAGCATGGACTTTGTGCGGAGCGAGTGCGCTTTGGCGACATGAACGGCTCCGCTCGTTGGTATTGCTTGGAGAGCGGCGTTCAATGTCTCTTCGGCAGTTTCTTCGTCGCCTCTCGAGAGTTGACAATCCGAAAGAGCGATCCACGCTTCGGCATCCGTAGGAGTCAGTTGGGTTACCTTCTTGAGGTGAGCTTCCGCTTCTTGATGTTCTCCTAGGGCAAAAAGGGCTTTCCCTAAAAGGACTTGGGCCTCCACCGATTCGGGGGTATCTGAGAGGAGATCCTCTGCACTTTGCTTCGCTAAAGCGAAATCGCCAGCATCCATCGCGCAGGCGCTCAACTTCGCACGCGCTTGTTTGTCACGCACAGTGATTGCTTGCCAATGTGGGATAGCCTGTTCAGAACGACCGGATTTCTGCAGGGTACGGGCCAAGATTTCACGATAGAGGAGTGATTTCGGCTTTAGAGTTAGCGCAAACGCTGCTTGCTCAGCTGCCGTGTCAGGATCGCCAGCTTTCTCGAGCAAATTGGCTAGACTGTGGCGTAGATCTGCGTTGACTGGCTCTTGCGAAGTAAGAATCTCCAGAACATCGACAGCCTGACTGTACTTTCCTGAAGCCTCCAGCCCGCCGGACAGCATCATCATCCATGTAGGGTCCAGAGCAGGGGCATTTTGCGAGTGTTCATAGGCCTGAATGAAGCAATCCGCCGCCAACGCCGACTCGTTTGATAGCATATGTGCTTGACCTGCGGCGATAAACTCCTGTGCTGTCTCAGGCTCCTGGAGCAGATCGAGAGCGTCTTGATGGCGATCAATTTGAATGAATGCCTTTGCCAATTCAGCGCGCCGCCGTGGCGAGAGCTTCAATTGGAGCGCTTGCTTGCGCGCTTCCACTTCGAGAACCGGGTCATCATGCATTCTGGCGATATCGGCCAATCGATCGGCGACCTGCGCTGAGATTAGTGTGGTTTGATCCCATGCTTGAGAGACGAGTTTTTGCGCAGCGGGGGCATTCCCGGCTGCTGCAAGAATGATCGCCTGTTCAGAAAGATCGCCTGGATCTTGTTGACCATCCGCCAGATCCAAGTTGATTTCATCTCTGACCGATTCGGAAAAAGCCAGGAACAATTCTTCCTCGTGCATATAATTCAAGCTGATTAAGACCCGACGATGTAACTCCTGGTCAAGGCTTGAGAGAATCTCAACTGCATGACAGACATCCATGTTCGAGTGCAGTATTTGTATCGCCAGCCCTATAGCAGTTTGACTTCCATCCCTGATTAACGCATGGATTATTCCTGGCCCAAATTCGAGATAAGGCCACGCGCAGGAAAGCGCCTGAGCCCAGAAATCTGTGCGTTCGAGTATCGCTTCGGTTAGTCCATCAAGCCCTTCATCGGCCTCAATTCTCAGCAACGTAACAGAGAGCAGCGCGATGTCAACAAGGTTCTTGCTCTCATTGCCAACTTTAGATTCCAATAAATATGCGATTCGACTCTCTTGTTCGGCTGAGAGTGAATCCAATGCATTCGCCAGTGAAGATTGCCCGAGAGCAAGAGAAGCGAGCGTGGCGGGGGACCAACCTGCGCGATCAATCTTCTCCAGAGCCAGGGTGAGGAATTCGCTTTTGTGAATCTCGCGCCACGCCTCTGGCACATAAAGTATGCGTTGTATGGCACTGGAGAGATCTTCTTCGTTCAGGACCTGGTTTAAATACTGTAAGATGTCTGCGTCATTGAGCATAGTACCCATCCAGTCGGTTATATAGCCCAGCTCATTTGCTGAATGATCCAATAGCCTGCGTACAACAAGCCTAATCCAACGGAGATCAGAAGAATCCCGATCCCGCTAGCGGTACGAACCAGACCGTTGAGCGAAGCGACGAGCTCCGTGGCACTGTTGACAAGCCCCGTAACCTCTTGGGCTATGCCTTTCTGGCCAAGCCTGGCGGTATGAGCCGCCAACGCCCGCATTTCTCGGGAATAGCCTCGGCTGACCAAGATTAAAGCGCCGATGAGGACCAACAAGAAGCCCAGAATGAAGATTGTTGCAGCTATGAGGATTTGAATATCACTAAAGTTAAGGGGAATCATTTTCGCCTCCAGGTATTGCGTCTGAAGGCGAATGTTGCAAGTAGTGTGCCAGAAAATTCAGGAGGCGAGATCTTGGATGTCAGGCGGCAGGTGGGCGAGATCGATGTTTTCCTCGTCGCAAAACAGTATAGCTCTCTCGATAACGTGACGGAGTTCACGGATGTTTCCGGGCCATGAGTGAGCTTTCAATGCGTCGAGCGCACGCGGAGTGATTCCCTCAACAATGCCACCTACACGGAGGTTGATCTGACGAATGAAGTTGCCGGTCAGTGCCGGAAGATCGACAACACGCTCACGAAGAGGCGGGAGGTGAAGGTCAACGACCTTCAGTCGGTAGTAGAGGTCCTCCCTGAAGGTGCCCTCCTCAATCATCGCTGGTAGGTTCCGATTCGAAGCGGCGATGATCTGAACGTCAACGACGATTTCGTTTACTCCGCCAACCCGTCTGAATTTTTGCTCATCCAGGACTCGCAGCAGCTTGGCTTGCATTTCCTGTTTTGTAGATGAGATTTCGTCGAGGAAGAGGACACCACCGTCAGCGATCTCGATCAATCCCGGCTTCTTTTTTTGTGCACCGGTGAAGGCTCCTGCTTCATGACCAAAAAGCTCAGATTCAATCATCGTATCTGGAAGCGCAGCACAGTTTATGGGGATGAAGGGTGTATCTGCGCGAGGTCCGAAGCTGTGGATCGATCGAGCGAGGACTTCCTTGCCGGTCCCCGTTTCACCTGTGATCAGCACAGAGACGGAGGCTTGGGCCGCGCGTTCAGCTTCGTGCATAATTCGCCTCATGCTCTGGGTATTACCAATGACCATCTCTGTTTCCACAATAGAAGTCCGACGCAGGAGATCGAGCTCCCGGCGTAGACCAACGACTTCGGAGGACCGCTCAATAGCTTGAAGCAGGCGTACAAGATCAAGGGGTTTTTGCAGGAAATCGAGAGCGCCTTTCTTCATCGCATCGACTGCCGTATCGATCTCTCCAAATGCGGTGATCAAGATCACCGGCGGCCGGGGATTTTCAAGGGCAAGGCGGTCGAGTAAAGATAAACCGGATCCATCGGGGAGCATTACGTCGAGCAAGATAATATCCCCAATGCCCTTGTCGATCGCCTTATTCGCCTCTGCCAGGGTCCCCGCTTCGATGGCCTCATAGCCAGCATCCATTAACGCTTCGCTGATGAAGTTACGGGCGGTTTCTTCATCGTCAACGATCAATACCGTTGCAGTCATTCATCACTCCTTGGAGTTAAGGTCCGCAGATGGAAGGTGAATTGTAAATACTGTACCTGCATCAGGAAAGCTCTCGACCTGGATTGTCCCTTTATGGGCGGTTATTATGCGTCGGCTGATCGCTAGTCCTAGACCTGTACCGTCCTTTTTCGTAGTGAAAAAAGGGTCAAATATCCGGTGGATCTTATCAGAGGGGATCCCCGGACCGGTATCCGCGACCTTGAGCTCGATCATGCCATCCTGGGCAGGGCCAATTGGTGCAATATTGATAGAGAGAGTGCCGCCTTCAGTCATGGCTTCAAGAGCATTGCTGATTAGGTTTACGATGACTCGTTCAAGTGTCCTCGGATCCGCCGATGCGAGCGGCGTATCAGGATGGAATGAAGTGTGGCAGTGAGTGCCGGTTTGATTGAAGCGCGGCCCCCATCGCGCAATTACTCTTTGAAGAAGCTCGGCTAGATTAAGGGTGTCCATCTTCAGCTGGAGCGGGCGGGCGAAGAAAAGCACATCACTCATGAGTTGGTCGAGGCGAACACATTCCGCTCGGATGAGGCCCAGCGACTCGAATTGTGGGTGACTCTCACCGAGGCGCGAAGCGACGAGTTGGACACCAGTGGATATGTTGTTGATGGGATTCCTAACTTCGTGAGCGAAAATCGCGGTGACTTCTCCCAACAGGGCTCTCTGCGCTAAGATTTCCGTTTGATCTTCGATTGCTTGTTGGGCAGATTGATCACTTAGAACGATGAGAAGCTGATCCTCGGCAGCCCCAGTCATAGGAACAACTCGTAAATGGACTGGCAGGCGTGTACCATCGCGATGATGAAGTATGAGCCGCGAACGTTCTGCTGTGCGCTTGTGCCCCAACGCGTCCAGGATTGTGGTTGTCACATCCTCGGGACCAACAAGGACATCCTGGATCGCAAGGCCATATACTTCAGAGGGGCGATAGCCGAGAAGGCGATTGATCGCTGAATTCGCTCTAGTTACGGTGAGAGAAGAGTCCACAGTTATCAGAGCATCCGCTATGGCTTCGAATTGGCTTGTGATCTCTGCCTCAAGGGTGTTCATCGATGTATCACCCTCGACGAGGGTTGTTCGCATCTGGCTCAGGTAGATCGAAGTGTGGAGCAAGTTAGCGATGATGCGGATCAGCGGATCAATGTCGGGACTCAGATCGATCTCCTCTTTCCAGCCGACGATTAAAATACCGATCCAGGCGGAATCATCTCCAATCAGTGCAGTCTTCAGATGGGAGAGTTCTGCTGTTCTCGCAGCACGCTGTAGTTCGCCCTCAGGGCGTTGCCCCAGGCTCCATGAGGTAAATACCTGTAAATTACCGATTGCGGCGGCAGGAAATGTTTCTGGGAATTCAGGGGGCAGGACCCCCTCGATAAAGTAGTCAGGCGAGGCTGCCGAGAGCCTATAGATTGCAGTGTAGGATGCGTAAAGCGGATCAAGGCACAGCTCGAGTGCTGTTGGCAGAGTGGAGGCGCCGCCCGCGATGATCAAGTTTGTAATGTTCTCCAAACTGCGCAAAAGGGTTTCCTCAGCAAGTTTGCGTTCCTCTATCCGAGAGCGGGCGCTTGCTGGTTTTATTTGGAGAAGGACAGCTGTTCGGGGCGGAGCGATCGGATGTGCTTCGAGATCAATGAGGATGACTTCCCCCGTCCGTGTCTGCAGTGGAACATCTTGGAGGACGCAGTCCGGGTTCTCCCACGAGTTAAGGATCCTCTCGAGCATTACGTGGCCTTCTTCGCCGGGGAAGAGGTCGGAAGGACTTAGGTCATCGAGATCTTTCCGAGCGTAACCTGAGAGAAGAAGAAATTCGTGGTTGCATGTCAGTAGACGCGATTCCGTCCCGGATATAACCAGGACGGAGTTGTCTAAAGTATCGGCGAGGGAGAGGAAAAGCTCGCGGTAGGGATCAACCTTAAATAAGCGTGAGATCGGATTGGTAGGTGAAGTATCCTTGGCCAAAGATTACACCTTAGGCTGCCTGCGATAGATTTCTTTCTCCGCGTAATCGAGCCGGTAGAATGTTTTCAACCGCACGGTATTTCGCGACAGTCCTGCGTGCTATCTTAATACCTTCCTCGTGTAAAAGCGAGGCGATTACATCGTCAGTGAGTGGCTTGGTTTCGTTCTCGACTATTTCTTTGATTCGATCGCGCACTGAGAGACTGCGGTCGAAGAATTTCGCAAGAGGAATTATTCTGCCGTTTGGCATCGCGACAGATTTATTTGCCACCGCTCTTGAAATAGTGGATTCGTGTACGCCAATCTCTTCCGCTATCTGAGCTCGCGTCATGGGAATAAGGTGGCGGGCGCCTTCTAGAATAAAGTTACTCTGCTGCGAGGCAAGTAAGCCCATCATGCGTTGCATCGTGTTATCGCGCTGCTGAATGCATTTGACAAAGAGGTTCGCCTTTTCCAGATGCTCAGACCACTCATCACTCTGCTCTTCATCAGCCTGCGACATGGCTTGCTTGAAAAGAGGGTTGACCCGCAGCAAGCCCGAAATCGAAGAAAATATCTCCACCATAAGCGGGCCATCTTCGTCAGAGATATTGCGTGAGATCATGACGTCAGGAGTGTGGTAGACATTGGAGTCGCTAGATTGCGGCTGTTGACCGGATCCCCAGTACGCTCGTGCAGGGTAGGGATTTAAGTTGTCGTGAATGAATGCGGCGGCTTTCCGCACGGCAGCAGGGCTAACTTCGAAGTTGTGAGCGATCTTGTCGAATTCCTTACGACCGAGTTCCGTAAAGGATTCTTGCAGCAATCTGCGCGCCAGTTCGAATTGTGGTTCTTCTCGGTCGCTTAATTGGTCGAGTTGAACGAGAAGCGTTTGCCGGGGACCTTCGGTTGCAAGACCGACTGGTTCGGCTTTATTTATCAACTCGATAACATTCATGACCTTTGGCAGACTGGAACGGGTAGCCTGGGCAATGTAGGGCGGGGGGCTGGTTAGGAAGCCATCTTCATCCAGGCTGGCAAGTATGTAAACCGCGACGTGCCGATCTTCAGGTTTAAGATCCGCCGCGAGTTGGTACAAAACGTAAGTTGAGAGATCTTCTGGAGCGGCCGGCTCTTGCTCCAGTGATTGATCCTCAAGCGCTCTTTTTCTGCTTGGCCGGTAAGAATCTCGAGGCGAGAGGAATACAATTGGATCTTCACCTTCAAGCTGACGACTGCATCGAGGGCAGGGTCCGGTGGCATGTAGAGGCTTCTGGCAACCCGGGCAGATGCGCTCATCAAGAAGCTCCAACGCAGGGTTCGATGAAATTTCTGTGATAACTCGATCGTGCAGTTCCTGATTGGATAGAACCAGAAGGCTCATCGTTTGAGCAAGATGAGCTGTTGTAAGTGGTCTGAGAGATTGGTCTTGGGTCTGCCGGAACATTTTGCGCCTCGCAGGTGAGTATACATCGACTGGACTTTGCTGGCAAACATGTTGCAAGAACTATGCCAGCGTTGGCATGATAGAATCATAAAATGAGTGGAGAAGCAGTGGTGGTCGGGGGAGGATTGGCTGGCAGCGAAGCGGCTTGGCAACTGGCGACGCGTGGTATCCTGGTAAAACTCTATGAGATGCGGCCCGATATCTCGACTGGGGCTCACCAAACGGGATACTTCGCAGAATTGGTTTGCTCCAATTCGCTCGGATCTAAGCTGCCAGATCGTGCCTCCGGAGTCCTTATGGCGGAGTTGCGGACTTTGGGCTCCATGGTATTGAGCTGCGCTGAGCGGAACGCAATTCCTGCTGGCGGCGCTTTAGCTGTCGACCGTGAGCATTTTGCACTTGATGTAACTAAGCATATTGAAAAACATCCCAATATCCAGGTCATTCGCAAGGAAGCCAAGAGCATCCCCGAGGGATTTGTGGTAATCGCATCCGGCCCCTTGACTTCAGATTCTCTGACGCAGGCAATCGATGCCTTGTCTGACCAGCACCATCTTTTTTTCTTCGATGCGCTTGCTCCAATCGTCGACGCGGACAGCATCAATATGCAGATCGCTTTTCGTGCGTCGCGATACGAGAGGGGAGATCGTGAGGAAGGGGACTACATCAACTGCCCGCTAAACAAAGAGGAGTATGAAGCATTTATTGATGGCTTGCTCCAGGCGAAGAGGATCCCTCTGAGGAGCTTTGAAAAGGAGATCCGGGAGGGGGTGCGCGCTGGTGCGCATCATTACTTTGAAGGATGTTTGCCGGTAGAAATTCTTGCAGAGCGAGGCAGGGACAGCCTGGCTTTCGGACCGATGCGTCCTGTTGGGTTAAGAGATCCCAGAAGCGGAAAGCGACCGCACGCCGTCCTTCAACTCCGGCAAGACAACCTGGTGGGAAGCCTATACAACATGGTGGGTTTCCAGACTAACTTGACGTACGACGATCAGCGAAATGTCTTCCGAATGATCCCTGGATTGGAAAGCGCTCGTTTTCAACGGTATGGACAAATGCACCGGAATACGTTCTTGAATGCACCGATGCAGCTGAAGTCGAACTTGCAGCATAGAGGGCGAAGCGATCTTTTCTTCGCCGGTCAGCTCACTGGGGTGGAAGGATATTTGGGGAACATGGCAACGGGGTTATTGGCAGGAATTAATCTCTCTCGCCACATTAAAGGCATGGAACTTATTGTTTTACCGAGGGAGACCATGCTTGGCTCGCTTTCCCATTACATAGCGCATGCGGATCCCAATTTGTTTCAACCGATGAAAGCAAACTTCGGTTTAATGCCACCGCTGGAAGATGAGCAGAAGCGAAATCGACGCGAGCGCGCGAGTGCCTATGCCGAACGTTCAGCAGCAGTTCTAGCCGAATATCTAGACAACACACAGGAACAATGCGCATAGCCACATGGGATTGAATCAAATACCATCGTATTGTTCATTTATATATTCAAAGGCTATGCGAAGTTTAAGTTGTGTCTTGTTTTTCGCGCTCGCCTCGTGCACAGCATCCAGCCAAGGAATCCTATTTGATGGGCAAAGGGCGCTTCGATATGTAGAAGCGCAGGTGGAATTTGGTCCTCGCACCCCAGGAAGTGAGGCGAGCAAGAAAACAGCCGGGTGGATCATCGAACAATTGGAAGCAAAGGGTTGGGAGGTTGAAACCCAGTATTTCAATCATCTTGGAACACCACTGATGAATATCATTGGAAAATTGAACGGAGTAAGTGAGAGTAAACCTATTCTGCTTGGAGCACATTACGATACCAGGCCATACGCAGATCGGGACCCCATAAATCCTGAGGCGCCAGTACCAGGTGCAAATGATGGCGCATCGGGTGTCGCCATTCTGTTAGAATTGGCCCATGTCCTCGATAGTGATCGATTAAGACAGCCAATTTGGCTTGTGTTTTTCGATGCCGAAGACAGCGGGAATATTGGCGGATGGGATTGGATCGTTGGATCATCTTATTTCGCCGAAAACCTTACCCAGGAAATAGAAGCGGTAGTGATTGTCGACATGGTGGGGGATCGAGATCTCCAGCTTTATGTTGAGGAAAATTCTGATCCCGGCCTTGTACAAGATATTTGGAATGCAGCTGAGCAGTCGGGCTGCCCAGCATTTATTAATACTCCAAAATATTCAATAATCGATGATCATCTCCCATTCCTGCGCAAAGGCATTCCCGCAGTTGATATCATAGATTTCGACTACCCTTATTGGCACACTCTCGGTGACACGGTCGATAAAGTGTCAGCAGATAGCCTGGAACAGGTTGGCCGAGTGTTAGAGTACTGGTTGGAAAATCAGCACTAATCATTCGATCGATACACCCAATGTTAGGAATCAGAGTAAACTTAATGTATAACGTGATGGTTTGGAGAACCCAATTTCGGAAGATGCATAACTAATGATTAATACAGTTGATTTTCTCCTTAAGTACCGACAGGATTGGGTGGATGAATCAGGAAGGATGCTCGCAATGAATAGCGAGTATCAAATCTTTACTATGGGAGAGCTGGAAAACTATCTCGACGCCCTCCTTGAAGCCATGCTCACCGGCGAATCTAATGTCCTGGAAAAACGTATCGACGTGTGGCTTGAGACCCATATCGAGTTTGATTCGGTTGAGCATGCACTGAGCGGCTATCAAGAGCGAGGTATTGTCTCCGCGTTACATGCCCTGCGGAACGCAGCATTTTCCCTCGTCCAAAAATACTCTAATGCTGAGAAGGCGCTCCTTTATCAAAACAATCTTGAGGCCCTTTTCTGTCAAATCATTGAATACGCAGCGTATCGAGAATTCGCGGTGATTATCGAGAAACTCACAACAAGTCAGAATGAGATTCAAGAAGCTTTTGAGCTGCTCGAAGAAACTCGATTGAATTTCGTGACTGTCGCTACCCAGGAATTGAGAACGCCGCTAACGCTTATCGAGGGTTATACAGAAATGCTCAAGGAATTGCTGAAGAGCGGAGAAGTGGAGAGCGGTCCTTTGGTATCTGGTGTGGAGACCGGCATTCAGAAATTGAGACACATAATAGACGAGTTGGTTGATATCTCCATGGTTGATACGAACATGCTCATGCTGCACTTTCAACCGGTGCAGATAAAGAAGCTGCTTGAGAAAGCAAGTACAGCGATTGAAGTCAAAGTTGCCGAGCGATCGCAGAAATTGGATATTAACATCTTCCCAGCAGCGGAGGAAACAGTATTTGTTGACCCCGAAAGGCTCCTGCAGGCAATCACCAATGTTCTTGGCAATTCTGTAAAGTTCACTCCAGAGGGGGGTTCGATCGTTGTAGATGGAAGAATGCTTCCGGGCTTCATCGAGCTTACGATTGCGGACACCGGCGTTGGCATCGATCCCGGTGCGCAAACGACGATTTTCGAGAAATTCGGATCAGGACGGCGATCAAAGCATACCAGAAACGATGGTGTACCTGGCCCAGGCCTTGGTTTGCACTTGGCAAAAGGAATCCTCGAAGCACATGGCGGCACGATTTGGGTCGATTCCCAGGGGTATGATGAAGAGCTTTGCCCAGGCAGCATGTTCCACTTGATGTTTCCCTTCAGAGCGTCTCCACCGGATGATTTAACGGCGCGCTTGCTCGGTCATCGCCAAGGAGCGAGTGATGAGTAAGGTTGCTATTCCCACGACACATCCACGGGAACGAGCTTTCCTTGTCGGGCTTGCGATTAGAGACCAACCCGGATTACTTACAATTGATGATTCACTTCAAGAACTCGCGCTTCTCGCGGATACAGCGGGGTTGGATGTTGTAGGGCAGGCACAGCAGACACTTGATCATCCCAATCCGAAGACGTATTTGGGATCAGGAAAAGTTAAAGAAGTTAAAGCGTTGGTGGAGGATCTCGTCGCCGATGTCGTGTTGTTCGACGATGAGCTCAATCCAAGGCATCAGAGGGAACTGGAGAAGGAATTTGGGGAATCCGTTCGAGTGGTCGATCGCACGGCGCTGATTCTTGATATTTTCGCTCAGCACGCGCAAACACGAGAGGGGGCTCTTCAAGTTGAGCTGGCGCAACATGAGTACCGATTACCTAGACTAACCCGGGCGTGGACCCACCTTGCTAGACAGGCGGGTGGAGGTGGAGGGCGATTCGGATCTGTTGGCGGCGTAGGGCTACGCGGGCCTGGCGAGACTCAGCTTGAAGTCGACCGCCGCGAGATCCGGCGGCGGATCGCTAGCTTGAAACGTGAATTAGAGAAAGTCCGTGCTCATCGGAGCCGTCACCGAGAGCGCAGGAGGCAATCAGCGATACCAACAGTGGCGCTTGTCGGCTACACAAATGCAGGCAAATCTACACTCTTAAATTTATTATCAGACGCTAAAGTTTATGTTGCCGATGAACTATTTGCGACGCTGGATCCTACAACCCGCCGTGTAATATCTTCGAAAGGGCATCCGTTACTCTTTACAGACACTGTAGGTTTCATTCAGAAACTGCCTACGGCACTCATTGCCGCGTTCAGGGCCACTCTGGAGGAGATCAATGAAGCAGATTTACTGCTTCATGTCGTCGATATTACGCATGCGAATGCTGCTTCTCAAGCAGAGGCGGTCCAAATAACACTCGAGGAGATTCAAATCTCCGGTATTCCAATGATTACTGCCCTAAATAAGATTGATAGACTGCCCGATGATGAACTAGTATTCGAACAGGTTGATTCTTTCGAGCGCGCCGTCCCAATTTCCGCACTAACTGGGGAGGGTGTGGACACGTTGTTGGCGGTTATAGAGCGAGAAATGTTTGAAGACTCGCTTGCGGTAACCGTAGAATTACCATATAAGGAGGGCCGCTTAATCAGTATGTTCCATGATTACGGCGAAGTAGCAAATATTTCATATAATCGCGAATTTGTTGGGATAAGTGGCAAGCTGCCGCAACGCCTAGAGCGTGAGTTCCGTCCATATCTCTTGGATGATAAGATCGGATTATCTAATAATGAGCCTCTCGAAGAGATCGATTAATTTCTCTATTTATATTGTACAATCGCATAATAATTCAATCCTTAAAATCGAAACTCCGTATGGATAAACTTTCAGAGAAGACGCTTACCGACCTGCAAAGAGATCTACAATTGCACCTCGAAGGAGAGGTGCAATTTGATGTGTATACCCGAATTCTTTACAGCACGGATGCATCGAATTTCCAGATCGAACCCCTTGGTGTTGCCCTGCCAAGGGATGAAGATGAGATTTGCGCCGTCGTGGAGATCGCCAAGGAGTATGGCGTATCGGTTATTGCCAGGGGGGCCGGCACAAGTATGGCCGGGCAAACACTCGGGCACGGAATAATCCTCGATTGTTCGAAATATCTGACTCAAATCCACTCGCTCTCTCCCGGGGAACTTTCGGTTGAAGTCGGCCCAGGAGTCGTATTAGCGGCGCTTAACCGGGTCGCAGCTAAGCACGGCCTTATGTTCGGACCCGATCCGGCATCAGCTGATCGAGCGACAATTGGCGGGATGATCGGCAACAATGCCACTGGTGCGCATTCAATACGATATGGACTAGTTGTCGATCATTTGCTTGAGGCCGATGTTGTATTAAGTGACGGCTCGGTCGCTACGTTTGCACCGCTTGAATTAGAATCACTCAAGAATAAGCAATTGAACAGGAACCTGGAAGGAGAGATTTATCGTAAAGTTTTTACAATCCTTGATGCTCATCGCGATGCCATTCATGAACGTTGGCCGCGGACTTGGAGACGGGCATCCGGCTATAGCCTAAATTATCTCATCGATTATTCTCCGGGAGCTCCTGCGGTCTGGTTTGATGAAGCGGATACTTACCCGCCAACTGCCGGGTTAAACCTAGCTCCCTTGCTCTGCAGCTCAGAGGGCACATTGGGCATCCTCAGGCGAGCCAAGCTCAGGCTTGTCCCTAAACCTGGTGCGACGGTACTCAAAGTATTATCCTTCGATAGCGTCAGTGAAGCGGCTGACGCTACCCCGAGCATACTAGAGACTCGTCCAGAGGCAGTTGAAGTTCTCCCGCGTATGCTCTTAACCCGCGCTCGCGAGATCCCGGCGTATGCACGCAAAATGAATTTCGCTCAAGGAGATCCGGCCGCGCTGCTCGTCGTGGAATACGCAGGCGAGAGCGTAGCGCAGGCGAAAACGCACGCCAAGCGTCTCCCGGAGGGTATTCTGATAGAGAACGAAGATGATCAGGCTGATCTTTGGGCAGTTCGCAAAGTAGGATTAGGGCTTCTAATGTCCATCCCCGGAGACACGAAACCGATTACATTTATCGAAGATGTGGCGGTGCCTGTTGAGAAGCTGGGGGAATATGTACGACGGGTGGACACCATCCTCCAAGAGCATGGAACAACGGGAGAATGGTATGCCCATGCCTCCGCTGGTTGTCTTCATCTTCGCCCTATGGTTAATCTAAAAACAGCAGAGGGCGTGGAGAAAATGCGCTGCATCGCAGACGCAGTCGTGGAATTGGTGATCGCAATGCAGGGAACTATCTCGGGGGAACACGGGGATGGCCTGTCCCACACGGGGTATAACGAGCGCCTCTTTGGGCCAGAACTAGCAGACGCCTTCCGTCAAGTGAAAGAGGTGTTCGACCCAAACGAAATATTAAATCCCGGAAAAGTTGTTCCGGCATCTAACGGATTTGGAGACAAAGATTCGCTGACTTCGGATCTCCGCTATGGGGAATCGTATCGGACCGACTCTCCGCCAACGTTCTTCTCTTATTCTCGAGAGGGAAGTTTCGCATCTGCAGTAGAGAGCTGCACCGGCTTAGGTGTATGTCGAAAAGATGATGGCCTGATGTGTCCGTCTTATCAGGTAACTCGGCAAGAGATGTATTCCACTCGCGGCAGAGCAAACGCACTTCGTGCCGCGATAAGTGGACTATTACCGCTTGAATCGCTCACAAGCAATCAAATGTATGAGATCCTCGACCTCTGCCTGGCATGCAAGGGTTGCAAGGCGGAATGTCCAACCGCCGTGGATATGGCACGATTGAAAACCGAGTTTCTGGCGCTTTATCGGACCGAACACGGAGTCCCTCTTCGTGATTTCCTATTTGCGAATATCGCCAAGTTCTCACTCTATGGAAGTGCATTTGCAGCTCCCATCAATTTCTTCAGTCGTATGCGGGGTTTTCGGTGGATGCAAGACAAATTGCTGGGGATTGCACGGCAAAGGGCTCTACCACAGTTCGCGAGCGTGACCTTCAGCGAGTGGTTCTCCAAGCATCCGGCACCCTGTTTCAAGGAAGTCGTTGTCCTTTTCTTGGATACGTACACTCAATTTCAGTATCCCGAGGTGGGCATTGCTGCGGTGGCGGTACTGGAAGCTGCCGGCTATCGGGTTGAACTGGTCTCCGAGCAGGTATGTTGTGGGAGGCCAATGATCTCAAAGGGGTTGCTGAAAGAGGCGAAAGTGCTTGCGGAGACAAATATACAAGCTCTAGCGCCCTACATTGAAGAAGGGATTCCGGTTATTGGTCTGGAACCGTCTTGTCTCATTACACTTCGAGACGAGTACCTGGATTTCTTCCCGCACGATGCGCGCGCTAAGAAGCTTGCGGACAACTCATTTACTTTTGAAGAATTTCTCGTTCGATCGAATGGCTTTGAAAAGCGCCCTATCGATAGAGTTCAATTCCGGGAAGGGAAGGTCACGGTCCTATTCCATAATCATTGTTATTCGAAGGCGTTAATTGGGTCGGAGCCGTCAAAGGTTATGTTTGAAGCAGCGGATATCAAATATGAGGAGATCGATTCAGGGTGCTGCGGTATGGCGGGGGCGTTCGGTTATGAAACAGAACATTACCCCCTCTCGATGAAAATCGCGGAAGAGCGCCTTCTGCCCGCGGTGCGTAAAGGAGTTGGCCAGGGAGTGCAGATTTCTGCCTCCGGGTTATCGTGCCGAACGCAAATTCATGATGGAGCAGGGGTCGTTTCACTGCATCCTGCACAGATCCTCGCCAGGCTCATTGTGAATGAGCAGCCATAATTCCGATGGTAAGTAGTACAATCGCAATTATTACAGGCGCAGCGGTGGAGTGTGCGCATCAATAATCCATTACCGACCTTTATTTTAGATCTCGATTCAGAGGAGGTTACTGCTATTCATGCAAGCACGACTAAATGCGCTCGTTGATGCCTTGTTGCCGGTGATTGCCACTTTGGCAGCTCTGGCTATCGGTGCGCATACCCGGCAACCGTATTCCCATCGCGGATTCCTCAATCTGACTGCGATTGCCAAGCACAGCGATCAGCTTATCAGCAAATTTAATGTCAAGACCCCCTCAAGAGAGACTCTCGTCAAGAATCTATCCGGTGGGAATATCCAGAAACTCATCCTGGCGCGCGAACTCTCCCGCCAACCGCGTGTTCTTAACGCTGCCCAACCTACTCGCGGGCTGGATATTGGTGCGACAGAATATGTACACAATCAACTGCTAGAGCAGCGCAATGAAGGGACAGCTACTCTTCTAATCTCTGAAAACCTTGATGAAATTCTGGCACTGTCCGACCGTATCGCCGTTATATTCGAGGGCCAGATTATGGGTATTGTCCATCAGGGCGAAGCCACAACCGAGCAACTTGGCCTTCTCATGGCAGGTGTCAAAGGAGAAGATGGTGGGCTATGATAGGGCAGGGTCGTAAAACAGAACATACGTGCTATTTGATCGGAAAGGTAATTATCATCTGTTTTTGGTTTGATCGAGCTGGTTCAATACTTAAGAAATGAAGGAGCTCAAGAGTGGTACTGAATAATGAGTTATGTCCTCCAAAAGTAAATATTCTGCTAAAGACACTTGCTTTATGGTTTTTGGCATTAGCAGGATGGAAAGCAAAGAGCGATATAGAGATACATTTATTGCCAAAGAAATTTGTAGCGATCCTGGCGCCGCATACATCTAATTGGGACTTATTATTCATCATGGGGGTAATATTCGCTCTGGGGATAAAGTTTAACTGGTTCGGAAAAAAAGAAGCCTTTCGTTGGCCTTTGGGCGGTTTATTTAAGCGGTTGGGTGGCATCCCCATTGAGCGCAGCACTAAAAAGAACATGGTCCAGCAGACTGTTGAATTGATCCGTTCACGAGAGCGAGTCATTGTTGGGATAGCCCCCGAGGGGACTCGCAGTAACACAAAATATTGGAAGACCGGCTTCTACCATATTGCACACCAAGCCGCAGCTCCAGTTGTTTTTGCTTTTCTGGATTATGGCCGCAAAGTGGGGGGTCTTGGTCCATTGATGGAGACGACGGGTGATATCGAAGAAGATTTCAAGGTCATTCGTGGTTATTACCAGGGTATTACAGCAAAGTACCCAGAGTGTGTAGGCAAGGTGGCAATCAAGCCACAATAATTGGAACTATCTATTCTCACTTCTCGAAAATCTCATGATAGCCGCGATCCAGTTCGTCATCTGATAAGTGTGCGTAGCGCTGCGTTACGGCAATGTTGCGATGCCGGGCGAGCTCCTGGGCAAGTTTCAGATTGCCTCCAGAGCCACGTAATACTGTAGTAACAAAATAATGCCGGAAAGAGTGGGGCGTGATCGTGCCGGCGGCTTCGGAGCCAAGCGCTTCACGAACACGCTTATGAACGATCGCGCGCCCGGTGGTCGTTGTTATTGGCAAAATTTTCTTCCCAGCCCCTCGATCGTGGCGGGCAAAAAGCGGGAGCGAAGCAAGGGGGCGCCCGCTGCCACCGTCTAGTTCCGCCCGTGAATGCAGATAATCCTTCAATGCAGCAAGAGAGCGCGAGGAGAAGCGCACGATCGATTCCCGATTACCTTTGCCGATCAGGATTGCTCGTCCTTCATTCCAATCGATATCCGCACGGCGCAGGATGCATGCTTCGTGAACACGGAGGCCCGTATCGGCGAGTGTAAGAAGGAATCCTCGATCCCGCAGATTTCGCAGACGGGCTCGTTCATCATCGACAACCGAGTAAATGAGGCTTTTTGCGTATTCAACCGTATCCTCGATCTGTCTTCGCGGAAACTGGGGGAGACGCTGACCGGGGCGGCGTCCACGACGCCGGATCAGCATTCGAATACGCGAGAGATTGATCTCGGCGAGTTCTTCGGCGGCAAGGTACTCGTACCAGCCAGCGGTTGCGGTGAGGTAGAGCCGTTCGCTTGCGGGAGCGTACGATTTAAGCGCTCCGGCGAAATCAGCGATCCATTCTTCCTTTGCCGCTGAGGCCTGGGTCTCAACAGGATCAATCCCTGATTCATAAAGCATGGCCTGGAACGCGTTAAGCGCATTTCTGTAGGTCCGGGTTGTATTTTCGCTGCGCGCAAGCGCAATTGCCCCCAGGTAAGCTTGAATTGTGTCTACGATGAAGATCAACGCCATGAGTTATCGCTCCAATCAAGAGAGATGCGCCTCTAAGATTATGCTTATTATAATAGTACTTATCATAAGCATACTGAATTTAGCATAACAAAGACCTGGGGTCAAGCCCCCCCCTCTCATCAAATGACTCATAAAATTTGGGGATGGGAATAACGATACGGCGTTCAGTAAGCTCACTATTTGCACATGCTTGGTATGAGATCGGGAGAAAGTAACAAATCTTACCCCCCCTGCCCGTTTTACGTGTCTCGATGAATAATTCGGGATCCGAGTTTAGGGATGGGCTCTAAGACGTACGTTTGTTCTATGTAGGGTTAACCGCTGCTGTTTGAATGGAAAAGGATTATTCAAAGTGGGCATTTGGGGCATCATTTTCCGATACTGAATAATAAGATGTGATCGCTCCCCCAAGGTGTGCACCATAAAGTATCACCAAACTGATGATGTAAAACCAAAGCATGAGCGCAACAATTGCCCCCAAGGAACCATAAACGAGTTCGTAAGTGGCGATCCCGCTTGTAACGTACCAGGTGAAGCCCGCTGTGGCGATATCCCAACCTAAGCTAGATACCATGGCACCGACGAGAGCCGCACGTCGAGGTACCCTAGTATTTGGTGCCCATAGAAAGAGAAGGAAGAAAATAAATACTTTAATTATCCACGAAAGGAAATGAGTGATGAATGATTTGACTGGAACTATTTCGGGTGACAAGAACTTCAGTAGTGTAGGGTCGAAACGAGAAAGGATGTTGGAGACGGTTGAAAAGACAATATAGAGCGAAAGGAGTGCGATCACTAAAGTTATGATCGAGAGCCCGGCAAGCCGATTGCGAATGAAATTGCGAGGTTTTGTATCAGGCCAGGCAAGATTCACATTGTAAATCAAACTGGAGAAAACGCCTGTCCCGGCCCAAACCAAACCGATGAAACCGACAATACGAATGGATCCGCGTAGGGCAATGACGGTCTGTAGATTATCCTCTATTAGCGACTCAGAGACTGGAAGAAAAACCACAATAAGCTCTGTAACTTGTGAAAAAATGGTTGCTTCTTTAAGGATAAAACTTGCGGAAGCAATTAGTGCAAGAAAGAAAGGGAAGATAGAAAAAAGGGCGTAATATGCGAGACTGGCAGCGACTGCTGCGGCGCGCGCCTTTGTGAATCGCTCTATCGAGAGTAGAAGTACATCGAGCCCACCTCGTGTGAGCTGATTTAGTCGATCGTACATTTGGCGGAGAAATTCTTTCATCAACATATATAACAAGTGTATTCACAGTGGACAACAAAGATTATACAACCTTGTTGAGAAATGGAGATTTCTAGATATTGGGTTTGTAGATATGAAGGGATTATGAGTCGCTTGCTTTGTCGGAGTTGTTTATGATCTTGTGGATTACACCCGAATCCCAGCACTTTTCCATGGCCTTTACAATATTCGGGTCAAACTGCCCCCCTGAACCATTGCGGATCTCTGCGTAGGCATCTTCAATGGACATTGCTTGTCTATAAGAGCGGTGTGATGTCATTGCGTCGAAGGCATCCGCTACTGCAAGAAGCCGGGCGCCCTCGGGGATATCTTCACCGTTGAGCTTGGCTGGATATCCTTTGCCATCCCAGCGCTCATGATGGTGTAAAACGAGCGGGATGGCGGGCGCAAGATAGGGGATATCCCGGATCATTAACGCACCTACTTCAGGGTGTTTGTGCATTTCAACCCATTCTTCATCAGAAAGAGAGCCGCTTTTTCTCAACACTGATTCAGGTATGTAAATTTTACCAATATCATGCAAAATGGCACCGAACTCAAGGACCTCAAGCCTGGGGCCCTCCCAGCCAAGCTGGTTACCAAGAGCCTTAGCATACAAGCCTAAGCGCTTCATGTGAGCATGCGTGTAGGAATCTCGGGCTTCAATAGCATTCGCCAACACAAAAAGACTATCCTTATACGCGCTCTTTAACTGGGCGAGCATAAGTTCGTCGGAGCGCTGGAGCCGTGCTCGAACAGCTGACAGCAGTTCCTGGGTCGTTACAGGTTTTGTGATGTAGTCGTCAGCGCCTAACGATTTTCCGGCGAAAATATCCTCACGCGTCCCCCTGGCGGTGAGAAAGATGAAGGGAATGCTAGCTCCTCCCGGTTGCTGACGAACAGCCTCAAATAACTCGTAGCCATCCATTATCGGCATGGAAATATCGGAAAGGATCAGTGCTGGATGGGTGTGAACCAGAAGATTTAGTGCAGCTTCCCCGTTGGAAGCAGTAAGGACTTCGAAGCCCGCGCCCTTGAGTACATCCTGGAAGGCGATAAGCATCGCTGGATCATCCTCTACAACGAGGAGCTTTATTGGTTCTTCCTGCTGATCTTTTGAGCTCGAAGAAACTTCAATCATTGACCAACCCTACACCTGACAAAGGGAATCCTTCCTCTGCATCTCTTTATTATCACGGTCTATTCAAGATTCTGCTATATGAAATTCGTACCCCCCTACATCATAATTGCAGTTTCAGACATCGCTCCTGATTTCTTTCAACAAATATGTTTATTATGGAGTTTCTTGGACATTATGTATTATGATTCCGCTTGGGCTGAGTGGGATTAGAAAAAAGGATATTGGATATTAAATGTCAAAACGTTGGATTCCATTTCTCACGCTAGGGCTATTCGGGATCACCCTTCTCTCTTTCGCCGCAGGTTATCATGCGCGCGAGATCTGGCCGCTTGCAACACAACAATTAAGCCTGGTAAAGGAAGCAAGGCGGCTCTTGGAAACGCATTCCCTGGACCCCCTTCCAGACGATCTGGAGCTTGAGCGGGGGATGATCCATGGCATGATAGGGGTTTTACGTGACCCCTATAGCAGATATGTTGAACCTGCTGCACACGAAATTCAATCGGATGAGCTGGCGGGAGAATATGCAGGAATAGGAGCAGAAATCTCCAAAGGCGAGCAAGGCAAGTTTTACCTAATTCCGATAGAAGGTGGGCCAGCAGAGGCTGCAGGCATCCTCGAAGGCGATATTTTGCTGGCAATTGATGGAGCATCATTAGACATAGATGCCTCACTATCATCAATAATCACTCGCATTCGCGGACCCGAAGGTTCAGTGATCCGCTTGACACTAGCCCCACGTACTCCACAGCAGAACAACATTGAGTTAGAAATCACTCGCACTCTAATCCCCCTACCCTCGGTCTCGCACCACCTCCTTCCCGAAGAACAATGGATCGGCGTTATTATTATTCGGCGTTTCAGCGATAGAACTCCAAGCGAACTCGAGGAAGCCTATCGGGATTTAATGAAAGGCGGGGCACGATCGATTATTCTCGACTTAAGGGATAATTCCGGGGGTCTACTCGATTCATCCATAGATTCATCGCGGTTATTTCTAGATGACGGCCTTATCGTCGTTGAAGAGCAGAGAGGAATGGAGAGCCAGGTTTTCTACGTTCACGAGAATGGATTGGCTTCTGAGACTCCTTTGGTCGTTCTGGTAAATGCTGGGACAGCGAGTGCAGCCGAAGTAGTTGCCGCTTCGCTTCAGGACAATGGACGAGCGCTTGTACTTGGTGAGACGACTTTTGGCAAAGGGTCTGTGCAATCGATTTTGGAATTGCGAGATGGATCCAGTCTGCATGTGACATCGGCTCGTTGGCTGACGCCCAACGGTCATGTTATTGACAATAGTGGCCTTATTCCAGATATTGTTGTTGAGCAAAGTGAATCAACGGTGGATAATGGCATTGCCATTGCTGTAGAATGGTTGCGGGAGCAAAGTGAAGATGGTGAAAGATAAGAAGGACCCGTTTAAGACAATTGCGAGGAATAAAAAGGCAGCACATGATTACATCCTCGAGGATCGCCTTGAGGCGGGTATTGTATTGCGCGGAACGGAAATTAAATCTGCGAGATCAGGCGATGTAAGCTTGAAGGAAGCATACGTTCAAATAAGTGGAGAAGAAGCCTGGCTTGTGAATGCCCATATCGCTCCCTATAAGGCGGCTAGCGCGTTTAATCATGATCCGCGGCGGCGCAGGAAGCTATTGCTGCATAGAAAGGAAATCTTGCGATTAGATGCAAAAATTCGGCAACGTGGTTATACCGTTGTGCCTATGAGAATGTATCTGAAACATGGGCGAGCAAAAGTAGAGATTGCATTGGCCCGCGGGAAACGTAAATATGATAAACGACGAGAAATTGCTGAGAGGGATGCAGCCCGCGATGTTGACAGATCTTTCGCCAGGAGAAAACCTTGATACCAAAATCAATAGCTTCGATTAATCAATTATCGGCAGATGAAAAGGAAGCGATATATACACGATTCATTCCTGATATCCTGCTACAACAATTCAACCTTCAAGCTGATTTCATCGATGAAGAGGGACAATCACTCCTCACTTTGCGGTTTAGCGAAGGCAGCACCGACGTTGTGCTCGACTTACGGCATGAATTTGGGGCACAAGATCCATTGTTGTACACACATCTCTCAGATACGATGAATGGACAGATTCATGTCTTGCTTTACATCGTGAACGATCCTAATTCCCCACGCTTCGGGGTTGATAAAATGCCCGATGGCACACCCACTGAATTTGGTGTTTTTCGAAGAAATATTGCTGAAGAGGAGAAGGCACTTATCGCTGGGCTAGCTCCTGGGCAAGTTCGTCGGGGATTGCGGTTGCTAAAACATGCAATTCCTGCATTTGACGAATTCGTACGGGCGCTGGGGCATGATGTGTATTTCATAGACCCCCTCTCCTATCACAATGCGATTGTATTCGAGCGATATGGCTTTTCCTATCAAAAAGGCAGGCGTTTTATGCAGCGGATTAATTCGGGATTTCAACCAGATGGTGATCTG
Source organism: Anaerolineales bacterium (assembly GCA_049644665.1). Lineage (GTDB taxonomy): Bacteria > Chloroflexota > Anaerolineae > Anaerolineales > E44-bin32 > E44-bin32. The sequence goes on from JBARSI010000118.1 coordinate 33,745, forward strand.
TTTGCAAAGCTGGACGCCTCAGTGCCCTTTCGTATGCCTGAGTTCTATCGAAGTATTCGGGGAAGGAGTTGGGCAATACACGATTGCATATTAGGAGAGCCCTACTCGGATGTCATCATGTATAAGACGATCAACAAGAATGCAGGAATCAATACATTTCCCGATGCAGAATGGTAAAAATATGCGCATAGCCTTATAATAATCAATGTAAATAATATATAGAAATTCTATGCGCCTTGATATGGCTATGCGCATACCACAAAATCGTCTTTCTTTGTGCTATACTTGACTTAATGGGGATGAATGGTATCGACGGAGGTGGAGCGTTACAGATTGCAAGCCGAGAGGCGCCGAACTCGTAAACTCAGCGCACACACAAGTGCCAATAGCACTGACTACGTTGCTCTACCAGTAGCCGCTTAGGCGATCTACTTGTAGATCATCGCTCTCCCAGGAGAGCTCGCCACCTCAAGCTTCGCCCCATCGGTGCGAGGATCGGCGATCAATATGAAGGGGCTGGCAGGATTGGATCCACGACAGTACTGCAAGAGCGGGTTTAGGCTCGCAGTGGATAGTTGAGAAGAACGCCTGTCAATCGACGTCTTCTCAGCGAAAACAAGGATTGACTATGCTTGTAGATATCTGCTAACTGAATCCTTCGGACGCGGGTTCGAATCCCGCCATCTCCACTAAAAGCCTCGCTTGAGGCTTTTATGTTTAAGGTATTGGATTTTCTAAACGGAAACCATGCCCCCTAATCGTTATTACATACTTGTGCTCAGGATCAACTTCGAATATTCGATCGCGCAATCGGCGAACCAGAGCATCAATCGCTTGATCGGACACTCCTATACCATCGGTTCCTGGCCATACATGCGATGCAATCTCATCTCTCGTAATAACCGTATCCGAGCTTCTATAAAGTAATTCGAGCAGCCGAAACTGCGGTGGCGAAAGGGGTGGATCAATTTCATTGTCGTTTACCCATACGCTATGGGCCTGAACCTCCATCCGCAGCCGCCCAATTCCAAAGCGTGCAGCATCATCAACCGATAGCGGAATTGTCGCTTCGGAACCGACAAAAGTTAGTCTGACTGCAAGCGCCACTTGAATCTCATCCCCATCTTGAAGTAATGTTTCCGCCTCAACGCGCGTACCATTTAAATGGGTGAGATTTTTACTGCCCAAATCTTCCAACATAAATCCATCGACTGATCTGAAAATTCTTGCATGATGCCGCGATACCTGTCTATCCACTAACACTAGATCGCAGTCTGGTCCTCTGCCTATTAAAAAGTTAGAATTAATTAATGGCCAACGCCTGCCTCGCAGTTCGCCTTCGGGTGCAACTAAGAAAGGGACTTCTTCTGATTGATCCTTCATGATGCCCTATCAATACGTCCAGCTTCTTTATCCAGAGTATAATTCAATAAGTTTCCATTTGCATTAATAGAATATTCTTGGAGATCCCGCCAGACAAGTATTATTCTTAGTGATTCTGAGATTCCGAGGTTAGATTGCCCGAACCGCTTAAGTTAGGCCATGTCCTTAAGGACCGCTACGTCATCAAAAAATCCATTGGCCGAGGGGGCATGGGTTCAATTTATCTTGCAGACGATAATCGACTTGAAGGACGGCGTTGTGCAATAAAGGAAGTCTTGCAAGATACAGGGCTCCCATCTGATGCCTTGGAGCAAGCACGCACGCAATTCTATCGGGAGGCATCAGTTCTCGCCCAACTCGATCACCCCACCCTGCCAAAGGTGTCGGATCATTTCTCCGATGATGATCGTGATTACTTGGTAATGGATTACGTTCCCGGTGATGATCTTAAGACCCTAATGGACCAGGCACGCAGAAAGGGTCAATTCTTAAAGATGGACGATATTCTTTCTTGGAGCAAACAGCTCGCGAACGCGCTCGTCTACTTGCATGGCCAGGATCCACCTGTTATCCATCGAGATATTAAGCCCAGCAACTTAAAGCTCAATCAGCAAGGGTTGATTAAGCTCGTGGACTTTGGTCTTGTGAAGCAATTGGTCCCGGATGAACTAACTATAACGGTAATACAGGGTCGTGGCACTGCTTTATACACGCCCCTAGAACAGTATGGGGGCGATACGGGGCACACAGATAACCGAAGTGATATTTATGCCTTTGGCGCAACTTTCTACCATCTAATGACGAATACACCGCCAGCCGAAGCGAAGCAAAGGTTCCTTGTGCCCGAATCTCTCCTTCCTCCTAGAGAGATTAACTCTTCTATTCCGCGAGATTTCGAGAAGGCAATCCTGAGCGCCATGGCCCTTCATCCGGACGAGAGACCAGAAGACATGAGCATCTTGCAGGACACCCTTCTTCACGAGCGTCATTATGATCTCCCCCTTAGCGGTGATCGTTTTCTCCTAACGAGTGAACTATTCCAGTCTTCACTTGATAAGATATTTCTGGGTGTTGCAATTGCGCTGGCGTTGACTGCAATTGTTACTTCTTTTGTTTAATCTGGCGCTGGCACCATATCTGCGTTAATACCAATGCCAATGCTCCAGAAATAATCGTGATGATGAACCCCGAGAAGGGGCCTAACAAATCCAATATGCTTATAGCGCCCGGAAGATCAATCGCTAGATAGTTGTAACCAAGTAAGCTGCCGATTATCGGCAATAAGATGCACCGAAGACGCATATCTTTTGGGATCTCCTGGCGAATTACGCTTGCATATCCCATCCCCCCAATCACCGCTAATCCTAATGCCCCAAATATGAGCCCGCTAATCCCGAGTTGATTCGCACGCGGCACTTCATAGGAGCCTCCCTGCCCATTTGGTGATTCGGATGTAGGAGTGAGAATATTCGATTCCGGCGATGGCTCGGCAGTTAAAGTGGGAGATATGGTGGGTGAAATTAATGTCGCCTGAGCAGGTACATCTACTTCAACATTGAATTGCAGGGTCTCGGATACTTGAGCTTTTCCGCTTTGCGCAGTAATGGACAATAGACCGGTACGTTCCAGATTAATTTCAGCACGTGCGCTTCCGGCTTTACTAAGAGCATTAATAGTTAGTGTAGAAACCCCCTCACTTTGCTGTGTAATGATGAACTCAACGAGCGTATTATCGGGAACGTGATTTCCATTGTTGTCGACAATGACCCCCGTATCAATATAGACGATGTCCCCAACGTTATATCCAGCTGAAGGTTCTTGTGTTCCATCTTCGACTTCTGTATCGACAATAAGCTGAAAAATTTGATCGGGATTGGGGGACGTGGCCTCCATCAGGTCATACCCTATTCCTACTACGCTCACAGGAGAAGCCCCTGGAGCACTCAATTCCCGAAAGAGTAATTTTGCAGCAACATCAATGAAAGGCGAGCTTGCATCATACAGCGCATGATAAACATCAATCTTGCTGATATCTGTTGCATCGAGGATGCTGGGGTTATCGTAAGCGAAAACTACCAGTTTCTTAGATCTGGCAAGATCCGGACGCAAATCCAATAAGAGCTTCAGGGCATTTACGCCATATTCTGTAGATCTACTGTCTAATACATTAAAAACAAGCCAATCGCTGTAGCGGACAGCTTCGTCGATATCATTAGTGGATATTAGAGGAACGGTGGGGATTTCCGTCGGCGGTTCGCCGAGGTAATTTGATAAATCCGCCATGCTAAAAGATCGTAGGTTCCAGCCCCCTACCTGACCCGCGGCGCCAGGTCCAAACAATCGTATTACTGCATTCTCCAGCGCGTTTACAGGGATGATCGATACAGAGTTAGCGCAGGTTGAGCACTGACTTACATGACGCACGTCGGTGAAAAATACGATCCTTTCTCCGATCCTCGGTGCACCTCCAACGCGATCCTCAATTTCGTCTAATGCGGGGCTCAATAGCGTGGCGGCAGATTTCGCCACTTTATTCGCCAGCCTCGCATCCCGATTTGTCTCATCAAAAATATTCGCGTTATTCACAACGTTTGGGTAAAAGAAAGTTCCCCCGTACACCTTCAGCTTGAGACGCAAAATATTCAGGACTGCATCATCGACCAGTTGGGCAAATAATTCATCGGCTTCATACTTATTTGTAAAAAATTTCAGGGTATTAATTATCGTTGTGTATTCGTCAGGATCATCATTGTCACGAAAATCGGAAAGCAATAATAGGTCATTCCCGGCAAGGAATGCATCCCTGGCGACAAGGTGCGCTTTGAATGTCTGCTCCGTTGGATCTCTGAAGCGTCTAATGGCGTTCGATCCTAACGAATCACTTACAGTCACGCCGCCCCCTTCCCGCCAGTTATTTAGTGGAGCAAGCTCCATCAATGCGGAGAAGGCTTGGGGATCAAGACTGATCGGACGCGTTGTGGCACGAATATTTCCATGGAAACCCTGGTAGCGGATGTGCCCTACTAACAGCCCGTCAGCAGTTGCTGGATCATCTCCAGGTTGGGTGCTTGTGACTGCCAGGAATGGTGCTAGATCAGTATGCGTGATCTGCTCAATTGTTTTGCGAACCGTTGCGACTTCCTCGTTGATTGGCCGATCAGTGCTTCCAAATCCAGGGAAATGCTTCGCGACCACGGCCAATCCACCTTGTGCCCCGTCATGAAGTCCCCTGATAAATTCCTCCCCCATGAGTCCTACCCAGTAGGGATCTCCTCCGAACGATTGAACGCCTATGTCACCGCTGGTAATTTGTGGCTGTTCCAGCACGTTCAATGAAGGCCCAATGACCATATTGATCCCCAGAGATTCAAGCTCTCTTCCGAGGATCTCACCTGCTTCCCGGGCTAGAGCTGGATCCCAGGTTGCTCCGATAGACATCTGAGATGGAATTTCAGTCATTCCTGCGAGTATCTCGGGGAGCCCTTCCTCGCTGCCTGGTTCTTCGCTGGCAATAAACAGTGGAACGTAAACTGGCTTGCCGCTGCTTATACCCAGCTGCCCTTCAAAGTCGCTGGCCAACGCCGATTCGTACCGACTCTCTTGGAGGGTTTCGATCAGAGTTTGCAGCGCATTAAGCGTTTCCGGTTGATCGGCATAATTATCGT
>JBARSI010000119.1:0-2636 GCA_049644665.1 Anaerolineales bacterium
TTCTTGGTGAAGTGTTCCAAGAATTGCACCGTCTTCCCTTCGAATGATCAGTGCACGGGCGCAGGCTCGCTTGAAGGGAAGATCAATGACTTTGTGTTCTCCCGTTGATTCAACGCCATCTGTGTACCAAACATCAATATATTCTGACTTCATAAGACAACCCTTCTTCTGTTAATATCAATCGAGTTATGTTCTAGGACTGGATAACGGTTTTGAGCTCAGCCGCCCCGCTCGTCCCCTGGCTTGCTTATCAAGAACTCCATACTAGAACCTTCTCAACCATATCGCGCTGCACGCGGGGTCGGCTGCAGCGAATTGTTAGGCTGATTTTCACTTGGGACCTCACCAACCTGAGTGATAGTAAACCAGTTCCGCCATCCTTACTCTATCAAGGTAAGATCAATGATGAACACACCATCAATGATTATCTGGCCGAGCAAACCGCTGTCATCTTTCATGAAATCGAATTGCTGTCCATACACAGATCCAGCTTTCATGATAAAGCGCTCCGACGATAGAGGGTACAATGAGAAAAAACCAAGGAGATTTTCCCCGAAATCGCTTACGATTAAGTGGTCCCCTACCCTTGATATCCTGATGGTGGTTTCGCCGCCATCAGGGAACAGCGCATGATACTCTCCGCCAAAGCTGTCCAGTACTGCCGGGTCAAGTTCAATCAGGTCATCTTCAAGCAGAATTTCTTCAATATTGCTAACCATCTCATTCATAGGCCCATCACCCCAGAAATTGCTCAGTATAATGACCACGATGTCCAAAGCATGTAACGGATAGAACTCTGCTCTATAACCATACCCTCGCCCGGAATGAGTACCACAATCATACGGCCTCCAGGCTTCATCTCCATGCAGTGCCTGATACCATAGATGCAAATCTTCTACGGTGGAAAACAGATTGCCTGTACCCACTAAGTTAGTATGATGTACATCCGGATACTTTAGAGGTCCACTGCTTCCACCAGGGCTGTAGTATCCGAGTGCCCTATTCGAGAATCCCGTATCCCAATCTGCGACCGAATCGCTCATCTCAAGCGGTGTGAAGATATCCTTTTCTATATACTCGTAAAAGGACATCCCACTGGTCTGCTCAATAATATATGCTAGCAGGGCATAACCTGAATTACTGTAGTCGTATTTTGTGCCGGGATCGAATTCAAGCGGTTCGTGCTTAAACCTTTCGATTAACTCCTCTATTGTAATTGGGTCAGCCGTGTAGGAAGGATTGCCATAGACTAGGTCGTTGACGTAATCCGCAATTCCGGAAGTGTGGGAGAGTAGTTGAGAAACTGTGATCTTGTCACCCCGCGGGTAATCGGGTATGTATTTTGTGAGAATGTCATCCTGAGTGAGTGCTCCCCTGTCAGCTTCCATCCGAATGGCAGCACATGTGAATAGTTTTGTCACTGAGCCTATGGAAAATTGAGTATGCGGGGTGTTGGGGATTTCCCTTTCATAATCCGCAAAACCATAGCCTTTCTTGAGTACCACAAAACCCTTTTCGGCGATCAAGACCGAACCAGAAAACTCTCCCTCCTCCGTGAGTCGGGTAATTAGCTCATCGATCCGCGATATTATGGCAGGGTCGGGCGTTGGAACTGTATCAGCTTGGGTGCAGCTGCCAAGGAACCCGGAAATTACTACGAGTATAAGTATCAGTTTTTTCATCAGGTTATTCCTATCGGAAATCTGTCTAACGGCTTTGAGCTGAGCGGCGCAGCAAATCTACTTCGGATATGATAGCGCACTGAGGCTGCGTCCGCTCCAGCGAGATTGGAATGAGAAGGCCGGTACCTCCATCACGTGATGCCTTATTATGGGCTCACCAACTAACGCAGTCTGCTTTCGCAGCTGCCAGACAAGGAGATACCGACCTATGAATAAGAATAGCATGTTTTTCGTCGGGCTGGATCTGGGAGACAAGTTCTCCTATATCACAATCATCGATCAGGATGGTGAAATGGTCGAAGAATCACGTCTACCCACTACAAAAGCGTCCTTCCAGCGCAAGTTCTCCACCCTTCAGCCTTGCAGGGTAGCCATGGAGGTTGGCACCCACTCGCGCTGGGCCAGTCACCTGCTCAATGATCTGGGACACGATGTTCTGGTCGCCAATGCCCGCAAGCTCAAAGCCATTTATCACAACCCCCGCAAGGGTGACCGCGCCGATGCCGAGACCCTCGCCCGATTGGCGCGCCTGGATCCTGCGTTGCTCTCTCCCATACATCACCGATCGCCCCAGGCTCAAGCCGATCTCGCCGTACTGCGATCACGGGATGCCATCATCCGCTCCCGCACCTTGCTCATCAATCACGCCCGCAATATCGTAAAGAGTTCTGGTGATCGTTTGCCCTCTTGCTCCGCAGACAGCTTCGCTCACAAAGTCGCCCCCGATATTCCAGAAACCCTCCACCCTGCTCTTCTCCCCATCCTTGACACCATCGCTTCCCTCACCAAGCAGATCCGTGAATACGACCGCCAGATTGAGCAGCTCTGCCAGGATCAATACCCGGAAACCAAGCTGCTCAGAAAAGTCAGCGGCGTAGGTCCACTCACTGCCCTGGGCTACATCCTCACCCTTGAAGAGCCGCGCCGCTTCCAAAGGAGCCGCCAGGTTGGCCC
>JBARSI010000120.1:0-2062 GCA_049644665.1 Anaerolineales bacterium
AGATGCCGTCAAGAAAATCGGGCAATATCTCCTCAGCGAATAGGACACCCAGGAGATCCTGCGATTGAGATCGAGTGAGGCGGTTTAATTTCAAGCGTACCGCCAGTCCCTCGCGTTGTATATCAAGCAGCACCTCATGAAATGGGCGCGCTTCATCGAGCTCCACTTCACGGTATGGAGCAACAATCATCAGTCGCTTATGGCGGGTATTGCGTGCTAAATAGAGCATCAGCGCCAACGTACCGCTGTCCGCCCAATGTGCGTCTTCCAGAATAAGCAGTAACGGGGCGTGATCGCTCAAGGTGGAAAAGAATATAACTATGTGCTCAAAGAGACGCTGCCGTTCTGCCTGCGGATCTAAAGGCGGGTTCGCTGAGACGTCAGGAAACTGCGTTTTTAGCTCCGGAGCCAGGGAAAGAACATCTGCGAGAACCCCTTGCGGTAGATCACAGCATGTTTCGGAGTCCTTGCTGAGTACTTCTCTCAGGACTTGTCTGAAGGGTCCGTACGGGCTTCCGCTTTCTGCGTAGCTTGCCCCCTCCAGTGCCCAGCCACCGGTGACCGCTGCATGCGTGGTCAGCTCGCGCACCAGGCGGCTCTTGCCGATGCCCGGCTCGCCGCTGATCATAAGTACCCGCCCCTGCCCTGAAAGTACCTCACTCCAAAGCGCTGTTGCTTGCTTATGCTCGGTTTCACGCCCGACCATACGACCACGTTGGATCCGGTCCAGGACGGAAAATTCCTCAGGGGCAATACCATCCTCATCGAGGAGATCTGGTTTCCGGAGTTGGCGCAAAAGATCTCAGGCTGATGCCGGGCGGTCCTCCGGTGACTTACTCAACAAGCGAAGGATTAGGCTGTTCAACCCATGTGGGATAGACTCATTCTTAGCCCGCGGCGGTACAACGGGTGAGTTCAGATGCTGGGAGATCACCGCGATGGCATTTTCCGCCTGGAAGGGTAGTTCTCCTGTTGTTAATTCATACAGCATCACACCCAGTGCGTATAAGTCGGCACGCCCGTCGAATCCCCTCCCTTGAGCCATCTCCGGTGCCAGATAGAATACGGTTCCAACTATGATGCCTTCGCTAGTTAGTCTTGAAGAGATCGAACGGGCCAGCCCGAAATCGGATAGCTTTGCCACACCATCGTCTTTAATCAAAACGTTTTCTGGTTTCAGGTCGCGATGGATGATGTCATGCTCGTGAGCATGTTCCAGAGCAGCACATACCTGACGGGTGATATCAAGGATATCCTCGAGCGATTCAACTTTCCGGTCGTGAAGCGAAGTGCCATCGACTAATTCCATCACGATGAACGGCAAGCCATCGATCTCACCTGCATCGTATACCGAGACGATGTTGGGGTGATTGAGCTTCGCAGCAGTTCGAGCTTCATACAGTAATCGGGAACGGCCTTTGGTGTCGAAGTCAGCCTTATTCATAACCTTGATGGCGACCGATCGATCGAGCAGTTGGTCATGGGCTCGATAAACCGTTCCCATCCCACCCTGACCGATCTCAGACTCTAGCTGGTATCGTTCTTGAAGGAGATCGCCAATATTCATGAATATCCTCCCCCGTTATTCCCTTATTGCCGGAAACTGACCTCAATATGGAGCCCACGGTGCAGCTGTCCACTCGAAAAATCTAAAATAAATAGCCCGCAGCTCCAACGGAGTCGGGCCATCACCTTCGTCGCAGCCGTCTCGCATCCCACAACACCAAATCCTTCTATACCTGCCGTATGTTTATGGCAGAGACCACTATCCTATCTTACAGGACTGCACCCCTCCGATCAACTCGCAGACAATCGTGATCTGACGGCTGCATAGACAACAATCAGAGACTCGAAATCCTGACGATCAAAGAAGACATATAGCCCCTGCCGGTCCCAGAGGATCATAGCAACGCCTAACTTGAATGCCTGCTTAATATTAATTCTTTCGGTGAAAAGTAACTCTGTTCGGTTATTACCAGTTCGCCCAAGGCTCATCAATGTCTCTTCCTTTAAAGGGGATGCTTGAAGGGCATTACCTGAATATGCCGACTTATATGATTCA
>JBARSI010000121.1:0-5285 GCA_049644665.1 Anaerolineales bacterium
CCCAGAACAGTACATGCCGCCACTTCGAGGGAATGCTAGGCCTGAAAAATGTGAGGCCATAAATGCCAATTGCCCTGGCGATAAGAACCGCAAAGATGGCCCATAATCCCAGCACCCGGCTTTCCCACAAAGCGCTCACCTCGATTTGTAGGCCGATCATGAGGAATACAGCAGAATTTACCAGGAAGGTGATGTACTCCCAGAAGTTGAAAACGACGATTCTCGTGGTAGGAGACATCTCTCTCTCACCGCTGCTCCCCGTGACCAACCCAGCTGCCACTACTGCCAATACTCCACTGAGGTGTAGCTGCTCGGCGATTAGAAAGGCACCGAATGCAAGGACAGTTGTTAGCGTTGTTACGATCAGGTGATCATCAACCAAGGCGATCATACGGGATATCACCCAGCCCAGCCCAAGTCCGACGACGATGCCTCCGCCGCTGACGAGAATGAAACCTAAGATCCCATCAACGATGTTGAATTCTCCGATTAAAAATGCTTCGATCGCCAAACCGAAGAGGACAATAGCGGTGCCATCGTTGAAGAGGCTTTCGCCCTCGAGCAGGACCTCCAATCGTTTTGGCGCCCCCAATTTCCTGAAGATGGCAACAACGGAGACGGGATCCGTCGCCGCGATCAAGGAACCGAAAACCAGTGCAACCCCCAGTGGCAGCCCAGTTCCAACGGAAACGATTCCGCCAACCACAAGTGTTGTGAGGAGTACACCTACTGTTGCCAACAATGTTATTGTCGAGGTATCTCGTTGAAGTTGACGGATGTCGAGGTGAATAGCGGCTTCAAACAGGAGTGGAGGCAGGAAGAAAAAGAGGATGATATCGGATGTTATCTCAATGGGTTGACTTGTACGGAAGGACAGCGCAATTCCGACGAGAACCAAGACAACAGTTGAGGGAACACGAAAGCGGCGCACCGCAACACCGACGAAAGAGACAATCAGCAGTGCACCCAGGATTAGGAATTCAAATTCGACGAGATCAAACATGTTATCCATATAAAATGATCCTATTCTTGATCAATGTCAATTATTCTATGGTCGAATCGCCCCTCCGTGGCAGATGCATGAAAAATTTCGGTTTGATACTCTGGTTTTGGTTAAGAAACTCTCACGTCCCACATCATAACAAGCCACCGGCAATCTATACAATGGGAGGCACACCTTGCTGCCGCCATCATGAATTAGCATCATCAAACCTGAATAAGAATAACAGCTTTCCCTTTCCCACGTCAGGTTCCATCCAATATCCGGTTACGTTACGTTCAAGGACTGTTTCGACACAGGCGACTAATTCAGGTTTAATCGAATCGATTAAACGCGCCGCATATTCTCCAATCAACTTTCGGGTTCCGGCCATCTTCTCCATTCGAATTTCGGCCGGAGTGAACGCATCCTGGATTACGATAGCAACAAGATTCTCGTGTCCTTCCAGCACGCTGGCGGTAGCTTTTTCGCCCCCATGGGCTTGTATCCAGATATTTAAAAGGTCGCCAGCCAGGGCGAGAAATTGACCATCAATCTTGGTCTTACTTTCCTGCATACTCTTTTCCCATGTCCATTGCCATTGTTGCGCTTGCGGTCATCTGATCATAGTCGTTGATGGGCGAAAGAAAAACCAACGCGTCTCCCACAATTTGAGAGTCAACGTTGGCTTATTTTGCAACCAGCTTTCTTGTATTAGAAAGACCGCTCTTTGCCTAACCTGCCACGGCAACGATGTTAGTTTGTATTTACCTTATTATCATTCCTGTTCCGTGTTCGTGCAATGACGATTATCTCTGAGGTCGATGTCACTTAGCCAGATATTTATTATGAATTCTAATCTGGTGGAAACAGACGATAGACTGAAGGAGCGAAGGATCAGTACGCTGGGACCGAGAAATTAATCGAACAAGTCATCCAGACTCCCATCAATAACCAGGACAATAATTCTCTCCCCTGTTTTCGCGCTCATGTCTGTATGCAGGCTGATCACATCATATCCCAGTATTTCCTTAACGATTTCCTCCATAAGGGGCCGCGAAATTTCATGCAATTGGCGGCGAACTTCTTTTACCAACACCTGACCCTCACGATCTCGCACCAGCGCAGTTTCTGCTGATGTCAGGATGCCGCGTAACCGGACCAGGATCAAATCATCAAGCATGTAGGTGCGCGCGCTGTCCGGACCACGACCTAATTGCTCTTTCTCGAATTTGATGAAGGCCTTCGTAAATTCGTCTTCGTACTCACCTCGGCTTTTTTTTGCAGGCATCAGTACTTCTCCCGAATGGATTTCAGAAACAAACGAATTGTAATAAGAGGAAAAACCTCAGCTATATTTACCAGCTGCAATCAATCTATCAGATTCGAAATGCATTCTCTATTCTGCATTCAAGAGATTCCAATTTCCAACATTCCCAATCTGAAAAACGGTAGTCTTGAGTACTGTATCATGGTTTAGGGCGAGCCGATCACTTCACACAATTGTAATACTTCTATTTGGGACAGAAAAGCGGTAGCTCATTCCGATTTCACATACCAGGGCTTAGGAATTCCAGGATGCGGGCGTTGACCATCTCGGCGCGCTCATAGATGAGGGCATGGCCTGCATCAGGGATGATTTCTACTTGCCCATCAGGCAGGTCTGCACTCAATCGGGACAGGACTGCGTTTGGTTCACAGAACGAATCGTGCTGTGCTAAGAGAACCAGTGTCGGGGAACGGCGTTTTTGTAAGTCTCGTCGAGAAGGGAGGACGGGTGCTGCCGGCCAATAAAAGTTTTGGATGAAAACAAGACCTGCCTCTGCAATCTCATCTACAATCTGCTGCGCTGCGGTGGGTCCGGCGATGAGCCTGGCGAGTCCATTCAAGGAGTGGACAGATGGAGCGAGCATAGCCCTGAGAAATAAAAAAGGGGCGCTCAGCAGGTAGGTAAGACGAAAACGTACAACACCAACAGGGCTTACGAGGACGGCTTTGGAAATGCGTTCGTCTGCGACGGCGGCCAGCTTCAGGGTTACCCAACCACCAAACGAAAACCCGACGAAGTGAGCCTGGTCCAAAGAAAAGCCGTCGAGGATGTCAATCAACCACAGGGCAAAGTCATCTCTCTTTGGCGATAACCGGAATGGGTCTGTTTTGCCCAAATGCCTGGGGATGTCGATTGCATAAACGCCATACGTTTTGGCGAGACCATTGATCAAGGGCCAGCATGCCGCAGCATTGCTGGCGGCACCATGCAACACGAAAATTGATTCGGGATTGTCCTGTCCAGCGGTGATGAGATGTGTCTTACCGAAACGGGTGGGTACAAACTGCGATTTAAAGGGGACCACCAACTTTTCGAGTGTGGCAGCATAGAGTGTATTCAGGGATGCAGACCCGTCCGAATGTGCGCCGGTGGAGGCCATCTAGATTGCCTTTTTTAATGGGCTCACGGTTTGGTTGTGCCTTCAGTATCTTCGCTCACGTAGGCTTCGTGTAGTTTAACGGGCACTCCGGGTTTCCTAAGTCTTAAGTTGAGGAATTCTACAAACAAAGAGAAGGCCATGGCGAAGTAGATGTACCCCTTGGGAATGTGTTGGTGCAATCCTTCGACGATTAAGGTGAAACCAATAAGTAGAAGGAATGCCAGCGCCAGCATTTTAATCGTCGGATGGCGGTCCACGAAGGTACTAAGCGGACCTGAAGAGAAAATCATCACTCCGGCAGCGATCACTACTGCGGCGGTCATAATCTCAATGCGATCTACCATCCCAACCGCAGTGATTACGGAGTCCAACGAGAAGACCATGTCCAGCAGGAATACCTGAACTAAGAAGCTGGATAAAGTTGCCTTCACGCGGGCTGATGCGTGCCCTTCTTTCCCCTCGAGTTTATCGTGAATCTCATGCGTGGCTTTGCCGATCAGGAAAAGACCACCAATGATGAGGATGATGTCTCGCCCCGACACATAGAAGCTCAACACGCTAAAGAGCGGCTCTGTGAGCCGAATAATCCACGAAAGCGAGAGAAGGAGGAGTAAGCGCGAGACAACTGCCAGACTCAGACCGATAACACGTGCTCTTTGCTGTAATGTGATTGGCAGTTTCCCCGCCAAGATTGATATGAAAATGACATTGTCGACACCCAGTACGAGCTCCAAGGCGACAAGCGTGATGAAGGCGACCCATAATTCAGGTTGTAACATCCAGTCCATGAAAAATCTATTCTCCTTGTCTAAACTTGTCCATCTTGGCTACTCGCATCTGCCTCGGCAAGGTCAACATCAGGCCAGGGTGGTAGTTTCTGGATCCGGCGATAGGTATAATTCCCGACGATGGTGATGGAGGCAAGAAGAGGGATGATAATTAATGCCCCCAGGATTCCCTGGACCAAGACAGCGACCATTATTGCGACGAATACGATACCCTCGTGCATATGAACACCGCGACTAAATATCATAGGACGCAGCCAAATGTTCTTGATATTGATCAATATCATGTAAACACTGGCCACTAAAATGGCAAACCAGATGTTGGATATTTGCAGGTAAGTAGAGCCTTCAAATAACGCAACCAGGATTGCTAACCCAGCGGCGATCGCAGGTCCTAGATCGGGGATGATTGTGAGGATACCGGCAATTATTCCTAATACGAGCGCGCCCGGAACCCCGATAATAACCCAGGCTAACGAAAATACAACACCGACGATCAACATTAATACAAGGTTCCCTCGAAGATATCCCCGCCATACTAGCTTGATTTCCGAATAAAGACGCCGAACGTCGGGCAAATATTGTTCCGGCACATATTTCGACAACCTCTTACGTAAAAGAGCCCAGTCCCGAAGTAGGTAATATGTGGCGGCGAGGATAATGAGGATCCAAAGTAAATTTTTTGTAGCGGTTTCCAAAAAGTGAAATATATTTTCGCTGAACCCTACAATACTCCTTGAAAACATCTCGGTGAAGTCTGGTAATAATTGCCCAAGGTGCAACTCCTGATCAAAGATGAGGACCGGTTGGGAAACCATATCCTGTGCTTGAGCAATGATTTCTTGAAAATCGGCGGCTAAAATCTGGATTTCAGTAAGCAATGTGGGTAACATAATTACAGGTAAGATCACAACCACAATAAGCCCAAAGAGGAACACAATCGTTGCCATTGCTGGGCGTGATAGTCGGGTTCGGTCCGCGAGGAAGTTAACAACCGGGTTCAGCACATAAGCTATGAGTGCCCCAATCACCAGGGGTTTAATCATGTCGCGAAATAACCAGGTTAGAATCGCGAAAGACACAACCAGCGCA
>JBARSI010000122.1:0-1706 GCA_049644665.1 Anaerolineales bacterium
TGTGCTTCAGGCCGAGAATGATCACGATTCCCGGGTCAGAACTCTTCCTCTGGGGAGAAGCTCGGTTGAAGCCCCCCCGGGTGACCTAAGTGACCACTCGAACATCCTGTTCACACTGCGACCCGGCGAATGCCTCGCAAAATCAGCATTGTGGGAGGTCAAGAAATATCTCGAAGATAACCCCGAAGTAGAGATGGTTTACACGGATGAGGACCAACTTGACTTGCGTGGACGACGCCATACGCCATGGTTTAAACCCGACTGGTCCCCGGAACTGCTTTATTCCGTGAATTATTTGCAGCCTCTTTTCATCCGTCGACACATCATCGAGAAAGATACCGAAAACGGATTGCAGTGTGATGGGGAAATCGATTTGATCTCGCTCTGGGAGTCTTGCATCACGGGCAGGCATCGCGTGGGGCACCTGCCGAAGATCCTTCTTCACCGTCTGGCCCCTCAGGATGGGGGGTATCAAGATCCCAGCGCCGCGCAGGGAATGCATACGAATTGGGTCGAGAGGCGGTTTCGTAAACTTGGAAAAAAGTCTGTAAAAGTGACGCAGCCGACCTCTCAAGGGTTCCGGATCTCATGGGCAACTGACAACCCCCTCGTTTCCATCATCATCCCCACGAAGGACCACCTCCAGATCCTGGACCGCTGCTTGCGGAGTTTGACGAAAAAGACAGCGTATCCTAAGTATGAGATCCTCATTCTCGATTCGGGTAAACCCGGAACCACGCATGATCTCATCGCACAATACTCATCGGCTGAAATCATCATTAAAGTATTCCCCACAGAAAGTCCTTTCAACTACTCTAGGACGAACAACGAAGGGGCGCGGGCAGCGGCTGGTGAACTCCTTCTCTTTCTGAACGACGATGTGGAAATCATCGACGGGGATTGGCTTGAGGAGATGGTCCGCTGGGCTGAGCTGCCTGAGATAGGGGCCGTTGGCGCTAAATTACTCTATCCTAATAAGACTATTCAACACCTTGGAGTGATCCTCGGCCTGGGTGGACATGCCAATCATGTTTTCCTGGGTGCGGAAGAAGATGATGATGGCCCTTACGGACCTACGGATTGGTATCGGAATTACCTGGCGATTACCGGGGCTTGCATGATGGTACGGAGAGAGGAATTTGAGTCGGTCGGGGGGTTCAACGAGGATTATAAACTGGCCTTTAGCGACATCGAATTATGCCTTCGAATTATTGAGAAGGGCTTGCGGGTCATGGTTACACCGCATGCCCGTTTGATCCATCGAGAGGGCATCAGTCGAGGCCGATATATGCCGGTTGAAGATATCGTGCTCGCAGCCGATGCATTTTTACACTGGATCAAAGCCGGAGATCCCTATTTCAACCCCAACCTTTCCTACGCAAACCCCTACCCACGTCTCGCCGTCAAGCGGGAGGACCGGGAGGGAAGGCTACAGACGATCCTCGAGTGGGTGGCACCCATTAAAACCCAGGAATGATACTCCCGTTCAGTTCGTATAGGGAAAAGATGCGATGAATGAGTGATTCCTGATACATGGCAGCCATGCTACAATTATCCGCCTGTAAAGAATGACCCAAACAAAGCCAGGTGATCTACAACCACAATGGACAAGATGACATTTGAACATCTTCCAGATTCTTCAAAGTAAGGCTGAAAGCAACCCTGACGCCATCGCCATCCAATCACCTGACCGCCCAGGTCTATCC
>JBARSI010000123.1:0-3510 GCA_049644665.1 Anaerolineales bacterium
GGTGTTGAAATGGGCTGTAGGGAGCGGTGAGCCAGGACACACCTTTGTGCTGGTGGACGCCGATGGAACCGTACTATGGGTTCAGGATTACGGTGCTCCTGAGAATGGTGGGAGCATGTATGTACCGGTCGAGGAGTTAGTTCGAAATATTAGCGAACGGCTCGACTCGTAGTCACATAGAGCAGATGGGGGAGGGTAGGCCCCCTCGGGTGGCATCTACCCTCCTCTCACTGCTAGCGGTCAAAGAAAATACTCTTACCGCTCACCGATAGGGGGATCCCCATCACGAAGTCGGCGTCGATCAAATCCAACTCTCGTGCCACCACGCCTGCCCTGTACATGACGCGATTGTCTACGTTCATCAGGCTGGCAGTCTTGACGGCTGACCCTAGCGCAATCCCCATATCAAGCACCCGCAGTGGGCATTGAGGTCCTTTGAATTCACCCTCGTGAGTATTAGTAACGATGCACGCTTCAGCCCCGCATGCACCGCAGTTAAGGTCTGCAACTTCACCATCCTTGATGCCGATAAGCACCACTGCGCCGGAATCCAGGATATTCTGACCATCGCGTGCGAAGCCGTCGATGCCGATCCGTTGAGCGTAATCTTTCATTCCCTTACCCAGCCGGTGCAAATCCTCTCCCTCGATTGTCTTCACAACAACAAAATCCTGTCCCTTGGTCTTGGGAGCGGTGATTGCGGCAATCTCCATTAATTCGGCGATTGTTTGTAATGCTTTCATCCATTGCCTCCATGGGGTCTACATTCAGCTGCGTTCAGCTGGTCTTGTGGGATATAACGCATTATCTGCAAAGCCAGGCATTATCGCAACCTTGCTCCATGTGGGATGATGAGGATCTTCGCTGAAGCGTGAACTTGAAACCCGCTGCTTGCGCTCTGCACCTGATGGGCATAGCCTTAGCGAAATTTAATGTGGACAACCTACCCGAAGCCACAGAAGATCAAGTATTATGCAATCCGGTCAAGTGGTGCCGGGAATGGGGATGTGCCAATTGGTAGGAGAGGATATTGGGAAACAATAAGTCTGGAGATATTGCCGCGATTTTCGACCTTGATGGGACTTTATATACAGGTCACATCACTCTTGGTCTGGCTGAACACCACCGGACTCGGCGTGTAAAGCGTCTTGAGCTTTATACTTACATGTTCACCCATATGCCCATTTGGTGGCTTCAACGGTTCGGTCTGGTATCTGAAGCGACGTCTCGTTCAATATGGGCACGAGATATGGCATGGACGGTACGGGGCTGGACTCCGCAGGAAGCTGAAGGAGTTTTTCAATGGCTCGCGGAGGAGTATGTCCTGCCGAAGGTGCGGACACAGGTAATGGCTCGATTGCGAGATCATCAGGACGCAGGGAATAGAGTGATTCTGGTGTCTGGTACATTCTCCCCGCTGCTACGTGAAATCGGACATCATTTAGGGGTTAGGGAAACGGTAGGGACGCCGATTTTGGTGAAGAATGGGCGCTACACGGGTGGCAGTGAACTGCCAGTTTGTCAGGGTAAAGATAAGGTGACGCGTCTTGAGGCGTATCTGGGCGAGACGGCGGACATTAATTGGTCGGAGAGTTTCGCCTACGCGGATAGCAAGTCAGATATCCACCTGCTTGAAGCTGTCGGAGTTCCCATTGCCGTTGCGCCGGACGCCTTTCTTGAGACATACGCAAGGGAAAGAGAATGGGAGATCCTGCAATAGGACTTGACATGCGACGCACGAAACTTTTTTTCCTTCTTCGTTTATCAAGCATCGCCGCCCTGCTGCTGATCAGTTTAACCTGCCTGTTCGGTTTCCTGGCCATGAACCCCTACACTGCTTGTATGGGATCAACATCAGAAACTCCCCAGCCGGGCACATCAGCCAGGTCATTTGTGTCCGCTGGCCTGCAGCGATGCTATCTGCTTCATATTCCTCCTGAGTACGAGCAAGGGCAATCTATGCCTTTAATAATCAGCTTGCCGGGGTTTACTTCAAACCCAATGGGTCAGCAATATTTGACTCGCTGGAGTGAAGTCGCGGACACTGAGGGTTTTCTTGTCGTATACCCGCAAGGAACTTCCTTTCCTCTCCGGTGGAACTCGAGCACAACCTTCACGGATAGCGATGTGGACGATGTTCAATTCATCGCTGACTTGATCGATGAAGTGTCGAAAATTGTGACCGTCGATCCACTGCGAATTTACGTTGATGGGATGTCCAACGGTGGTTCAATGGCGAACCGTGTGGCTTGTGAGTTGGCGGATAAAGTAGCCGCGGTCGGGGTCGTTACCGGCCCACCGGAAGAACCGCCGGGGGGATGCAATCCGGAGCGCCCCATCTCGCTGATTGCTTTCTATGGGACAGATGATCCTCTCGTCGCCTATGAGGGTGGAGCAATGAGCGAATCGTTTATTTCCAAACTAATCCATCGCTCCTCGCATCCCATCTCTTTCCCGTCTGTGAAATCGTATATTGAGGCATGGGCAGAACGCGAAGGCTGTTCTCCAGTACCTGAGACCATCCCGGCAAAAGGAGATGCCAGCGGAGTGCGCTACACAGACTGCAAGGACACATCAGAGATCGTTTTCTACACGATCGAGGGTGGGGGGCACACATGGCCGGGAGGTAGACCAACCTTTGTTGGGAAGACAAGCAGCGACATTTCTGCCAGCCAGGCGATGTGGGAATTCTTCAAGACGCATCCCTTGACTTATAATCCCTGAGCCTGCGCGAAACGAAAAGACCTTCTTGGAGATCGATTTCAGAAATATCAAGAGGCAGTCGAGGGGAGACGAACAGAATGAAAAGGAGCTCCAATGACAAGTGAAATGATGCTTTCCACGATCCTGATTAGCCTGGCGTTGGTGTTTTACACAATTGGCGTTTGGAGTGAGCGTTTTGCCGGGCGATTGAAGGGGTGGCATTTGATCTTCTTCTGGGGAGGGCTGGTATTCGACACTGTGGGGACAGGGATGATGATGGAGTCGGCAGGAGGCCTTACCTTTGATATCCATGGGGTTACCGGAGTGCTCGCAATCTTGTTGATGTTCGTTCACGCTGCCTGGGCTAGCATGGTGCTCATCCGCAAGGACGAGAAGGCAATCGCTAATTTCCATAAATTCAGCGTTCTTGTCTGGGTTATTTGGCTCGTTCCATATTTCACCGGCTTTTTCGTATCCATGTGATAAATGTCAATTCCGCACAAGTAGAGAATGATGGGTAACGCAGCCAATTCGACCGCAGACATGGATGGAAAAGTGTGTTTGGTAACCGGCGCCACCTCCGGGATTGGCGAGGTGACCGCTGCAGCGCTAGCAGCGAGCGGCGCGCAGGTTATCGTTGTCGGTCGCAATCAACAGAAAGCGGAAGATGCAGTCCAACGAATCCAATCTGAGACTGGCAGTGAGTTAGTCCAGTATATGCTGGCCGATTTCGCTGATCTTCAACAAGTACAGGATCTCGTTTCATCCTTTAAGAACCAGTATTCGCGCCTCGATATTCTCATCAAC
>JBARSI010000124.1:0-8533 GCA_049644665.1 Anaerolineales bacterium
TTCACGCCGGATGGTGCTGTTTACCACCGGTTCGGTGATGTTCACAACAGGGGGCTGAAGCGTGATCTCATATTCCCCGAATACGCCCTCGCTGGGCCTACCGGGTGTGTTGATCGTGATCTCACGCTCGCCCGAATCGGCAACCGGGCTGCGGTACGACACCGAGTAATACGCCCTTTGTGCATCGATCGCCTGGTAGACGGTCGATATGGCGTTCAGGTAGTTGCTCCTGGTTAAAGCCGCATATTGTCCATCGCTCCCATCAGCCAGGACCTGGAGCGTCCCCTTGAAGTATTGATTGGGGTCGGTCTGGAAGACATAAATCGAAGTGAAATTTCTTCGAGCTTCGGAGGCCGTATTTTGAGCGGAGGTCGGGGCTACGGTATTGCTTGGATCCTCGATATAGCGCGTAATAAAGATGACGGCCGTTGTCTGGCTTCCAGGGACCGGGACGAGCTCGTTCATCTTACGGATCGCATCATCAACCCCTAGCAACCCTTTTGTGGCGCCAGTCCCCCGGTCAAAGTTGAAATTGGCGACCCAGGTCGTCAATTCCGTGGCATTCTTCGTAGCAGGTAGGAGTGTGACGGTTTGATCGGTATTGATGTTCTGTCGTCCGAGAACCATGACGGTGTCGTGGCCATCGTTAAAATAGCCACCACTGACAAGCGTGCTGATCACCTGCCGGATGTTGCTCAATTGGAAGTAGTTGGCGTAATTCGAAAGCCGGCCCTGATCGATCACGAAGACATAGCTGATGGCCCCGTCATCTTGTGGTGTAATTGTGAGGTCGGATACCTGCTGCCCATTCTCGTATACCGCCAACGTAGAGGTATTGAGGCTGCTGACAACCTTGTTTCCGAGCTCGATCGCCCGCAGGCGAATGAGCACATGTGGAAACGCGCTGATATCTTCACCGGTTACGAAGAAGGTCAACCCGGATTGTGCGTAGGCACTGACGGCGAGTATGAATGTCAGCAGAAGGACGACGACTGCTACGCCTGTTTTCGATCGGATGAACTTGGTAATCATGGAGCCTCCATCAATGGGTGAGTTCGTCCAGCGATACAGTGAGAAGGTCTGTTAATCGGGCTGCGTCGCTGGTAATCATTTCAACATCTTGCGCATCCACCGTGGGTGGCCTGGCAATCCACGCTTGCTTACCATCGCCGTGCACGCGCACTCGCTGTCTGGCTGCGGCTTTGCCCAATTGAGTGCGCAGTAGGACGATCTGGCCCTGGGCTGGATCGCAGACTGCACTCAATACGGAATCGGCCATCTTTGCCGTTACCCCGGCCGATTCAAGACCGGCTTTGGCCTGCTCCAGCTTCCCTTTCAGCGCCAGCGATTGGAATATTTCAAAGACCTCGCCATCGACCTTAAAATATTTTGAAGGTGTTTTTTCCGGGCACTGAAGCATCGCTGCAATGCGTTCAAAGAGAGCGCTGCGATCGGATACAAGACCGATGCGATAGGTCTCCTCATCGACTGCGGAGAGTTCTACGATACTCTCATCAGCCAGATAGTGTAGTACGACCTGTCGCTCCAGCTCCCCGGAGATGCGCCGGGTTGCGATCACGAAAGATGGGGCCGCGATGACCGAAACCAATTCTAACAGTTCAGCATCAAGCTCATATTCATCCGGATGATCCGGGATGGGTTTCATCCAGCCATGCGCTTCCAGCTCTTCCCGTCCTTGCTTGAACATAGCCTCGCGCGAGGATGGCTTTGCTGGGAAAAGCGCGGCTGCATCGAACCCAACAATATCCGGTGCGTCAAGCGTGGCTAGTAGATAGGATAACTCCGATACTGCCAGGTCAACTCCGCTCATCTCGCTCATGATCTTATCGATGGTCCTTTTCTACTCGAATAACGCGCTATTAAGGTTGATCCCCCCGGCGGCACTATGCCTGGTCCAACTTGCTGATGTTCCGCTGGAACTCGATCCGCTCAGGGCATTTTTCCAATAGGCGATCCCGGAACGATTGCCGGTGAGGGGGCTGGATGGATCTCCACCCTCCTGGCCGAGATAATCATAGCCTGGCCCCACCTGGTGGTAGTTGTAGAGGTAACCGGCCGCATCATGGGCAACTGCGTGGTAACCGACGGCCGACTCGCCGCCGGCTACGGCCCAATTTCCCGGCCCAATGAGCCCTCCAGTCGGGTTGAGCATGGCCCCGAAGGTTGGATCGATCCCAAAGGCATCCCCAACCACACTCCCATAACGCATTTGAGTCATCGATCCCATAAAGGAATTCGGGGCACCCCCTCCACCCCCACCGGGAGGCGTCTCAGGGGCGGCCGCATCGCGCTGTTCTTGAAGCTCCTGGAAGATTTCAAATTCCACCTGGACCTCACCTACAGCCCGGTCGCGGATATCGGCAAGAGCCTGGATGAATTCATCCAGGCCGTCCCCGCTGGGATTCTGCATCATGCCATTCATGAGGATGCCCAATTCGAGACCGGCGCCATGAAACTGAGCCCCGATCAGGATCTTCAGCGAAGCCATCGAAAACAAATCGCCGGGGGCTCTTGCTAAGATGGATTGAGCTGCCTGTGAAGTGGCCTGATCCCCAGCCGCAGCATCCTGGCCAATCCCCAGGGAAGCGGCCAGACCGCCCAGCCCTTCAATCCTGAAGATACGAGCGGCTTCATCCTCGGCGTCATGCAGGATTTGGTTAATTTGGCGTGTCGTTTTTGCGGCAATGTTGAGAGCCGCCGCAAGCCGTTTGAGGGAGGGAAAAACCTCGTGCTCCATTTCGCGGTAAAAGGCGTTAGCGCCTTTTCCGATCCAATCGCCCCCCTGCAACGTACTCACGGACTGGTTGAGACCGTTGATCATCCGCTGCGTCTCGGTGGAATGACGGCTAAATATCTGCGACATTTGGGCGAGGAGATCGTAGTCTCCCCGTATTTTTAGCGCTGGCATAACGACTATCCTTTGAATGTAGTTTCAGACGACGGTGTTCCCACGGCCTCTTGAAGTGCGTTGATAAGCGTTATTCCGAAATGGAAAGCCGGAAGACGATCTTCACTTCAGGACCCAGGCCGAGGACATCACCATCCTGCAAAGGGTACTGCTTGCCTTTTTCCAACGGCTTGTTATTGCAACTCGAACCATAAGTGCTTTTTTCGTCCTTGACGTAATAGTTTCCGTCGAGGAAAGTGATTGAGAGATGATTTCCAGAGACCCCACTGGAACCTTCAAGAGGAAGGGCTGCATCGTTTCCCTTCCGGCGGCCGATCGAGAACGGCGTATGCTCCATCTTGGCGGAGAAGTCCACCGCATCCGGCTGTAACACCTGGATCATCGCCGCTGGTTTCTGCGCAGCCTCCTGGGCTGGGGGGGTGTCTGCCTTAACGGGCGTAGGAGCTTTTACTGACGGGCGAGATTTAATCGGCTTGGGGCGATCCGGAACCGGCTTGGGCGAAGGGTGCGGCGGTTTAGAAGGTGGTTGAGGAACACCCGGCGCCGGTCGCCGCACATGCTGCGGCATGACCAACTCGACGGTATCTTTCCGGTTGGTTCGCTTCGGAATAAAGAACCAGACGAGAGCGAGAATGGCCAGCAGTGTCAGGCAGGATAAACCCGTTAGAACGACTACTGCGAAAGGAGATCCGCTTACCCACTGACTGAAGCGCACGATGATATTCGAGCGCTTATAGGTGAATTTGAACGGTGCCGATCGAGCCAGGACCGTATCGGTACTATCCAGAGAGCGGACCACGGCAAAGTACTCACCGGAGCGCAGGCCATCGCTTGGGATGATGATCGGATCGCCCAACGGAACGGTGATCTCGGTCCCTTCCAGGGGTTGACCCGCCTCCTCAACGGTAAACCAGGCATTGACTTTTACTGCCCCGGCCACGTTCTGCGAGACCAGGGTGATGACGAAGTCCTGCTGTTCTGCCGTCGGTGGCGTCACTTCGGTCACGATGAGCATGGCCTGGGGAGGTTCATATTTAAACTCGGCGCTGTCCTCCGAGAGCAGGTTGCCTTGCGAGTCGATAGCGCTTACGGCTAAGGTGTATTCGAGACCTGGCGAGAGGCTCACAGCCGGGACGGTATTGATATTAGAGAATGAGACCAGGGATTGGGCCATGACCGACTGGCCCGTATCTTTGCTGACAATGCTTACGTTCAACTGCCTGATCTTATCCTGTTGGATGATGTCCAAGTTGAAGAGGATCCCCTCGGCCACAGATTGGACTTTTCCTCTCAGATGGATCTCAGCCGGAGGAACATAATCCTGCGAGGAGGAAAACAGGATTTCAGGTGAGGATAGGCTGGTCTCATCCTTGAGATTGATCTTTAGTATCGCCGATTGGAGACCCGCAGAAGGATAGATTGTCGCTCGTGCGGTCCATTGATTGTGAAGCACGGCCATGATGTTCGAAAGCCCAAAACCCAGGGTACCTTCGTCTCTGAACTCTGCAATCCCGCCGGTTGAATTGGCGATGCTGTCCAGCGCTTCTCTTGTGGCTGAGTAACCTTGCAGGCCAACCGGATAGATTTGGACCCGGTTCTTCAGGGCCAGATCAGCCACTTCTTGTACAGATCGTGTTGCGCAGTTATCGGCGCTTGCCGTGAAGGCGATTACAGCCCGCCGCCCCGGAGCTCCTCCAAGCATGTTTACCGCTTCATAGAGGGCATTGTTCAGGCAGGAGCTTCCGAAACTAGACGCCCTCAGGTTGCGAATTGCCGGGGCGATGGCCTCTTTACTCTGCGTGAATTCCAATCTGGTTGCTACCCCATCGCCGAAGGTGAGGATGGCGACGTTTGAGTTATCGGGTAAAGCGCTCATAGCGCTAGTGATGGCGGTCTTGGAAGCTTTAAATGCCGCGCTCGATGTAACCCCCCCCATATTCGTACTGGCGTCGATGAGCAGCACAACCGTCCAGGGGATATCCAGTTCCTGAACGACAGCAGTGTAGGAATCACCTTCCAATTCGATCGATGCGTTTTCGATCTCAAAGGCCATTAACACCTGGTTTTCTTGGTCTAAGAGTGAAAAAGTCGTTTGAAGGGATAAGCCCAAGGCTCCAGAAGCCGTCGTGACAGGCTGGGGATCAGGTGTCTCGTGGATGTGAACGACGGCTTGGCTTGCAGACTGCGCATAAACGACTGCAGGGACGAGCAAGAAGAGAAGGTAGAGGATTATTCTTAGAGGAGATCGGCGACCTTTACTCATGGACAGATTCTTACACAAGACAATCAACTGCGCAAAATTAAGGTTCGCATTGACTGAAGTAAACATTCACAGATTATATGTCAATTTTCACATTTCGCATAAGGGTGCACCTCAGAATTTTAACCCTGGGAAAAGGCTTTTCAATACATTCTATCCACAGACTACATCTGCATGGCTGATCGTAGCTTCCAAGGCGAACCGCTACGACGACCACATGTGATGGCCAGGGAGGAGATTGCGCAGAGGTTGATCCTCGGAATCAAGGTGCAGGATTGAGACCCATCCAATCAAAATAGGGATGTTTACTCGGTAACACTTCCTGATGATGCATTGATTGCCTTTCAGTCAGGTTTTTCAATGATGCAACACGCGGGCACCTCCCAAAACTCTCTGCACAATCGTGCCTGTGCGCGGAGTTTTGGGTTAACTCCCCTGTTCAGTCCAGCGTCTGAAACTCATTAAGAGCAAAAAAACTCATAAAAATCAGCGCAGGAGACCCCCTGCTTCACCTGTCCCGGTGTCTTGGGATAGCGGGGAGTAGTTGACCGGACAATCCTCATCGGCACTTTATAGAGAGTACGTAGGATATAAGCCAACACCGATATTTGCAGCATTTAAGGAGTCATTACGCAACCGCCCAGAGGGGATCTCTCCTTATACCATCTGGGGCATTGTGACTGACAGGATGATTGGGTAGCAGTAAGAACCTATTTCTGTATGGAATCTTTCAATCTGGAGTATCCTCAAAATCCTCTATTCAAAACTTACCCGGAGTCACGGTTTCCCCTCTGAGAATAAACCTCGCAAGAAACTCAATACACTTGCAGCGAGGATTTACACTTCCCCAGGAGCACGCTTCGCCAGGTTGCGAACGTGTAATACGGAGGGGCAGATTACTTCGGGGAGAGTTCGTAAAGCTCAACCAGCACCCCATGAGCGCTTTCGGGATGGACGAAGGCGATCCTCTTCCCGTTGGTGCCGATGACAGGCTCGCTGTTTATCAACCGCACACCGCTTGCTTTCAGCGATTCTAGTGAAGCTTCGATATCGTCGACTTCGAAGCAGATGTGGTGAATCCCCGGTCCGCGGTTTCTTAGAAAGCGCGCCACTCCACTCTCGGCAGATGTTGGTTTAATTAACTCGATCTCCGTGTTCCCAACAGGCAGGAAAGCGACGACGGAATCCTGATCCGGGACTTCTTCGACGTGGGTGACCGTTAGCCCCAGGGCATCGCGCCAGAAGTGAAGAGCGTCTTCGATCTCCTCGACAACGATCGCGATATGATTGATGCGTTTAACTGAAGTCATGAATCCTCTTTAAGTTTTGGTTTGGAGACATTCTAGGATAGATTTCCGATCATGAGAAATCGCCCAAAGAGGGTAAGTTCAACAATTTGAAAGCCCATGCAGAATGAATTGCTTATTTCCCTATTCTGACGTCCGGTTTATGAACTGAGAGGAATGCCTCGGGTGGACACTCTCATGTCACTTTCGGGAGAGATTGTTTCTTTTCGGCGGGATGGGGGATAGTCAGAGCAGAGAGAACAAGAATGTTTTAGAAGGCCGACGTTGAGCGATACTCACCCCATATCTCGCGCAGACGGGCGCAAATCTCGCCGAGCGTGGCGCCGGCTTCTACGGCTTCGATGAAGAGGGGCATTAGATTTTCCTCGCCGAGAGCAGTTGAGGCGATCCGCTGCAATTCAAATTCCACTCGATCCTCGTCTCGCTTGGCACGGAATTCCTTCAATCGAGCTCGTTGCGATTGTTCTATCGCGGGATCGACCTTCAGGCGATCGGGCGAAGTTGGCTCATCCGTTTGGAAGGCATTGACCCCAACGACAATTGTCTCGCCGCGTTCGATCTGCAGTTGAGTCCTGTATGCCGATTCCTGGATCTCTCGCTGCATGTAGCCGCTTTCAACAGCCGCCAGTGCGCCGCCGATGGCGTCGATATTCTCAAGGTACGCTCTGGCGCGGCTTTCAATAATGTCTGTCAGCGTTTCGATTGCATACGCGCCACCCAGAGGGTCGATCGTATCGGCCACACCACTTTCGTTAGCCAAAATCTGCTGTGTGCGCAGCGCCACCTGGACAGAGTGTGTTGTCGGCAGGCTGAGGGCCTCATCCAGGCTATTTGTGTGCAGAGATTGTGTACCTCCGAGGATGGCAGCCAAAGCCTGGATCGTAACCCTGGTGATGTTGTTCATCGGCTGCTGAGCGGTCAGGGTTGACCCCGCGGTTTGAGTGTGGAAGCGCAACCGCCAGGATCGAGGGTCGCGTGCACCGAAGCGGTCCTGTACGATGGAAGACCACAACCTGCGGGCGGCACGGAACTTGGCTACTTCCTCAAGAAGGTCGTTGTGGGCATTGAAGAAGAACGCCATCTGCGGTGCAATCTCATCTACGGACAAACCGGCTTGTATTCCCGTTTCGAGATAGGCAATAGCATTTGCGAGTGTGAAGGCAAGCTCCTGCACAGCCGTAGCACCAGCCTCTCGTATGTGGTACCCGGAAACTGAGATAGTGTTCCAGCGAGGTACAGAGTCCTTGCAATATCGAAAGACATCTGTGATTAGCCGGATCGCAGGTTTCGGCGGGAAAATGTAGGTCCCGCGGGCGATATATTCCTTCAGGATATCGTTCTGAATGGTTCCTCTTAGAGAAGAAATTTCGACCCCTTGCCGACGGGCGACAGAAATATACATCGCCAGCAGGATCGCGGCTGGTGCGTTGATGGTCATACTTGTTGAGACTTTATCGAGAGGAATGCCGTTGAAGAGTAGTTCCATATCTTCCAGGCTGGAAATGGAAACTCCAACCTTTCCCACTTCACCGCTGGCGAGCGGGTCGTCCGCGTCGTAACCGATCTGCGTGGGGAGGTCAAAGGCGATTGAGAGACCGGTCTGACCCTGGTCGAGCAAGTACTTAAAGCGGGCGTTCGTCTCCTCGGCGGTGGCATAGCCTGCGTATTGGCGCATCGTCCATAGGCGGCCGCGATACATCGTTGTCTGTACTCCACGCGTAAAGGGAGGCTCTCCGGGGAATCCCAGGCTGTCGAGGTAATCAGCGTCTGATTTCCGTGGGAGATAGAGCCGTTCGACAGGGATCCCCGAAGGGGTTTCGAAGTGGTCCTTTCGCTCCGGCATTTGCGCGAGCGACTTTGCCAGAGTACTAGCTTCCCATTTCTTGAATGCATCCCTCAGATGTTTGATCATAAATCCTATCCGCAATTAGATCTTTCAGTCGACCTGCATGACCCCCAGCAGCTCGGGGTCAACGGGGGTAAGTCCTTCAAACTTCTCAAAAGTAACTTCTTCAACCTCTATATTAAGGGGGTAAC
>JBARSI010000125.1:0-2304 GCA_049644665.1 Anaerolineales bacterium
ACCGTAGGCACGACTCGTAAGCCTGCGAAACGAAGCCGTCGCTGCCTAGATTTGATTGTGTCTTGAGTCATCCGCTCTCAGGTTTCACGTCCGGACTCAGCAGGAACGGGGTGTTATGCAGTATGCCATTTCGGATAACTTCCAGCTGACGGGATGATTGCAGACGATCTGGTGAAAAGCCTGAATAAATGACCATTCCTTGAAGGGACTCATCCGGCTGCAGGAACTCCGACAGGTCCAGGGAGGCTGCAAATAATTCATGGTAAAGAAAGCTGCGAGCGTTCTCTCTGAACGACGGGGGGACCTCGATCTCCTGCGTATTTAATAATCCCAACAGTCTTTCTTCGTATTTCTTCCGGGATACAGGAAAGAACACGGTTGGAATTTGCGTGAATCTAGCTCGACCTGCGCTGAGAACCGGCGCACCCAGGATTGACGCCTCAAGTCCGATCGATGAATTGTAGATAAGGACGAGTTTCGAATGGTTAATTAATTCGTAGGAACTCACTGGATCGCCTGGCTCAAAGAAGACGACATTCTCGAATTCGAAAAACCCTTGATCTGCAATCCATTCTTTAACAGATTCTCGACTTCGCTTCCCGGGTCGTTCTTCGTCAGGGTGTGCTCTGATGATGAAGAGCGTCTCTGGATATGCCTGAATGATTGGTTTCAACATTTCCAGCCAAGCGAACATGTTTGAGAAAATCGTGTTCGCATGTATTTGACTGGTGTCGAAGACCACATTCGTAAAGACAACAATAGTCTGTTGAAATTCCTTCATCCGCTCAAGCAGCCAATTTGGGAGATCTTCCATCTTCGGCCAGAATCGTATGCCGGCCATGGTGAAATCACCATGAAATCTCTCGGAGAGATATCGATCCAAACGTTCATTCTCGGACAAGGTTAACGGGGCTTCCGGGTTGAAATCTACCTGACGGAAAGTTGCCTCCCCATGAGAAAAAAAGGTCGAATACGGGCGCAACCCCACCTCATGAGTTATGACGGGAATATCCCTATTCTGGGCAACATGGCGAGCGATGGCTTCTGGATAGAAGATCCCATTGAACACAACTAGCGCACGCGGTTTCTGCCGGTCCAGGATCTGTTCAAAGTTCGTATACAAGCTGTAGCCGGAGATGATATATTGCTGGAAGAGTTGCCGTATCGCTTGCGTATCTGGAATTTGGTGGCTTCGCAGCGCCCACCTCAGGCCAGGCAGACAAAGTTCTCCCAGGGGAATATTCTGATAATCCCATACAGCCATTTCTGGAAAAGAGAGGTCTTGGAGCATAGAGCCTAAAGTATCGACCGTTGCTTGTTGAAAAATAAGGGGGATTGTCAAATCCTGTGGGAAAAGTCGTTGGCTTAGGTATATGCAACGTGTGCACGGCGGTGGAGGATCCAGCCGATCCTGGTAAGTACCCAAAATGCACTGCTGCATCCCTCGTTGACAGACGATATACCGGACTGGGATGCTAGCAGCTCGCAGCGCCCACGAGGCGAGCAGGCTGTATGCACCATTCAGGCTGAGACGATGAATTCTGGTGGATGCATTAAAAAAAAGAACTGGACGCTGGTCTTTATACTCATCCAATCCCTTCAAGTACTCATCGACCTTCTCAACCTGATAATTGAGGCGTCGATCCGCCTTCCACTGCCTGAGATACAGCGAGGGTACAGGTAAATTCAAAGAGAAACCCGCCTCTAGGATTTCGCTCGTCTTAGCTTCTGCAGAGACGACATCTCACTATCGTAGACGCGTTTAACCCCATCACCAAAGCTCGCTTCTGTCACGCGGATGTATTTAACCAACCGGCGGAATCCCTCGGGTTCTATAGAAGCTGCTTGATCGCTTCCCCACATTGCTCGGTCAAGCGTAATATGCCGCTCAACCAAACATGCACCCAGAGAGACGGCAACAACTGTCGGGATCAGGCCTACCTCATGACCCGAATAACCAATCGGGCAAGGAAAAGTATCTTTGAGCGTCTGAATCATCTGTAGATTCAATTCCTCGGGTTCACACGGGTATGTGCTCGTTGCATGCGTGATGAGCAGATCTTCTGTCCCTAGAACATCGACGGCCGCTTGAATCTGCTCCATTGTGGACATGCCCGTCGACAGGATTATCGGTCGGCCTGATTTTCGCACATGCCGCAGCAAATCATGGTCTGTAAGCGAGGCAGACGGGATCTTGTAGAGCACAGGATCGAAGGCTTCAAGAAAGTCTACCGAGGTCTCATCCCATACTGACGCGAACCAAGCGATCCCTTTCTTGCGGCAGTACTGATCGATCTCCTGATA
>JBARSI010000126.1:0-2655 GCA_049644665.1 Anaerolineales bacterium
ACTCTGGCGTGAAATCGCTTTCGTATACGAAGGCTCCCTTTATCTTTAGATACGTGTGCTCATCTTCTTCAATATCCTGCCCTGCAACTGACCAATCCCAGAACATTTTTGTTGGATCCTTCACCGCTCCCTCTGGGATATGGCAAGTCTGGCATGCGACCGCCGAGACGTGGGCATTAAGCCGCTCATCTTCATGCAAATCTTCTGCATGGCAATCCGTACAGTAGGTCTGGTTCTCGAAGTCCAGGCTTACTGAGATCGATCGGCCGCGAATTACATGATCGGTGGCTTGATGGCAATCGATGCAAAGGAAGTCATAGCGCCCCATGTGCACGTCCACACTCTCAGGGGGATGCGAAAGATGTGCATCGAGATCGCCATGCTTCACCCCGTTCCCTCCCCCTCCGACAAAATGACAACTGCCGCAGTTATCGCGATTGGGCGCGCCAACCCCTTGAGCGACTGCTTCCAGATCAACACCCTCAACCGGGTAGCCAGCATTTCCCTTTACATAGAGACCGCTATTGTCGTGGCATACCAGGCAATCCACATTCTCCGCCTTTGAGAAATCAAAATCCGCATCCTCCCATCCATAACCCGCGTGACATGAAGTACATCCAGGCCAGTTGGACTGGATTCCGATGCAAAAGTTATTCAGTGAAGTCTTCTTCCCAATCGTCACCGGCTCATCGCGCCCCTCAATCTCGTACGGCTCGCTGTCCCAGGTCCAATGAACTGTCTGCATGATTTGCCAGGCAGCGTCTTCATGACACTCAAGACAAGCGCGGGTGACATCGGAGCCAGTCTCGTAAGCACCTTGCATCAGGTCAGTGTGATCTGTGTGCGGTGCGCGTACGGGCACATAATCCCAGGGATCGTTGGTAGATGCGCTGCTCCAGGGGACGAAGATCACAATTGGCACGATGATCAGCACCAAAGTGAAAATAAGGCCGACAACCCAGATGTATTTGAAATCCTTCATGGTCTGTC
Organism: Anaerolineales bacterium; assembly: GCA_049644665.1. Lineage (GTDB taxonomy): Bacteria > Chloroflexota > Anaerolineae > Anaerolineales > E44-bin32 > E44-bin32. The sequence continues at coordinate 991 of JBARSI010000126.1, forward strand.
CTCAATACTTACGGTCTTGCTCGTCCCTGCATTTCTTTCCATAACGGAAAGAAGGATCAGCTGCGGCCATGGCTAATCTTTAATATCACCGGATTGACTGATATTTGCGCGGTGCTGTAATTGATCACGCATAACCTGACGCAGGATATCCAAGGCTTCGATAAGGCGGTGATCGACCAATCTGTAAACCATCGACGCTCCATCTCTTTTGCCCCGGACCAAACCTCGCTCCCGCAAAATTTTCAAGTGGCGCGAAATCGAAGGCTGACTAACCCCCAGTTCCTCCGTCAGTTCCTTCACAGTCCTCGATTTTTCCGCAAGAGTATAAATCAACAACAACCGCCGTTGATCCGCTAATGCGTAGCAGAAATCTGCGTGCAAGTGTGAGAGTTCCTCGCTCAAGGAATACGTTTGCTTGGTCATATTCTTATATCCGGATATGCGCATAAGGACATATACTCAATATTAAACGCCGAATGGTGTTTGATTTGCAGGGTATGTTGTCCTCTTTCATTGTGATATGTGTCACATAGGCTCGCACGCGAAAAATCCATCACTCCGCCGCGCTGCGAATAAGACACGCTCTTCATACTGCATGACCTTCAATGCACGAATTCTACGTTCGCTGACTCCAAATGAGGATGTGATACCTAGACCGCTCCGGGAGCCTGTATGATTTACGAGGACCCCACAGTAATTGCATTAACACACCTTTAATTTCCAGCAGTTATAATCCTGCCCCACGCCTTGTTCATCGTTGGCAGAAAGAACACAGAATAAGCGAAGGGTTAGATGACCAAAAAACAAGAAAACGACCAACTTATGCCGGAAGCGTTAGAAATCGCCACACTTGGAGGTGGATGTTTCTGGTGCCTTGAGCCCATCTTCGATGAATTGACTGGCGTTAAAGCTGTCAAAGTGGGGTACGCTGGCGGATCCAGCGCGGATCCCACCTACCAGGATGTCTGCTCTGGGACAACCGGTCACGCCGAAGTCATTCAGATCTCCTTCGATCCCGATCTCATCACCTTCGGTACGATCTTGGAGGTATTCTTCAACGTCCATGACCCCACAACGCCGAATCGACAGGGCGCAGATGTCGGAACACAGTATCGATCCGCGATTTTCTATCACGATGAAGGGCAAAGACAAACCGCAAAAGATGTGGTTCGGCAAATCGAGGCGGATGGTGTCTGGGATGCACCCATCGTAACCGAAGTCACCCCACTCTCGATGTATTACCCAGCGGAGGAATATCACCAAAATTATTTCCGCAACAACCCCAACCAGGGCTATTGCCAGGCTGTTATCAACCCGAAGGTCACCAAATTTCGTAAGCGCTATGCCGATCAACTCAAAAGCAGCTAAGGGACTTCCTGAAAAAATTCAAGGGATGATCGAGATAATCGGTTCATAAATGTAATGTCGGGCACTGACGCACCAACAATGATTCGCGTCCTGTTTCTCTGCACGCACAACTCCGCTCGTTCGCAGATGGCGGAAGGTCTACTGCGCAGGCTCGGTGGCACTGATTTCCAAGTTTTCAGCGCCGGCACTGTGCCTACACGTGTGCGATCGGAGGCGATTAACGTGATGCGCGAGCTCGAGATCGACATCTCCAAACAGACATCCAAGATCTTTGATCGTTTCGTCGAGCAAAACTTC
>JBARSI010000127.1:0-17299 GCA_049644665.1 Anaerolineales bacterium
GATCGACTCGAGGATGCGATACAGAAAGCTCTTGCCGATCACAGCCGCGAGCTGCAAGGTGCGGCGGACATCCTCTCCCAAGCGATCGATGCGGGCTTGCAGCACCCCGTGCAGCGAATCGGGAATGTTGACCTGCGCGATTTCTTTCGTCGCCCGCCAGGTGGCACCTTCATGAACAAGGACATCCTGATCGATCAAATTACGGATGATCTCCTCCAGGTAAAAAGGGTTGCCGTCTGAGCGATCCATCATGAGCTGACGTATGTTTTCTGGAAGATCGGCGACTTCGAGTAAGTGGTTAACTAACTGGTCCGAGTCGTTCTTAGAAAGTCGCTCGAGATGGAGCTCCGTGTAGCGGTGGCCGTAATCCGTCTCGGCCTTGAGCTTCGCTTTCCATGAGCTGTGATCACGTTCGATGCGCATCAAGATGAGCAGCATGAGGGAGTATTGATCGGTTGCGCTGAATAAGTCCTCCAAGATTTCGAGACTCGACGGATCAGCCCAATGTGTGTCCTCAAAGAAAAGAACTGTGGGCTCACGATCCGCCACGCTTGTGAAATAGCGCCTGATGGCTCTCGTAATCTGATATTTGACTGTCTCACCGTCGAGTGTCTGGAGCAAATCTCGACCGGTCTCATCCTGCTTTAAGCCTAATATATGGAAGAGAAAGGGCAGGATCTCATCCGTGTCGTCATCGAGTAAATCGCTAACGCGGCGTCGCAGCGCGGCTTTGACCTTCACTTCTGCATCACCATCGGAAAGACCCAGGTCGGACAGGATGAGTTGTGTAATGGGCCAGAATGAAAGAGCGCTTCCGTAGGAAAGTGAGCGCCCCTCGAGCCAACGCAGGGATAAGGCTTGAGCCGATGATTCTTCTCGCTTGGTCTGCGCGACTTGCTCTATCGCTTCCTGCACCAGGCGGGTTTTGCCGATCCCCGCATCTCCCAGTACGACGACGATTTGACCCAATCCTTGCTGTAAAGAATCCAAGGCCATTCGTAGGCGTTCCATTTCCGAGTCGCGCCCCACAAGAGGAGAATGCAAGCCTTCGATCCCGCGCCCACTGGATGGCTCGGCTTTGGCCTCGATGAGTTCGAACATGGCTAGCGCTGAGGTCTTGCCTTTAACGGGCACCTCTCCCAGATCGCGCAGCGTAAAACCTGCTTCGATGCGGCGAGCGATCGTCTGTGATACCAGGATCTGTCCCGCTTCTGCCGCACTTTCGAGCCTCGCCGCTACGTTCACCGCATCGCCGACGGCCAGGTATTCGGCATGCTCCTCGCTGCCCACCTCGCCGATTACGACTTCCCCCGTGTTGATACCCACGCGCATCTGGAAATCGTCTACAAAACCGGACAACTCAGACCGGTAATCGGCTATGCTGGCCTGGATGTCCAGCGCCGCTCGTGCAGCTCGCTCAGGGTCATCCTCGTGGGTAAGGGGAGCACCGAAAAAGGCGAGGACGCCGTCACCCAATAGCTGGGCGATGGTGCCCTCGTAGCGGTACACCGCCTCGCTCACGATTTTGTGCGCCCCCTGCACGACCTCCTTCCATTCCTCCGGATCGAGCTTTTCGGCGATGGCGGTCGAGCCGACGATATCGGTGAAGAGAATCGTGACTGATTTGCGCTGACCTGGCAGACCTCTTGGGTCCTTTCGTATTTTCTCCTGCAGCCCTTTTGGAGCGAGTTCGCGCAGGTCATCGAGGCGTTCCAAATTGTGAGGTTCTTCGGAACTATGAAGGGGTGTCGCACAGGCGGAACAAAAACGCGCCCCCGGTGGGTTTTCCTGCTGGCATTTTGGACACATCTGTGGCAGTGGATGGGCGCACATACTGCAGAAGCGCGCCTCTGGCGCATTTTCAGTGCCGCAATTTATGCACTGCATGAGTACTCCCCTTAGATATGGGTCAACCTTTGAGCGAGAAGTATATAGAAACCACCTCTCAACACTGTTCTCCCAAACCCATTGTGGATGAATTATCTACAGAACTTTAGAGCTCAGTATAGCGTGAACGGTGGCAGGGTTCCAGCAGTAGCGTACAACGTCCATTCAATGAAATCAAGCTGCAGCATCAAATAGATCGTTAGGCACGTCACAAGTGTGCTGGGAATATAGAGGGTAAGTCCAAGAGCTCAATCGCTCCTACCTCGCCTGGATGGCCAGGTATCCTTTATTCGATAGTATCTGACGAACTAATAATGATAGATGCATTTTCTTGGATGTGCTATTGTTAGGATGTCACCATCCGCTTCCTGAATTGGCTGGGCATTAAAAGAAATGTGTGAAGTTTGAAAAAAATCTCGACTGCGTATGGACCTCAAATCCACTGGAATATGATCGATGGAACTCACTGAAGTCACTGAACAGCGACTGCGTAGGGTATTCAAAATATTCAACCGCTTCATGCTCCTGCTCTGGCGGTTGGGTTTAGGTCGTTGGATGAAATGGCCGAAATTCAGCGGCGCCATCATGGTGATCAAGCACACCGGGCGGAAGACAGGTTTGACGCGCTTCACACCGGTGAATTACGCCGTCGTGAACGGCGACATTTTCTGTACGGCAGGGTTCGGGAGTGTTTCCGACTGGTATCGCAACCTACTTGCCAACCCGCAAGTAGAAGTATGGCTGGCGGATGACCGCTGGGCTGGCGTGGCCGAAGACGTCTCAGATTCGAAAGATAGAGGTGCGCTCCTGCGTCAGGTGATCATCGCCAGCGGCTTCGCCGGGCCGCTCTTCGGAGTGGATCCAAAGAAACTAACCGATGCGGACTTCGAGAAATTGATGGACGGGTATCGCCTGATCCGCATCGAGCGGAAGGAAGCGGTTACCGGCGCTGGCGGTCCCGGCGATTTAGCGTGGATCTGGCCGCTCTCGACGATTATGCTGCTTCTATTCCTGGCACGTCGCCGGAGGCGCTAGGTTAAGCGCTAAACACTTTATTACGGCTTTAAGGAGTGAATGGAATAAATGAGAAAAATTGCCAGGCTCATGTTCATGATAATCGCATAAGGAGATCGCCATAAAAAACTCACATTCTTGCTCCCCATAATTCAAAGGGATTCCGCATGAGACGAACACTTCCGGCTCTAATTCGATTGTTGATCATCGTTGGTTTTAGCTGCAGCTGCAGCGTCGTGGATCGATTGGATACCCCCTCAAGCCCGTCATCTGAGATCTCGATACCCGCTCCACCACCGGCTGCCCAAATCAAGCTCAGCCCGCTAGAGACCGCAGATGCCATCGCCGATCCGGAGAAAGCAGGGATCGGTGTGTGGTCGCTGGTGGCTAATCTGGGGATCGGTGTATACACAGGTGATGGCGAGCAGATCTTTGCGGGTTCCGAGCTTAGCGAGCAAGATTTCTGGCTTTATGATTTTGAACTCCCTCTACTTGCGCACCTGGCGCAGGGAGACCCACGTCCATTCAGTTTGACGACCTCCCGCCTGATCGCTGTTGGTTTCAAGGGAGCGACAACGGACTTGATCAGAGTCTATCGCGACGCGTATGCCCTGAATAATGATAAGTTCTTAGTCCAGCTCTTCGGGGCAATGGACGTTAAGTTTCGCGAAGGTCTCGAGCTGACCCCGCTGCAGGAATGGCTGTTGATGCTGGATACCTTTGTTCCAGCGAATGGATCTACGGCCGCGAAAGGGGGCTTCTTGTTTTCGGTTATTCCGAAAAGAGCAGCTTTCCCTGCTTTTGCACAGGGTGTTCCATGCGGTTTCATCTCCGGGGGGCAGGTGCAAGCGAACTGGGGCATCATTCAGTCTGGCACAGATCTCGGTGCGTATCTAGCAGCTGAAGCGGCCTATTACGCAATCCATGGTTTACTCTTTGCCCAGAGCATCGACGCACGGATGGAAGCTTCGCCGAACTCTGCCCACGAGGGTCATGGCGGACCCGGAGATGTGATCGACCTCACCGCGACGGTAACGATGAGCTATGTTCCCCAGAGTATCCCCGTCGGGGGAACGCTATGCGGTATCCTCGTGAATTTGGATCCGCCTGTGGTTGGACCGCAACAAGGTGTGGATATTGAATGGGATATCCCGGCAGCGCTCCTGGAGCATGGGGCTGTTGACATGCCTGGAGGAGGAGCTTCTCTCACAGATTATCAAGGGCAATCGAGGGTTCGGTTTCAAGCCCGTCAGGAAGCGGCTAACGGAAAGGGTGAGGAAGAATTCGAGGATGGTGTCGTCAGGGCGATCTACGACCTGCGAAATTACCTCGCCAATAACGGATACCGCGATCCGAGAATGCTGAGTCTGATCCCGGAGAGGATGCCAATCTATCCACCCGCGGTTGTACAGATAAGCTGGCATGAACTTTGTGCGCAGCTTGAGCTGGAGATCGACTATTGGCAGGTGGTGAGCGTGCGTGATGTATTGGATGAACGCACGCTCAAGGGAACCATCCCTTTTGAGATCGATTTCACGCAGGAGCCGGCAATATTATCGGGAGGCGCAGTGTTGTCGCTTGGAGGACAGGGTTCCGCACCGGAATGTACTTGGACTAACTCAGGTACCGTCGAGGCCACACTTAGCGGAACGATGGATAAGGTTGATGACGGCCGTGACAGGCTTATCGTGGAGTTAGATAACGAATTCAACAGCGAGACGACATTCCACTGTGAAGGAGGCACGAATATCGCTCAAATCCCACAGATGATCCCGAGTGAGACTGAGCTCATGTACGAAGATGGGTACTCAATTGAGTGGGATATCGGGGTGCCGGGTTTGCCGGTAGAAGGACATGCGATCTGGACTTTGAACTTCGTTTGCCCGTAGTGACATCCATCTCGATTACGGATCTACACGTTAAATGAGAAGGAAGCCCCCGAACGTCAGGGGCTTCCTTTTTCATTACGTGCTTCATTCTATAAAGCGGTTACGTCGACTGCCTGCGGACCTTTTTCGCCCTGCTCGATGGTGAACTCCACCTGCTGGCCTTCCTTAAGGCTCTTGAAGCCCTCGCCCTGGATCGAATTGTAATGGACAAAAACATCATCCCCATCTTCGCGTTCGATGAAACCATAGCCTTTACCGTCGTTGAACCACTTGACCGTTCCTTGAACTCGTTCAGACATGATTTGCTGCCTCCTTTGTGCAGATACGACGGTGCATGTCTCGTTCTCGGCGGTCGGGCTCATTGAACAAAGCCAGCCTGAGCGAATAATGCGGCTCAGGCCGTGATCATTCGACTTCCAGATAGAACTTGCATGCATCCTTCGCTGAAAATAATAGCAGTTTTTTGGTCATTCGGAAAGGAGTATTTAATTGTCTGGACAAGTAAGCGTCATCATCACCGACTCCGGTGATGGATCAGATCCTAAGGGAAAGGCGGATGGGTGAATTCGACGCCGGGCTCATGGGGAGTCTTCTTTTGTTTGGCGAGCTCCCTCTGCTGTTCGATCACAATGGCGAGCAGCACAAACTCAAATGGAGTGAGGTGGGGCAGGAGGTGTGATTGTGAACTGTGTGCATCGGCGTAGGAGAGCAGAATGCCAACCAGATCTCGGTCGGTTTCACCAAGTGATTGGCGGAATGCATCCATACTTGCGATTATCGTATGGATCTCTTCTTGTTTCTGGACCTGCGGATAGATGAAGAAGCGCTTGAGAGAAGGATTATTGTCCATTGTGCGATGATCTCATGATGGCAGGCTTGTGAAAATCCCATAATTGGGGGAACTGCGCGGGGGATATATTTTACACCATTTGCTTAGCAATCCCAGGGCAATAAATGTGAGTTTATTTCAGGGGAAGATCTTTTGTTAATAGCGCAAGCCGCCCGGGAAATCCCGCAACCATGTAGGTTTCGGGGAGGCGGCTCGCTCAATTATCTTAACAGAAAAACGCGCTCTTATATCCGACCATTAACCTACGTTCCAGCAACGCTAGTGTTAACTTGAACTAACCCGCTGTGCTTCTTCTGCAGGAACCGCAGCGAAACGTCTCTGTGCGCTCCTATGGAGCGCTAGAAAGCCGGCTACGGCGATCGCACAAGCGATTCCAGCCGCATACCAAACCCAGTCCGGATTGTAGTTATCCAAGATCAGACCAGCGGCCCACGGACCGATGGTTGAGGGAATGGCCCAGGCGAGGGAATAGAAGGCCATATAGCGGCCGCGCATGTCCTCTGGAGCAAAACGGGCGGCTAGCGCCTGGCTTACGGGCATGACAACCATTTCCCCAAAGGTGAGCAGCAAGATGGCGGCAACGAAAAGCCAGTACGTGGAGACGAAGCCGAACATCGTCAGTCCGACCATATACAGAGCAGTTCCAGCAGCCATCATGATCATAGGTGGGCGGTCCCGCACACGGCGAGTGACCCAGAACTGAAGCAGCACAACGATGGCGGCATCGATGCTTAATAGAGCCCCGAAACCTCTCTCGGGAACACCATGGGAATCACGTAAATAGACTGATAAGGTATGGTACATTTGCTGGTAGGCGATCAGCATGAGCATCGAGACCAGCAGGTAGACCAGGTAGAGGCGATCCGTGAGAACAACTCGATAGCCGACGAAGGTTTGCGCGAGGGTTTTCTTGTCTTCTGCTTCAGACACCTGGGGTTTGGTCTCGGGGATCGAGCGGAAGACGATGAAGGCTACGATCAAGCTGGTGATGGCGTCGAGGATGAAGAGCATCAGATAGGAGCTGCCCGCGACCAGTCCACCGATCATCGGGCCGAAGATCCAGGCTAAGTTCCCGGCAACGCGCAGTATGCCAAATCCTTCGGTGCGCGTCTGCTCGGGGAGCAAATCGGCGACCATGGCCTGATGCGCCGGGCCGGCAATGTTCGAGAGAGAGCCGACGAAGACAGCGAGCAGGTAGAAATGCGAGAGCTCGTTCACCAATCCCATTGAAACACTGCTCAAGGCGCTGAAAACCAAGCCGAAGAGGACCATTCCGCGGCGGCCGAATTTATCGGTAAGCGCGCCGCCGATCATGCTCCCAAAAAGACCCGCGATCGAGAAGATCGCCAGGAGCACGCCTGCCTGGGTCATACCGACGTTGAACTTCTGGGTGACATACAGGGCGAAGAAGGGGAAGATCATCGTCCCGCCAAGACGGTCGATGAAGGACGCCCCGACGAGCGTCCAGAAGGTGCGTGGAAATTCGTTGTATGTTTCTTTGATTTGGGTGAATACTCGCCTTATCCTGCCCTCTCCCTAGATTAAGCCTGGTTGTGAAGGTTATTCAACTCGATTGAACGAGGCAAAGAGCTGCCCCGAACCTTCAATGCCGAATGGGTCGAAGTAGAGTGTGTTGAGCTCCAGGTCCAAAGGTGGGTCGAGCAGGGGCCCCTCGAGGATACTAGAGTAAGGCTCGCCTCCCAGAAGGCGGTTCGCAAAGGTCAGATAAAGGCGGTCGAGGACGCCGCTCGATGCAAGCAGATGCAGCACTTTCGGGCCTGCGCCCGAGTATGCCGTCTTATAGCCGAGCCCGGTCATGTGGGCACATAGCTCCTGGCCGTCGACACTCTTCTCGCCGGCGAAAAGGACCCTTGCCCCTTGCGCTGTAAGGCGTTGGATCTGGTCGGGATCGGCCGATTGCGAAGTGAAGACCAGCAGCGAGCGGTCACCATCCAGCAGAGCGGGGGGGACGTCGAAATCCAGCCGGCTGCTGATCACGGCCAGGTCGGGCTGAGGTGAAACGCCTCGGCTTAGGCGCCAGTCCTGTAAATCCTTGAACTGCGGCTCGTCATTAATCTGCAGGATTTCCTGTTTAACGCCTATGGCATAATCGCGCAGATAACGCCCGGAGGTGATCAGGATGTCCGCCTGTACAGCCAGTTCTTGAAAGAGATGCCAATCGCGCGGGTTCGTGATCGCCTCAGCTAAGGTAACACCCTTGCCGGATGGATTTGGAACGGCGATGCGGCCATCCAGGCTGCCAATGAAGTTTGCGCACACGAATACGCGGTCGAGGTCTCCCGCTTGCGCGCGCAGGTCGTGCCCGAGGTAAAGGCCTCGCAACAAGACTTCACGGCTGGGTGTAGGGTATAGCTGAAGGATTTTGTCGTTCAAGTTAAGGCTCCTTGCCGCTCCATAAGCCGGTGTGGGCTTTCTCAGATCGTGGCAGGGTCCGCTGATTGTTAACCTTGTTCAGTCCGTGTAGAAATCTTGGATAAAGCAATCACATTACCGGCAAGTATAAGTAATACTCCAAACACCCCCTGAAGGTTCCAAATTAAATCCTCAAATATCGTGGAGAGCGCCAGAGCAACGATTTGATAGAGGATGGTAACATACGCCGCCCTGTCCGGCCCGATGCGTCCCAATAAGGTGAGGTAGGCCCCGAAAGCGATGACTGAGCCGAAGAGCGCAAGGTAGGCTAGCGAGAGGATATAGGGTGCTGAGGGGTCGAAAGCCAGCTCGGTACCCTGAAAAAGGACCAGGAGGATCGTAAAGCCAGTTCCGTAGGTCATGCCGAGCGTATTCGATTGCAGCACAGGCAATCCACTGCGCTGATTGCGAGCCGCCACGATATTTCCCAGAGAAGCGGAGAGCGTAGCGCAAACGGCGAGGCTCAAGCCCAGGGCCTTGCCGCTGGAGAGGTCAAAGGATCTCAATTCAGGCCAAAAAATGAACACGAGGCCAAACAGCCCAATGAGACCACCAAGGATGACACGAGGTCGGATGGGATCCTTCAACAAGATCGCGCTGAGAAGGGCATTGGTGATTACGATGCCGGAGAAGATGATTGCGACCAATCCACTAGTCAGATACCCCTCGGCGAGGTAGACGAGGATGTAGTTTAAGGAGAAGAGGAAGAAGCCTTGCAGGGCCATGAATGCATGCTGCCGGCGCGAGAAGCGCATGGGCAATCGGCGGAGTGCAACGTATAGCCAGAGGAGACCGGCCGCAAGTGTGAAGCGATAGGCGATTGAGAGCGCGGGCGAGACGATGCCCAACTGGAGTTTAATGACCAGCCAGGTCGAGCCCCAGATGATTACAGTGATGAGATACAGCAAGGCGTTAGGCACCCAATATCCTCCAGTGGATAGAAGGTGGATTATACAATCCTGAAGCGGATGCGGCGACAGCAGGCGGGAATGTATAATTTTGACCGTACTCCATGAATTGTGGGGGAAGGAAATTAAAGTGGATAGCATTCGCCTAAAGGGCTAATCCATCCTGAGATACATCAAGGGGATTTCTCGCTGCGCTCGCAATGAAAGGGTCCTGGCCGATGTCATTCTGAGTATCCCTTCGCCTTCGCTCAGGATAAACTCCGCGACGAAGAATCTCCCTCATGAAAGGGCTGCCCTCCAGGTAAAAAAAACCGAGATGCTTCGCTCCGCTCAGCATGACATTACCGTGTGCCTCTCGAATATCCGGAAAAGCAGCGAAGAAGCTGGTAATGACAGGTTGGAAGTTGGAGATTTCTTCGCGTCGCTTGCAATGACATGTCGTGGGGTGGAGGAGAGCGTTTCGCTCGCGCTGAAATTAAAGAAGGAATTGCATTGTCTGCTCGAGGGAAGTGCCCTATTTGGTTGACAGGCCCATTTGCGCGAAAATCTGGCTCATGATGAAGCAGGTGAAGCCGACCATGATCGAGATCGATGGAGCCAAAGGTGAAGGAGGGGGGCAGATATTGCGCAGCGCGCTGACGCTCTCGCTTATGACGGACCGGAATTTCCGGATTGTGAACATTCGCGCGCGCAGATCGACCCCGGGATTACGGCCCCAGCATCTAGCCTCTGTGAAAGCCGCGGTTTCCGTGGGGCAGGCGCTGGTGGAAGGCGCGCATTTGGGGTCGCGGGAAATCGCCTTCCGGCCATCTTCGATAAACCCCGGCTCCTATCGCTTCGAGATCCCTACGGCTGGCTCGACTTCACTGGTGCTTCAGACGATCTTCCTTCCGCTGAGCACCGCCGAATCCCCTTCGGAGATCGAAATCATTGGCGGGACACATGTGCCATGGAGCCCGAGTTTCCATTATCTCGATTTGAATTGGCTCCCCGCGATGCGAGCGCTGGGTTTTCGGGCATCCCTGGAGCTGGAGCTAGCGGGATTCTATCCACAGGGTGGGGGGCTGATCAGGGCATCTGTTCAACCGGTGAGGCGGATTGCACCTCTGCAGGGCATCCATCGGGGGGACCTTCTGCGGTTGCGCGGCCTCTCAACAGTCTCCAACCTACCGGAAGGCATCGCCGAACGACAGCGGAAGCGAGCGGTGAAAAGGCTGGCTGATACAGGTCGTCAGGTGGAGATCGAGATTCAAACTTTGCCCTCCGCGGGGAAGGGGACGCTTCTCCTGCTGAAAGCCGAGTTTGAGTCCGGCCAGGCTTGCTATTTCGGCCTTGGCGCGCGGGGCAAGCCAGCTGAGCGAGTCGCCGACGAAGCCGTTGACGCGCTTCATGCGTTTCTGAACGGAGGAGGGGTGGTGGACGAATTTCTTGCGGATCAGCTTCTGCTTCCATTGGCTTTCGCCGACGGGGATTCTGAATTTCATACCTCAAAAATCACCCAGCATTTGCTCACCAACGCCGAAGTGATCCGTGATTTCGGCGCGGCGGAGATTGGTATTAGGGGCGAATTGGATCAATCTGGAGTTGTTGAGATCAGACCGCGGGGAAATAAATAGGTGAATCCTTCGGCGCTAATTGCCCCTACTCTCGATATATTCCAGTGATTGGTGGCGGAAGTAGGTGTTGTATAGATCGGCGTAGTGCCCGCCTTCTGCCATCAAAGCGTTGTGGGTTCCATCCCCGATGACCCTGCCACGATCGATGATGATAATTCGATCTGCGTTCTGCACTGTCCACAAACGGTGAGCGATGACCACAGATGTGCGCCCGCGCATCACCTGCTGCAGTGCACTCTGGATCTGCGCTTCTGTGAAGGGATCGACACTGGCTGTGGCTTCATCGAGGATGAGGATTGCAGGATCCTTCAGCAATACCCGCGCCAGGGCGACAAGCTGGCGTTGACCCATCGATAGATTCACGCCACGTTCTCCTACGTCGGTCTCCAGTCCCTTGGGCAGATCGGCGAGCCATTCTCCACCGCTGATATGATCGGCAGCCTGACGTACATCTTCCTCCGTTGCCCCTTGCCGGCTGTAGCGGATGTTCTCGGCGACGGTGCCGGAGAAAAGGAAGGGATCCTGCGGGACTACGCCCAAATGCCGTCGATACGCATCCATGCCCAAGCTGCGGATATCACGATTGTCAATTAGCAGCTCACCCGCCTGGAACTCGTAGAAGCGAGTGATCAATTTAGCGATACTGCTCTTCCCCGCGCCTGTATGACCGACAAGAGCCAGCGTCTTCCCGGGATGGATCATTAACGAGAACTCTGGAAGGACGATCTCTTTTTCCGAGTAGCTGAAGCGTAGATTCTTAAATTCGATGCGACCCTCGAGCTTCTCTACCGGTTCGTATGCGATTTGCTCAACATCTGGTTGGGCGTCGATCAAAGCGAACACCCGCTCGGCGGCGGATAGGCCATCTTGGAATTGGCTCCAGAAGGAGGCGATCCCCATGAGCGGATACCAGAAGAAAGCCACTGCCTGCATAAAAAGGTACCATTCGCCTGGTGAGATAGCGCCGGTCTGGATTCGCAGCCCGGAGGCAAAGATCAGCAATGCTGTCGCCAAACCATTTGCAATCCCCATGATGGGGAAAATTGTGTTTAGTGTCAGACCGCGGCGCAGACCCACTTGCCAAGCCTGGTGGTTATTGCCTTCAAATGTCTCAAAGATCGCCAGTTCTTTACGGAAACTCTTGGCTACTATGATTCCACTGATCGACTCCTGGATCTGGGCATTGATCTTCGCCGTTACTCGGCGTGCATGCTGGGTCACACGGCGAGCGACACGTCTGAAACTCAAGGCAATGGCGGCGGCGATGGGCGACATCCCCAATAAAAGGAGGGTGAGCGTAGCGTTAATGTTGAAAAGCCAGATGATCAGGATGATGATTATCAAGACCTGGCTGACCAAGTTGATGACCAACCCGACAACGTCGGAGAAATCCTGCGTATCGGAGGTCACCCGGCTTACGATCTTGCCTGTTGGGTACTTGTCGAAGAAGGGCATATCATGGTGTACGGTGGCGTCCAGAGCGTCATCGCGAAGCTGGAGGACTACATCACCGACCACCCTTGCTGAGAGCCATTGACGGATGAAATTGGTGACCCATTCAGCCGCGCCAAATAGTAGGACCTGACCCGCCGCGAATGCCATACGGTAGAGGGTGGGCATTTCGGAGACCACGTCAATCGCTTTAGCGATCACGATCGGCCTGCCGCTCCCGGCTATTGAGTTCAGTGTGAGCATGAGCGCGACAAGCGCCATCTGGCGGCCGTATGGGCGGAAATATGTAACGATCCGCCGCAGCAAGTCGCGATCGCTGTACTCGCGGTCGTAGGCTTCGGTGTCCAGTCCGTCGAGAATGAACCCCATACCCCGTTACTCTCCTGCCTCAGGCGCAGAGCCTGTTGGCGAGCCGGCGGAGAAGCCGTTATCAGCGGATGAAGAAACGCGAGCGAAGATGCGCTGGTAATCCGCGGAGCGCGCCAATAATTCTGCATGCGTTCCTTGATCGATGAGTTCCCCTCCACGAAGAACTATAATGCGATCCGCCCAGCGGATCTGGCTGAGTCGATGTGTGATGAGGAAGGTTGTCCTCTTCTGGCTGATCCTGCGCATGGCGCGCTGGATCTGATCCTCTGTCTCGCTGTCGATGGCGCTTGTGCTGTCATCCAGGATCAGGATGCGCGGGTCGGTGAGAAAGGCGCGAGTGATGGCGATACGCTGCCGCTGACCGCCGGAGAGTGTCACACCGCGCTCTCCGATTTCAGTATCGTAGCCGTCTTTGAAACTGCGAATGAACTCGTCTGCCTGGGCTTCGCGCGCGGCTGTCTCGATCATTTCTTTCGTGGCATCATCGCGCCCAAAGGAGATATTGTCGGAGAGTTTAGTTGAGAAGAGAAAGACATCCTGCTCAATGGTGGATATCTGGGAGCGCAACGATTCCATGCTCCACTCCCGCACATCGACCCCGTCAACAAGCACCGCCCCATCATCGACGTCATAGATGCGGTTGATGAGGTGTGTAAGGGTGGTCTTTCCGGAGCCGGTCTGGCCGACAATTGCGATCGTCTCGCCGGGTTTAGCCCTGAAGGAGATATTTTTTAGCACCAGCTTCCCGTTGTAGCCGAAGCTGACATTTTCAAAAGAAACCTCTCCGTGGATCGGTTGGGCGACGCCGCCGACATTCTCATCCAGTTCGGTCTCAGTGTTGATCATGTTGAGAATGCGGCGTGCACCGGCGATCCCAAGCTGCACCAGGTCAAACGAGAATAGGGAGATAAAGGTCGGGAAGCGAAGTCCGCCCATGAGTCCAACGAAGGCGACGGCCTCGCCGAGGGAGATGCCGCCTGCATGCCAGATTGTGAGTGCATGGAATAAGCCCGCAGCCCAAAAAACGGCGAATGCCAGCATAGGCCAGTACCGTGCCTGAATTTCACCGCGCTGGACAAAAAGATCTCGAAATCTGCGGGCGTTATGGGTGAATTTGTCCCGTTCGTAGTGTTCTTGGACGTTCGCTTTGACAACCTCGATCCCAGCGATCGCCTCGGTTAAGCCGGCGTTCATCTTCCCAAACTGGTCGCGAATGTCGCGGCTGACCGGGCTGAGGCGGCGATTGTAATCGAGGAGCGTAAGGACAAGTGCGACAGTGAAAAGTAGTGGAACGATTAACAGCTCCACGCGAATCATCCCTATCAATACGATCGGGATGATCAAGTTCATGAGTGAGTCTGTGATCAACATCAGGCCGGGGCTGGCCATCAGGTTAAGCGAACGAACATCGTTCGTGGCGCGAGACATTATGTCGCCGACACGCTGGCGTCCGTGGAAAGTTTGGCTCTTTCCCAACAGGCTGACATATAGTTCGCGCCGGGCGTCGCGTTCGATGGCTTGCGCCATGAACTCCGCAGCGTAATTCCGGATTAAACCCGTGAAACCCTGAGAGAGAGCTGCGCCAAGGACGGTGAGCGCCGCACTTATTAGGTCTGCTCGCGTCCATCCGGGCGAGGTGATCAGGTCGAATGCACGCCCTATGAAAATCTGGACATAGCCGAAGGCATAATTATTTCCCACCGCGGCGAGAAGCAGACCGAGCGGGAAGATCGGGTAGCGCAGCGCATGGGAAATGATCCAGCGCACCGGTCCGGATCGGCTGTAAGGGTATTCATCCTCGAGTGAGAACTCAGTTTTTGAAGATATCTCTTGTATGCTCATGGCCAGGGGGGGATTATACAATCTTCCTCAGCGGAAACGTACTGTGATGGGGGTGTTGTGGTGTGCGTGGCAGAGCCGGCGCATCACCGCAAACTACTGGAACTCTTGGTAGGAGATATTTATTTGGAGGCAATTCGGATCCACCTGGATGTCGTTCGCCATGCTTATCTCACGGCAGGATGTAAATAGAATGGAAGGGAGCGGTGATAATCGTGGATGGATCTTTTATTCTCGTCATTCACCGGGGATCGTTCTCTATCCGGGGAAGGAGATGCCCCGAAGTAGGGAATATCCTTGAAACTGGCACGAAGGCTTTTCCATGCATGAAATGCTGGAACCTCGATTGAGGGTGCAGAGCTCCTAGCCCTCCCGTTTCATTGCGATATGTCTGTAGTGTGCCGTAGAATGCATCCATTGGTGGTAAGAAAAAATGAATGCTCGAAGGCATGCGCACATACTCCTGCTGCCCACCTTGATGGGACTTCTCCTTCCTGCGTGCAACTTTACATCGTTGGCATCCCTTTCTGCTTCAGCAATACCGACGTCAACGATTACGCCCACAGCAATTTATACACCGACGACGACTCTTACACCCACGGTAACTGATACGCCGACGAGTACACCCACGGCAACCGTGACATCAACACCGACGATCACGCCTACGCCGACGATCAGCCCGACAGCAACCTTCGATTTCCCCGACGTTACTGTATTACAGCAGGCACATTGCCGCTATGGTCCGGATACGGCTTATCTGCATGCTGGCGATCTCTATGCCGGCGATCATGCCCTGGTGTGGAATCGCAATTACGATGGATCGTGGCTTTTCATCAAGCCCGATAAGCAGGAATGGCCTTGCTGGGTTTCGGCGTCGGTGGTCAGCGTGGAAGGTGACATCTTCAGCGTAGTGGTGTTGTACCGCCGGTTACCCTGGTCTGAGCTCTACGGACCACCCGATAAGGTCTGGACTGAACGTAACGGCGATACGGTAAAAGTGTGGTGGACGGCTGTATACATGACCGAGGATGATGATCGCGGGTACATGATCGAGGTCCGATTATGCCAGAATGGTTTTCTCTATGATGATGTTGTTCATACCGATACTCCCTCCTTTACCTTTACCGACGAACAGACGTGCAAGGGCGAATCGGGTGGATCCTTGTTCGTGGTGGAGAAGCACGGCTACACCGATTCCTTGATTATTCCCTGGCCTTAACCTTTTACTGATCCTTCGACGTCGGCCAGCACCTCGAAATACTGATTATCGCAAGACACACCGTTTCTCCTGAAGGATTCCCACATTTATCCTATTCGCTAGTCAATCTTATAAACCCGAGTTGGTGTCAATGAGACAGATGCCAATTGGGTTAAAACGATTAGCTCTAAAGGGGCTCCCCCGTTGTTTTGGGGACCATCGTCTGGTTTCCTCGAAATCGGAAGAGAAGGAATAATGTGATGCCCAGAGCAGCACTCAGGAGAAGTGTTGTCATACGGACAGAAAAGAGGGTCCAGGCGCTGCCGATCGGGCCTGGGAGGAGATCGCGAAGAATACTCCCAGCAGGGAGCATTAAGAAAATTGTTGTGACCGCTACAAAGACGAGCAGAATATTCCGGTTTCGCGGTGTGAGTCTCCAGGCCTCAGGCGATCGATACAATTGGAGTCCGAGCGAAATGAAAAGGATAGCCATTACAGCATCATAGGCGCGGTGATAACCCACAAGAAGTGCCCATAGGGAGAGTGCGGTAAGAAGAAGTTGGCGGTGCGCAGGGGAAAGTTGCTTGCTGAAAAGAGCCTCCTTGTTGCTGTTATACCAGAGCAGGAGGGGTAGCGAGACAGCCAGGGTGAGGATGATCGCGATCTGAAATTCCCAGGGCTTTGACGGAAGGAGTGTAGCTAAGTGGATCCCATCCATTTGTGAATGGTGGAGGAGCATGAAGAGATACCCGCGGATGATGTCAAGCACCGCAGTTCCGCTCATCATTGACAAACCCAATACCCCCAGAGTTTGAATTGCTAGAGCTGTAAGCGTAGTCTTGAAGTTCCACTCAAAGAGGAGCAAGTAAAGGAAGAAACCGATTGATAGGGAGTATTTCGAGAGTGCAATGCCGAGAAGTATCCCGGCAGTGAAGGGGCGGTCCTTTGAAAAGTGGATCGAGGAGAGTGCGAGAAGAAGCACAAGAAAAGTCATTTGCCCGCTGCTGCCAGCGTAGCGAGTAGATGTCAGCCCGAGGAAAGCCAGAGTGAATGCTGCCGTTATCCATCTCCCCCATTGCCTGTCGGGAGCGAAGACACGGAGGATAAATGGGGGAATTATGAAGATGAAGAGCAGATTGAACCCTAACCACACCAGCTTCGCCAATGGCCAGGATAGAAAGGCAAAGGACGAGAGGATGGCAATTAAGGGGAATGTGAGCGCCGGTGCAGGCACCCAACCCGGAACGATTACCTCTCGAAGATCGGTAACCGTTTTATCTAGATAATGGATCGGCAGCGATGGCTTCTGGTCCGTGAGAAAGGCGTCGTATGGATCTTGTGCTTCGCGCACGAAGTGTCCGGCATACCAATAGACGTAGAGATCGTTCGCGCCCGCGGGGGAGAAAGTAAATTGAATGATGCGTAGGAGGCTGGCAATCGACCATATCCCCAGGGTAAGGAGGAGAAGGATTTGAAATCCGTTTATTTTCTTTCGAGGTGCCGACAGCAAAATTGGATTCAATGATTCCTTTTCCTAAGCTCGGATTATTTTGAGAGTATACAACAAGCGTCACGATGATGTATTCATTCGAATCTGCCCAGGGGCAGCAAAATATCGGTTGTACGAACTCTCTCATTAAACTGATGAAAGGGTGTAAACTTATGCGAGCTACTTATCAAGGATCGACTTGAATATGGCGGAGACTACACCAATAACATCATCAGACACCGGCGAAGTCACGCTCAGCCGTGACCTCAGTTTATTTACCGTAACGATGATCGGGATCGGCGGGATGATCGGCGCGGGGATATTTGTCCTCACCGGCATCGCCGCGGGGATCGCC
>JBARSI010000128.1:0-2511 GCA_049644665.1 Anaerolineales bacterium
ATGTACGGGAACTCATGAAACGACTGCAAGCTGCCGACGGGATGAATTGAGGTTTCAAAATGACTTATGAAATACTGCTCATCGGGTTAGATCAGATTGGTGCTTCGATCGGTCTGGCGCTCAAGAATACAGATGGCGATATCGTTCGAATCGGGTATGACCCAGATCGTCATTTTTCCACGCGCGCCGAAAATGCTGGCGCTGTCGATCGCCTTGTTTCTCACCCCCGAAAATCGATCACGAGCGCAGACCTCATAATTTTCTCCCTTCCTATGGACGAAGTTGAAGTTTACCTTGAACATCTCGGGGCAAAAACCAAAGAGGGTGTCATCATCATAGACACTGCTCAAGTAAAGGCGCCTTTTTTTAGGTGGGCAGAGGAACATCTTCCGGAGGGGAGATCGTACATCGGCGCTACACCCATCGTTGGCACATCAAGCCTGACAGGCTGGGGTGTGTCAGCAGAAGAGCCGCGCGCGGATCTCTATGCGGATGGATTGCTCGCCATCATCGCTCCGCCCAATGCCTCGGAAAGCGCGTTGGCTGTGGCGGTGAACCTGGCATCAATACTCGAAGCCACACCTTTCTTCATCGATTTGCACGAACACGATGCCACCCTGACCTCCACAGAGGAACTCCCAATCCTGCTAAGCGCCGCACTTCTACAGGCTGCCGCCCACTCTCCATCCTGGAAGGAAATCCAGCGCGTGGCCGGCCGCAACTTCGCTCATGCGACGAGTTTTAGCGAAACCGTCCCGTTTGAAACCTTTGAGAAGCGTCTAAATTTGAATCGACAGAAGACCCTCGACAAACTCGACCAATACATCAAAGAGCTGCTGGACCTGCGCGAAGTACTGGCAGAAGAAGATGGACAGGGAATGTCCGACTATCTTATGGAAGCTGATCGTGCGCGGCGGTCATGGATTCGAGCGCGTGAACAGCGCGATTGGGGAGGCGAGGAGATGCGCCCGGCGGAGAGAATTAAATCGAACGGGCTTTTTACAAAATTACTCGGCTTCCGCCGACCGAAGCCTGGCGATCGCAAGCAGGCATCCGAAAGATAATCTTCATATCTCGCCGTGCATGCCTGTAATGCCGCCTTCTCAAACCCAGTGGTTGCTTGATGCCAATCTCAAAATCGCGTCCTCAACTTCGGTCCTTCGAACCTATCCCTCGAAGGGCTTCCCCCGGATTTGGTCACGTGTGCAGGGAGACGTATAATGCCCCCGTGCCCGAATATTTTTGTTACATTATTGAATGCGCCGATGGATCTTTTTACACAGGCTGGTCTACGGATCCCATCCGTCGTCTGAAGGAACACAACGCTGGCCGAGGCGCACGCTACACGCGCGCTCGGCGCCCTCTGCGGCTCGTTTATACCGAGCACCACCTGGATCGGTCCGCAGCACAACGCCGCGAAATAAGGATCAAGCGCCTCACGCATGCCCGAAAAGAAGCACTTATCACTTCCGCAAAGGAAGAAGCACAGATTAATTAATGCGAGGAGATCAATGTCAGAAGTAACTAGAACCCAGTGGATAGCGGATGAACTCTCGAGCTTGAAGAAATCCGGTCTGTTTACTAACATCCGCACCTTGAGTTCCCCACAAGGCGCCTGGCTTGTTGTGGATGGCAAGGATGTGCTTAACTTCTGTTCGAACAACTATCTCGGTCTCGCCAATCACCCCCTTCTCGTCGAGAGCGCCAAGGCAGCGATCGACGAATTCGGGGTTGGCCCGGGAGCCGTGCGACCCATCGCCGGCACGATGGCTCTCCACCTTGAGCTTGAACGCCGCCTGGCAGCATTCAAGGGCGTAGAAGCGGCGATCACCTTCCAATCCGGCTTCAACGCCAACCTGGCCGCGATCCCCGCTCTCGTTTCCAAGGAAGATGTGATTTATTCCGACGAACTCAACCACGCCAGCATTATCGATGGCTGCAGACTTTCGCGCGCTAAAGTCATTCGTTACGCCCATTGCGATCCGGATGACCTGCGGATGCAAATAGAGAATAGTAAAGACGCTGGCTTCCGCCGTTCATTGATCATAACGGATGGTGTATTCAGCATGGACGGTGATGTCGCTCCACTCGATAAACTATACGAGACAGCTCAAGATTTTGGCGCTCTGCTGATGGTCGATGATGCCCATGGAGAGGGCGTCCTCGGTAAAGGCGGGCGCGGCATCGTCGATCACTACAATCTGCATGGCAAAGTGGATGTCGAGATGGGCACGCTTTCGAAAGCCTTCGGCGTCGTCGGCGGCGTAGTGGCCGGCAGCCAGATAATCGTGGACTGGCTGCAGCAGCGCGGGCGTCCTTTCCTGTTCTCCTCGGCAATGACCATCCCGGATGTGGCCGCTTGCCTGGCTTCTCTAAATCTACTCGAAGAGTCCACAGCTCTGGTCGACAAACTCTGGGAAAACGCGGACTACTTCAAGCGCGAAATGCGGGAGATAGGGTTCGATACCGGTGTAAGCACAACGCCTATCACGCCCATTATGCTGGGTGAGG
>JBARSI010000129.1:0-10547 GCA_049644665.1 Anaerolineales bacterium
ATTTTAGGGAGGTCTTGAAGAACCACATGAGGTTATCACCAAAAATGATGGGCTTGGCGTTAGGCTTGCTGCTTTTAGTCGCCTGTGGCACATCCCAGCCTGCACCGATGCCTACTCTCACACAGGTTCCAGCGACACCGACATCTGTCCCACCGGCGGCTACCCCCACGCCTGCCGCCCTGGTATTGGGACAAATTATGGGGGTGTTGGTAGACAAGGATACCGGGCAGCCTATCCTGGACAGGCCTGCGTTATTTCGCAATCAATTAGAAAGCGATGATGCGGCCGAGATCCAAGAGTACATGAACAAAATAGAACTTGAAACCGATGGCAAGGGGGGGTTTCATTTCACGGGTGTGCCGCCCGGGCAATATAACGTATTTACAAAAAAACATGGCATTGTTACATCATCAACTTTTAAGGTAGCGCCCGGTCAAGTTGTTGATTTGGGGGAAATCAAGGTGGCAAAGTAAAATAAAATACGGACGCGGAGCCATGTTCATCTTATTAATTGGCGGGCTGGGATACCTGGTTGCAGGTCTCGTAACGAAAGAATAATTCGATCATAGGAAGGCGGAGTCACTCCAGGGAATTGGCATTCTCCTGGGACGATATTTGTATATGAGCGGCTGGCCAATTCCTAAGCCCACACCCACAAAAAGCAGCGGAGTGTTCATTATGAAAGAAAATGCAACCATCCCAAAATTTGTCTCTGTCGTTGCCATTGTGCTCGGTTGTCTTGACCTAATTCGCGGCTTCATGCATACCATTCTGCTCGAATATGCCGCTTTAAATATCGCCGGGTTAGATTTATCTACCTCACTGGCCGGCGATTTATTACAGCAAATGGGCGCTTTCGGCATCTCCAATTACCTGACCGGCATTATGCTCATCTTGATCGGTTGGAAAGCGAGACCCCTGGCTCTGGCCATGCTGGGCGTTATTCCAGTTGCCTATATCATCGGCGCTGTTGGGATAAAAATGTATTCTGCCGCTTATGCTCCTTCACAGGCAGCCTGGGGTGGGGCAATGCCGATGCTGGTGTATTTAATCATTAGTGGTGTCACCTTTATTGCGGGTTTCTGGATAACCCAATCCAAGAAGAAAAGAGGGGATTGAAGTGTCCATACGTTTTAAAACCATCCTTACAAATGGCATTCACTTGCATACGGCCCTTGCTGGACCTGAAGGCGGGGAACCTGTGTTCCTCTTGCACGGATTTCCGGATGCCTGGTTCGGCTGGGAAGCTCAAATTGAGCCTTTGGCGGAGGCTGGCTTCCGGGTAATTGCACCGGATCAAAGAGGGTACAACTTAAGCGACAAACCCAAAGGGGTTTCCAGCTACCAAATGGACATTCTTGGCGATGATATTCTCGGGTTGGCCGATGTGTTTGGCTATAATCGCTTCCACCTCGCCGGACACGACTTCGGCGCCATGGTCGGCTGGAATCTGGCGATGCGCCATCCACAGCGGCTCCAGCGTCTGGCCATTGCCAATGTACCCCATCCGGTGGTGATGCGAAACTACTTGCGCACCCATCCATCGCAGATGCTAAAAAGCTGGTATGCATTTTTCTTTCAGCTTCCTGGACTACCTGAACGAGTTGTCAAGGCCAATAGCTGGAAATTTTTGATCTCGGCTATGCCCGATGAGCTCAATGCAAAAGAACGTGCCCGCTACAGGGAAGCCTGGGCTCAACCCCATGCTATAACCAGCATGATTAATTGGTACCGAGCTTCGCTGCGGCAAATGCGAAAATCAACAGGGACCTCTCAAATCCGGGTGCCGACGCTCGTCCTTTGGGGACAGCAGGATCCTCATATCAGCTACGAGATGGCCCAACTGAGCGTCGATCTCTGTGAGTCTGGTCGGCTGGTCACCTTCGAAGATGCCACCCACTGGGTGATGCACGATAAACCGAAAGAAGTCAGCGATCTGCTGGTAGATCATTTCCGCCACCAGGGGGATTATCTATCTCGTATAAAGTGAACGGTTCTAGGTAAAAAATGTATGTTAGAGCCAACGAATCAACAGCGGTCTGCATTAATGGACATTCAAGGAACCTTAGCACTGGTGCAGTTTCTAGCAATTAAAGACCAGGATGCTTTCGATCACTACCGTTCAGTCTCGAAACGCAAAGTGCAAAAAGCCGGCGGGCAGCGCATTCTTGGTGTGCATATCGACCAGGTCCTCGCAGGTGGAGAGATGGACTACCAGGCCATCACGGTGGATATCTTCCCTTCCAATGAAGCCGCGCAAAAAGCCTTTGACACGGCAAGTGCCGAACGCCAGGCTGCGGTGGCCGACATCTACGCGCTGGTGGTCCGTCCAGCGGGCATGCTGCCGCGTATCGCAAAAGCCCTGGGCTTTCTTGCTCCCCTTCTAAGCCGGATGCTCGGGACAACATCCGAGAGAGAGATAATCGGGTTTGCCGAACTCGCCAACCCTGATAAAGGCCCTGTACCTGAGACCATCGCGGTGTTGAAAGAGCATGATCAGACCACGCCTTTCTATATGATGAACTTGAACAAATACTACCCCAGCGCGCAATACAATAATGGGCAAAGTATTTCGGGAGAGCAAGCCTACAATCGCTATGCTACCCGGATTGCGCCATATCTGATCAGCGTGGGCGGTTACCCGGATATCCTAGGGCACACACAAGGCGTATTTGTGGGGGATGAGAGCAGCACTTTGCATGATGAATGGAGCGATTTCGCAATGGTGTACTATCCATCCCGGCGGAATTTCATCGATATGATGACCAACTCCCCGAAGAAAGGTGTCTATCACCGCGATGCTGGTCTGCAGCGTGCTGTGTTGATGCCGGGTACAATTATTCCTTAGACAATTTCATGGCCTGAGGCTCAGTCGTTTGACATAGGATCATGATTGCCATCGAGGAAATTTCAAAAATGACTTTTACACAACCTATCGAAAAGTTAATTGAGCAGCGATTCTCGTGTCGGAGTTACCTCAATCAACCTTTGGAAGAGCAAACGCGGCAGCGGTTGGCCGATTATGTCGCATCGCTTCAGACGGGACCTTTTGGTGCACGGATGCGCTTTGAATTGGTTGCTGCTCGCGGGCAGGACCAGAAAACCCTAAAAAACCTGGGGACGTATGGATTCATCAAAGGAGCAACTGGCTTCATCATCGGGGCAATGCAGGATGATGAAATGAACCTGGAAGATTTCGGCTACCTGATGGAGAGCATCATCTTGTTTGCAACGGACATCGGCCTGGGTACGTGCTGGCTTGGAGGAACTTTTACCAAGAGCAGCTTTTCGAAAAAGGTCTCACCGCGTCCCGGCGAGTTAATCCCCGCTGTTACCTCCGTGGGTTATTGTGCAAAGCAGTCCCCCAGACTGGAAACACTCATCCGCAATCGGGCCGGTGCGGATCGGCGGCTCTCGTGGGAGCAAATCTTCTTCGATTCAAGGTTCGGAGTGCCTCTCTCACGCCAGGCTGCTGGGGATTATGCAACAGCACTGGAGATGGTCCGCTGGGGGCCATCTGCATCCAATAGGCAGCCCTGGCGGGTCGTCAAAGATGGACATATGTGGCATTTCTACCTGCAGCGCTCACCGGGATACCGGGAAAGTATACTTGTTAGGCTCTTCACCGTGGCTGATATGCAACGCATCGACATGGGCATCGCCATGTGCCATTTTGAGTTAATGGCGCGCGATCAAGGTTTAGAAGGACATTGGGAAATTATCGCGCCCACAAACGAAAAATCAGATGAGTTGGCAGAATATACGGTAAGTTGGGTGGGCTGAGTCACCAGGAAATCCAATTCCTCTGCGGGTGAAAGCGAGCGTAATTTACGCTCGCTTTTTAGGTGCCTGGTGACGGCCACGATTTTATGTGTTGGACCCAATATTGGGAGAAAATAAGTGTAATTTCTAAGAGAAGATTATTAGCGGGTATATCCGGGGGTATTGTCCAGAGTGAAATGAGGCTCTCTCTCCCCCAAAACTTCGACGATTGATGATCTGAGTTCCGCCGCGGAGAAAGGTTTTGTGAGGTACGCGCTCGCGCCAGCGTTAATCGCTTCCGCGCGGTCCTCCTTGAGGTATTTGGCACTTGACATAATGACAGGGATCTTAGAGAGACGTGGGTCCGCGCGAAATCTGCGAACGAGCGTAAGGCCATCTACGTCGGGCATCATGATGTCGAGGATGATCAATATTGGGGTGACCGACTCCAACACCTCAAGTGCTTGGGCAGCATTGAAGGCCTTCCGAACCGGGTAGCCGAAAGTGGTGAGGATCTCAGCTACAACTTCACAGAAGGGTTGTTCATCATCGACCACCAGGATCGTGTCGGCTGGCTCGTTCATACTCTCCGTTTCTCTCAAATCAGGATCAGGGTTATTAGATTGCAGATAGGTTGTTTGCATAGGTTAAGGGCCAGTCAATACTTAAATCAATGAGAAAGAGGTGGTATTCGGATATCACCATCAAGAATGAAGCTTGGAGGCTCGACGGTAACAAAGCTGTCTTGCGCTGTCATCGGGTACACAACATGCAAGCCAGATCCATGCCGCGGTATTCGAAGGGTTCTCTTTCAATATCCAGTTCAATGCGGCTTCACCATTGCAGAGATCCCCTCGCTCCACGGCCTCAACGGCCAAATTGAGAGCTTCCTCCACTGATATAAAACCATCGGGATGAGATCTCGTTGCCATAATTACTCGCTTTCTCGCAACTTAAGAATGTTCTGGATAAATTACACTCCATCCTAGCACGTGAACGCCGTCGATGAAATTACAGGAACCTTACAGACCGGCGTTGGAGAAAAGCGGCTTGGCGAGAGGATGATTGGAGATTACACTGTTCTCTATGCAAGGTCGTATTTCATGCGTAGAGGGAATGGGTTGAAGCATCTCGTTGAGCTGTATATCGTATTGCACATGCTGATGGGCGCACCGCTGGATGTGCTCGTCGACGCAGGGCACCCGCTCCCGAGATGGTATGATCCCGGTCCTCAGCCTGAAGCGGTTTCAGCCCTAGATGCCTTAGTGATTGAGGCGCGTGAAGCGGGTATTAAAGCCGATATCTATTCCGAATATAGGAGTTACTCGCAACAAAGCATGGCGCTGGACAGGGAACGGACTTTAAAACCATCAACTGTGAGTTATTACCTCGCGGCTCCAGGCTATAGCGAGCATCAGCTTGGAACCGCATTCGATCTCGTGTGGCCAGGATTGAAAGTCGAACATACTGATCCAAGGAACGAGCAGTTGTATATCTGGCTGGAAGAGAATGCGCATCGCTTCGGGTTTGTCCTTAGCTATCCGTATAAGGAGTTCGAGGAGTGGCCGTATAACAATCGCTGGATGCCGCAGGTGACGGAGTTCATCCACGAACCATGGCATATACGCTACGTTGGGATATCGCTGGCAGAAGTAATATTCGCGGCAGGATATTTGGATCCTCAGAATACGGTTCTTCCACAGGATTTCTATCAGCCCTGGGTATTGATCAACCGGTGAGCATAGCTGCGTGCCAGTGATTCGGTTATGCGATTGCCGAGACCTGGTGAGCTTGGGCGATTGTTGCTAATTTGTCCTGCGCTAAGGACGGTGGGAAAATGGCCAAATTACGCTAATCATCGGTTGTTGAAGCTGGTATTTGTCGGCCAGAATACCACCGTTGGTTATATCAGGGTGATCCAAATGTAGGAATAAAGGCTCGTTGCATGGTTCGGTGGTTATGATACACTGGTTAGGTACACATAAGGGTATCGGAAGGAGACCGGATGGCTGAAAACGCCAAACGTGTCGTTTGTATTGAAGACGAACCAGAAATGATTGATCTTGTCCGGTTGATCCTCGGCCGGAAGGGGTTCAGTGTCATCGGTGCAAATGGCGGGATTGAGGGGTTGGAAACGGTTCAACGCGAACGTCCAGACCTCGTGTTGCTTGATCTGATGATGCCGGACATGGATGGTTGGGAAGTTTATCAACAAATGAAGGCGGACGACGAACTGCGCGACATCCCCGTCGTTGTTGTCACAGCAAAAGCCCAGTCCATCGATAAGGTTTTGGGATTGCACATCGCCAAAGTGGATGATTACATCACCAAACCTTTTGGCCCGCAGGAATTACTCGAGAGCGTGGAGAAAATCATCGGCGCGGTTGAGGTAAAATAAGCTCGTCCGACCGAGCATATATAGGGCGGCTTCGGTCGCCCTGTTTTTATGTCAGGAGCAGTATGGAACGTTGGGTTCGAGTTCATAATCGTAGTCGGGGAAATTCGCCCTTGGACAAGGTGCGATGGTGCAATTCGTTCCTATGCCGTTTGCGAGGTTTAACCTTCCGACGCGAAATCCCTGGCGGTGAGGGGCTGCTCCTGGTTGAACGCAGCGAGGGGCGTATAAATACCTCGATCCACATGCTGTTCGTTTTTTTCTCGATCAGTGTATTTTGGTTGAACTCTGATGGGGTGGTTGTAGACAGCACACTTGCCAAGCCCTGGCGTTTCTACGCTTCGAAGCATGCAGCTCAATATATCCTTGAGGCTACGCCCAGGATACTTGATGAAGTGCAGATCGGGGATCAGCTAGAGTTTATAGATGAAGACTAGATTTAAGGTTATCCAGATTCTCATCATCGTTTTGATGATATTGCCGGCAACCACTGGTCAGGCGCAGGGTGGGGGACCGACATATATTGTCGAATCAGGAGATACGCTGTCTGCCATCGCCCGCCGCTTTGGCACCACAGTTGAGGCGATGGTTGTGGCCAACGGGATCGAAGACCCTTCAAAACTCTACCCCGGGGCAGAACTTACGATCCCAGGATTCGAGGGCGTCGAAGGTGTCCTGACCTTGCAGGAGGTCGGCCTTGGCGAGGATTTGAATAGCCTGAGCCTTCGTTACAATGTGTCAGTGGATGCGCTAGCTCGTCTTAATCGCCTTGTCAGGACAGATCGACTCTACGTAGGGCAATCACTCATTGTCCCTGAACCCCCTGAAGGTGCGCTCACAGAAGAGGATGTCGGGGCATTTCTGCCACTTATGGGGGAAACAAGATTGGAAATTGCTATCCACGCCGGAATAAATCCATGGGATCTACGGCGCTCCGCTGATGACCCGCTGCGCATATGGGTAATGCCAGGGAATCCATTAACCGATTCGATGGGATGGAGGGTCTCACTCCCCGAGCCCTTTACCTCAATATCGATCGAACCACTCCCGGTGGTCCAGGGACATACCGTCGTGCTAAGTGCAGGGGTGAGCCGCCCAATCCGTCTTGAAGGCTCGCTCGGAGACCACCCCCTCACGTTCCTTCAGACTGATGGAGGGGAAAGGGTAACTCTGCAGGGCATCCATGCTTTAGCCGAACCAGGATTGATCGATCTTGAGCTGCGGATGGCGCTGTCTGATGAAGAGGAGACCAGCTATGTTTTTAGACAACCGGTTATGGTCGAAGACGGGGATTATGGATATCAGTATCTTGTTGGAGTCCCTGCAGAGACAGTTGATTCGGCAACGATCAAAGCCGAAGAGGAGTTCGTAGCGGACCTTCTTGCACCGGTCACTCACGGTAAGCTATGGGACGGACCCTTTGATTATCCCTCTCGATATTACACCGATGAGTTCATAGCAGGTTTTGGGGACCGGCGCAACTACAACTATGGCGCCCTTCTCTACTATCACACCGGGGTGGATTTCTACGGCAGTAATATACCGATTTATGCGCCGGCTAACGGTAAAGTTGTTTTTGCAGGACATCTTTTGATAAGGGGGAATGTGACCTACATTGACCATGGTTGGGGGGTGTATTCCGGATATTTCCATCAATCGGAGATGTTCGTTCAAGAAGGTGACATTGTTGAACGGGGGCAGGAGATCGGGATCGTGGGAAATACCGGGAGATCCACTGGGCCCCATCTGCACTGGGAGATCTGGGTTGGTGGTGTGCCTATCGATCCTCTGGACTGGGTCGACCCGGGTTACCCCTAATCTGGCACTTCAGTTTCGTTGACCAAGCGACCGGTGTGATAATCTTCCAGGCACTGCTGTGCATCGCTAAGCAGCTCTTCCGGCACGAGTATTTCCACTCGTGCTGATCGACCTACACCAAAACCGTAAATCGCTGCCGCAGCTTCGTATGATAGAACAACATCGATCTCTTGTGCTTCCAACATTCCGCGGATGATCTCAGCTTCAAGTATGCCGGCAACCGTCTCGGCGACTACAAAATTTTCCGTCATGCTGCAATACCCTCTGGGTGTAGTATAATTGCCTAGAACGTCCCCGAGTAGGGCAATCTTTCTTTAATATGGCAGCAATGCTAAGTATTTCTCCTGAATCGTATTGGACCAGTTTTGAGGTCAAAGACGACGATATCGATTTCATAATCAACCTCCTGTTGGAGCGGGAGGTTCCTCTCACGTCTGATGAAATGGCGTCCGCACTCGTTGAGCTGCGTTTGGCTCAGCTGGAGAAAGAAGCCCAAGAGGCAAAACAGACGGAACATGCCATTTACCTCCCAGCAGAAACATACAAAGTAGGACAGACCCTGACTTTCGCGGAGTTAGGTTTTACGGCAGGAGAAATTGTTGGTGTGCGTGAGGGCAACAACCCAGACCTTGATTCCTTTTCTGTGATCAAGGTTGCTTTCGCAGGAGAAGGGAGAGAGAGAGAATTCGCATCTGAACTGGCGGATCATGCCCTAAACAACCCTCCAGAGCCAGAACCTGAACTTGAGGAGCTGCGTAAACCAGAAACGATAATGCTCCGCTTTGGGGAAATCATCATCGCTCGTTTGGATGAGAGTCTAGACAGCGTAGGTGACATCGTCAGGATCGCTGGGAAGTGGTTCCCAAGCGCTCTGCTAGCCGAGATAACCGATGGTCATCTCAATCTTGCAGAGGCTGTGCTCGACGTCGAAGCTGGTGGTCCTTTACCAACGATGGATCTTCTCGAACATGTTGAACTACCCGCTTCACTCTCACAGCAGCTCGCGGAATTTTCGCTTGATTACGCGCTGCAGGAAGATGAGCGTTTCGATGAAGTCGGACCTGCGGGTCAGGTTCTCTGGTTTTTACGAAGGCTTGAACCCCCGGAAGTATTATTCGCGCCTCCTCGCCTTGAAATTCAAGAGAAAGCTCTTGATTCATCCACCCTTACAGATGATTTGCAGGAACTCATATCGAGGCTGGATGATGAAATGAGTGATCTACAGGCTCCGGAAGTCACGCCGGATGACGTAACCGTCACGCTGATTTTTCCTCATTGGAGGGTGGGAACACTTCCATTATCGGCCCGCCTTGAGCATCTTTTCCCGACGGCTTATGAGTCGCCAAGAATTCGATTCATCCTTGTTGATGGGCACAGTGGGAAGAGATTCCCGGGATGGGTTGTCCGCGAGCATGGATATGTCTTCGGTTTAGGAGACTGGTATCGAGAGTATAAGGTCCCGGCGGGAGGACTTGTGCGCGTTCATCCCGGAGACGCCCCTGGCGAAGTGGTCGTCGAAACGTTTGATCGGCGCATGCGGAATGATTGGATCCGTACAGTAACCATCGCCGAGAATGGCCAGATAGGATTCACGATGCTCAAGCAGCCGGTTGGGACGGCTTATAATGATTTGATGGTGATCGGGCTCATTGATACCCAGGCACTCGATGAAGTCTGGATGCAAATGCAGCATAAGAAAATTTCTCTCGATCGAACGGTAGCGCATGTGTTTCGGGAATTAGCCAAGCTGACACCTCAAAGCGCTGTTCACGCGCAGACGCTTTATGCTGCTGTGAATGTCATCCAACGGCAGCCGCCTTCAACGATCTTTGCCGAGCTTGTTAAGCGCCCTTATTTCCAACATGTGGGTGATCTTTACTGGCGGTTTGATTCAGAAGCATGGAGTTCATCGTGACTGGACAGTCATCTGTCATCCTCGCTAGACCAACGCTGGATACAAAATTCCATATTGATTATGAATATTGGGATCGGGCGGACCGGGATCTGAATATCTATCTTCGCAGCCATCTTTGCCCAGAACATCAGGAAGTGTATGCGGATGTCGAAGCGGATACGCTCGTTGACAGCGTGAATCTAAAGACGGCGGAGGTCACCCGCGTCCAGGGAATTCAACACACGCTGATTTCTCATTGTGCCTTACGGCCGGATTATTTGACACCGCAAACGACCATGGTCAATGCTATCTTCAGGGTGTTTTTATCCAATGGAAACTCACCCCTCACTTCCAAAGAATTGGGGGAGATCCTTAACCGCCCCGCACGGACAATCCTGCGTATGCTCTCTGCTGGGAGAGTCTATAAAGGAATTCGCCCTCTGCTTGAGGATTGATCCCCTTAGATCTTTGCAATACAATTGAATTCCGCCCCCGTAGCTCAATGGATAGAGCACCGGACTTCTAATCCGACGGTTGTGCGTTCGAATCGCACCGGGGGCGCCAGAGTATAGAAATGCATTTCAAGGGGGCTTGGATGGTCTTAGCCGGCAAGCAACTGTTGCTTTTCTAATCGTCCTTCCGCAGAATGACCATGGCCATGTCGTCCGGCTGAGGGGC
>JBARSI010000130.1:0-2810 GCA_049644665.1 Anaerolineales bacterium
CATCTCGACGGTTGATGTGTTCGATAACTCTTGAAGATGATTTCATGTGCACAATATTATCTCGTATTTCTTAATAATTGGTGAACAGGGAGAATGAATAGATGGAGGCGAATATCAATTCTCCACGTTTGGGTGATATGGTCAAGGGTTGAATACAGATAGTAGAATACTAGAAATGAATCAAGGTTATTGTTGATGCAGATAATGCGATATGCAAACGCTCACTCAAGAAAAATTGTAACGCTCGTATTTCTTACCCTGCTTGCAGCTTGCGGCGGATCAGGAATTAATGAGCGGGCTACGGCTACACCATCGCTGGAAACCCCGATCATTTCAACAGCGTCACCGACTCCTGTTCCTGATATGGCTTATCTGGTTCGTGGGAGTGAAACATCAGAGAGTGTGGTGACCAGGGTAGAGGGTAGCATTTCTGCGCTTTCGGCGGCTTCAGGAATTGAATTCGTTACGCTATCCGAAATTTCTGAAAGTGAGCTTGGACTGCGCGCCAAAGCTGTGTTTTTCCTTCCGCCTGACCCGGGAGTGAATGACTTGGCTGCACGATTTCCTGCAGTGCAGTTTGTGGCTATCGGGATAAATGGATTAAGCGCCGCGGACAATCTAACGATGGTCGGCCCGAACGGTCTTGGAGCAGATCAAATTGGATTCATTGCTGGTGTTCTCGCAGCCGCAGTCACTCCCGATTGGCGCGTTGGCGCTGTCTCTGTGCAGAAATCAGGCGAAGAGCATGCAAGCAATTTGGCATTTCAAAATGGGGTGATGTTCTATTGTGGCCTGTGCAGGCCTGCCTATCCACCTTTTCATTCATATCCGCTTGGGGTCGAGGCATCGTCATCTGAGATTTCGGCAGTTCAGGATGCAATTGCAGCACTTAGTAACCTGGATGTAAATACGATCTTCTTGTCGCCGCAATTGAGCGCAGCAGCATCGGTGGAAACGCTCGAAGCTCCAGGATTGAGCTTTATTGGTGGCGAGTCCCCCGGAGAAATTCTTGGAGATAAATGGACCGCGACAGTGCGATCTGCACCTGAGGTAGCGATCGCAGAAATCTGGGATCGCGTTTGGATGGGCGAGAGCGGCGGGACCATAGCTATGCCGATTGTCATCGAGGATATCAATCCCGAGCGTTTAACACCTGGACGAGAAGCATGGGTTAGAGAGGTTTTACGAGATTTGTTCCATGGATATATTGACACAGGGGTTGACCCCATTACTGGGATCGCTCACTAAATATAAACACCCAGTCAGGTGTTCAATGCCGGGAAACTGAAGAATTTTGTACTCGCACCACCAACTCCTTAAGAAAAAAAAGCACAAGCTTCTGACATTGCGAGTGATTTTGGGGCGAGGGACGGGATTCGAACCCGCGACATCGCGCTCCACAGGCGCGCGTTCTGCCACTGAACTACCCTCGCCATGTTGTACTGCTTATTCATAAAAAGGGAACCTGCAATTGAGCTGTAAACAACCTTTTTATGCGAGCGTTATTCTAACACGAAGATATTCATCAAGCTACAAACATGGGCCCAATCAATCAGCAAGCTGGGCTTTTATCCTTGTTAGAAGGTCGCTACGAGCTAAAGTTTCCTGCTCGCCAGAAACCATATTCTTAAGCGATACCTGACCAGACTCCATTTCATCGGGACCAATAATTACAGCTAGCGGGATTTTATTGCGGTCTGCGTATTTTAGCTGTCGTTGAAGGCGTACAGGTTCCGGATACCACTCAACCCGATATCCGGCATCGCGCAGATCCGCAGCTATTTGAATGGAAGCACTCTCGCTGCTTTCTTCAAAAAACGTGATCAAAATATCAGCCGGACATTCACGGAGATCAGGCTTAATCCCGTTCTCGTTCATGACGAGTCCAAATACAATATCTCCCATCGCAAAACCCGTCGCGGGGATGGGATCGCCACCTACCTCCGATACAAGATTATCATAGCGACCTCCGCCGAGGATCGACCGATGATTTCCCTTGACGTCTCTGGCTTCGTAAACTGTCCCGGTGTAGTAATCGAGTCCACGGATTATGGTCGGGTCATAGTCTAGATATTCTTCCGCGCCGAGCACCTTGGCGGCCTCGAAAAATTGAAGCATTTCCGGTGATGATTTCCATGATTCAAGATCTTCGAGAACTTTACCGAGATCAACGATTTGATCTTCGGTTAATCCGCTTTCCAACGCATAAGATTTCCACGCCTCAGGCGTCATGCGATCTTGTCGATCGATAAGACGAAAAGCTTTTGGCAGCAGTTCGCCCTGTATTCCAATGACCTGGAGTTGTTTCTCCGCAAGACGCCGGTTGTTCACTTTGATGCGGATCATATCCGGCGTCAACCCAACATTGCGAAAGAGCGTTGCTGCAACAGCCACGAGTTCAGCGTCCGCTACAGGGGTGTCAACGCCAATGAGGTCGATGTTCCACTGGAAGAACTCTCGAGATCGGCCTTTCTGCTTTCGCTCGTATCGCCAAAAAGGTCCAAAGGACCACCAGCGAAGAGGCAAAGCGAGACCTTTACCTCGCTGTGCCACCATACGCGCCAGAGATGGCGTGAGTTCAGGACGGAGTGCGATCATCGAGCCGCTTCGATCAGGAAAAACATAGGACTGCTCTTTAACGAGCTCATCACCGGATTTCGCGGCATAAAGCTCTAAGCGCTCTAGAAACGGACCATCGTATTCTTGATAGCCAAATTGCTCAGATGCCTCTCGGATCTTGTTGTTTAGCCACTGGCGGAAAGCCATATCCTCCGGGTAGAAATCGCGCGCACCCCGTACAGGTTGTATTA
>JBARSI010000131.1:0-3462 GCA_049644665.1 Anaerolineales bacterium
GAAGATTAAGTTCATCACGGTTCGGAAATCTTCATGTGTCCCCATCGTGCTCCCAATTATGCTCAGGTGCTTAGCGAAGACAAAGCGGTTATCGATTTCATAATTTGGTCCGCCGGTGTTGCCGACGGTCAGGATACGCCCACCTTTCTTCGCGGCTCGGAGACTGAGAGGCATGGTCCCGGCGCCGACATTATCAACGATCACATCGACTCCTTCCCGTCCGCTTGCTAGATATACTGCTTTGGACCAGTTCTCCTCTTTGGAGCGGTCGATGAGCACATCTGCCCCCAGAGATTCAGCCAGGCGAAGTTTGCCAGTATTGGAACCGACAACAAATACTTTCGCCCCGGCCAGTTTCGCGATCTGGATGCTGGCGCTGTTCACACCGCCCGAGGCGCCGATCACCAGAACGCTTTCTCCCGCCCTGAGACCGCCGCGGGAAATCAGTGAATGCCAGGCAGTTTGGAAAACAAGGCCTGCTGCTGCCGCAGCCGCGAATTCGATCTCATCTGGGAGATGAAGCAGGTTTCTCGCCGGGACGATGACGTACTGCGCTAATGTGCCACGAATGGTCTCGCCCAACAAGTGCCATTTTCGGCACATGTTGTCCTTTCCCGCCAGGCAGAAATCACATACTCCACAGCCGAGGTTGGCGTTGATTACGACGCGATCCCCGACTTCGAAACCTTTTGCGCCCTCTCCCAGAGCGGAGATGTTCCCTGCTCCATCTGCGCCGGAGATGTGAGGATATTCGAGCTTCAATCCCGGCCATCCCTCTCGTACCCACAGGTCAAGTCGGTTTAAAGCCGCTGCCCTAAGTTGGACTTGGACTTCACCTGGGCCCGGTTCCGGGGTGGGGAATTCGTCATAGCGCAATACTTCGGGATCTCCATGACGGTCGAATAGTATCGCTCTCAAGAAGCTCTCTCCTTCCTATCCTGTAATTGTACCTGCGTTCATTTGTTTTCCACTTTGTGGAGGTAGAAAAGCAACCGTCCATGACGATTATAGCGTGGTTGGGTTGTTCCATCTGCATGGCTCGAGGTGATCTTCTCGAATGCTGCAGTCTCTTCGGGAAGGATTGCGAATAATGTATAGGCCCCATGGGGTGAAAAATCGTGAGGTAATTCGTATGGCGGCGGCAGGTCGTATGCTTGAGCATCGGGAAGTAAATATGCCAGGCTGGGGATCGAGTGGACTGACATCCGATCGCCGCCTATGAAAAACAGAGATGTCAGGGGTGGTTCAAACTCGAGGAGTTCGATAATCTCCTGGGTCACTTCGCCGTTAAGGCTGCCGTAGCTCTCGTTGGGAAAATAATCTAAGAAGAGATGTTTAATGTTTTCGCCAATCATCAGGACGATCAGCATGGAGATACAGACTGCCGTGACCAATTTTATTCGCGGCCACCGCTCGCTGATGAATACATATAATTGATCGAGAGCAGCCGCGGTTAATATCGCCAGGATCGGAGAGAGAAAGAGCATCCGCTGTCCGTTGGGCGCTTGAATGCTCAATCCGCCGACCAGGAATATTGTCAGGAGTGTGATCAGGATCAGGCCGCAGCGAGCTTCGCGGAAACGTATTGCACAATAGACAAGTCCGATCCAGAAGATCCAAGCCGATATTCCGATCAGCATAGGAATACCTGAACCATAATAGACCCCTTGAATCTCGGCGACGGTCAAACCGAGCGCGGTCACCCAGATTTGCTCGATCACCAGTCCGAGGGGTGTTGTACCCAGTGCTTCAGCGGCAGGTCCGATCCAGCCAGGTACGAGCATTGAAACCCTGCTGGCGGTGAAGAACAGGCTCTCAGGGTGGCGAAGGTACAACAGCACGAGAGGAAGGGAAACACTAAGTGCAGCCAGCACCAGGCAAACAATCCCAGGTAGGCGGGACTTCCAGTTTTCGCCCCGCCTTACAAGCCAGATCATCCAGAGTGCGAGCAGGATGGGGATCAAATGTGAAGTGGTGTAGAAATACTGTGCCAAACCGAGAGCGACACCGGTGAGCAGAAAGGATCGGCGATCATTGAATTCCCATGCGTTCCATAAAGCGCCCAGTGCAAGGACGAAGAAGAGACCGTCGAATATATTGTTATAGGCGACGCGGCTGAAGAAGATGTGGTGGTGGAATGCCATTAACCATGCTGCGCTGAGGATAGCGACGCGCCGGTTGAAAAGGGACCTGCAGGCCCAGTACAGGGCGGGAATAGTTAGCGCTCCACCGAAAGCCGAGACCCAGCGTATGGCGATTACCGTTCTACCTAGAACCCGCTGGGATAGAGATAATATCCAGAAGTAAAGCGAGGGGAAGGAAAACCAACCCAAACCGAGAATGTTACTCCTGCGACTGTCAAGGAATTCCCAGGCTGTGAGTCCTGCAGAGCCCTCATCGCCGCTGAGAACGTAGGGCATGTGGTCCGCTCCCCATGCGCGCAGGAGAAAGCTCGCCAGAGTGAGCGCGAGGATGACACCAATTTCCCACCGATCCCAGTGTTTACGCTTGTGAGGCAGACTGGTCTTCCAGCAGCCGATAATCGTCAGCGCGATCCCGGCGAGCCAGAGTGGGGCGGCGATTCTACTGAGGGCAATCGCGTTGTCGCCAGTGGCAACGAACGCGGCAGTGGAAAACAGCAACCCGAAGAGGATCATCCACCCCCTGTGAGGCGTGATCGCAAGCCAACGAGCGAAGCGGTCAATAGACACGCGCACCAACCATTTCCAGATTAAAACTGCTCAAGTTCTCGGACATGGATCTTGAACGGGTCACCCGGGGATAGGCATTCGATCTCGATCACCACTGGTTCGATATCTTTATGCGTACGCCCGAAAGACATTTCGACTGTGGGATCGTCAGGCAGCATGAATTGTTTCAGATAACCTGCCCCGTTTGCCCATGTAGATGTGGCAGATTCTATCTCAAGGCGGTGATCCAGGATATTACTTTGAAGGTTTCCTTGAATTCCATAAAAAGATTGATATAACAAGACCGGTTACTGAAAGGATGGTGCCAAAGAAGACATCCATTGGTAAGTAATCGAAGCGGTATTCATGTTTCCCGGCAGGTGCTTCTACCGCTAACCAAGTATCTTCAAGCAGAGTCGATTTGACACCGTCGATTTGAATATTCCACCCAGGGAAAGCGTTCTCGCGCACAATGAGTTTCCCATCCTCGGAAGTCTCGCAATTTACAATGATCTTTCCCGCAACTGAGTTTGCTTGACATGGTATCAATTGTCCATTAGTCGTGACCGAGGCATACCAGCGATCGGGATATAAGTAAACTCCGGCGTTATCAACGAGACCAATTTTCTCTGGCCCATCTGGTTCATGTCGAACCATTTCGAGGCGCGGTTCGGGAGGGTAGCGGTTTTTCAGGTGCCAGGGAAAGGCTACTTGCGATAGTTTCAAGCCAGAAGACATTCCCGCTTCAACCCATAAGTGGTCGCCGAGTGGT
>JBARSI010000132.1:0-3015 GCA_049644665.1 Anaerolineales bacterium
TACTTCTACACTGCGATGACGATGACCAAGCCATATCTGACCCGATACTACCCATCGGTAGCTACTCCTGCAATCTACCTGTGGTCGCTCGATGCGGACGCACGCTAGGAGACAGTAAGACCTAGTAGTATCGAGCTAAAGAATGCAAGGGGAGGCCGGACAATCCCGGCCTCCCCCAAGCAAGACGAAGGATTTGATCATGGGACGCTATATCATCCGTAGAGTCATCGGCTTTATTCCGGTCTTATTTATCGTTGCCTTATTTACTTTTGTGCTTGTACGCGCCATCCCTGGTGGTCCTTTCGATAACGTTGGTGATAAAGCCTTACCACCCCAGGTGGTCGCCAACATAGAAGCGAAATACCACCTCGATTGGCCAACCCACATGCAATTCCTCTCATATCTATTAGGAGATGACATCGTGGGGGCGTTATTCGGGGGTGTATACGCTGAGACAGCCGGGAATTCACTCGGGCTGATCCGCGGGGATTTGGGACCCTCGCTTCGCTATCGGAACCAATCGATCAACGAAATTGTCGCTGTGAGTTTCCCTATTTCGATTCAGTTGGGCATCCTGGCATTGATTATCGGGCTAGTTATCGGATTGCCGATGGGGATCATAGCTGCGCTAAAGCAGAATACATGGATGGACTATTCAGCGACGTTTATCGCCGTGCTCGGGGTTTCCATCCCCGGTATGGTGATCGGGCCGATATTGATTTGGCTAGTAGCGGTGATGGCAGGCTGGCTGCCGGCGGCGCTTTGGGGTGCCAAACCCCCGTTCATCTTGGGATTTCTACCGAGTAATTTGGATTGGAATTTTTGGTCGCATGCAATCATGCCCGCCTTTGCCCTGGGAACAGGAATGTCCGCATCGATAGCGCGCCTCACACGAGCAAGTCTTCTGCAAGTCGTGCGCGAGGATTACATCCGCACGGCTCGCGCCAAGGGACTGCGCGAAAGGGTCGTGATCGTCACCCATGCACTGAAGAATTCCCTCATCCCCGTAATCACCATCCTGGGTCCTATGTTCGCAGCAGTTGTGACGGGCACCTTCATCATCGAGCAGATTTTTGGGATACCCGGTATGGGCAAGCATTTCGTCACCAGCATCGGCAACCGCGATTACCCTTTAATCATGGGCGTCACCCTCATCTACACGGTATTGCTGGTCATTGCGAACCTTTTTGTGGATATTGCCTACGCGTGGCTGGACCCTCGAATTCGTTACGACTGAGAGAGATAAACTATGGCTGTTGCCGAGATAAATGCACAGAATCTAGAAATCTTGGACCGGAAGCCGCGAAGTCTATGGCGTGAATCTTTCCGTCGCTTGTTTAATAACAAGATTGCGGTTATCGGGGGTGTTTTCATTATTGTCCTGGTGTTTGTGGCGATATTTGCCGATGAGATCGCACCCTTTCATTATGCGAAGCAGGACCTGATCTTGAACAACGGCGTACCTGAATACTTTCTTCCACTCATGCCCGCAGGTGCAGAGAACTACGCCAGGATCACCGATAAATTCCTCCTGGGGGCGGATCATCTTGGTCGGGATTTATTGAGCCGCACCTTATATGGCTCCAGGGTTTCACTGGCGGTTGCATTTGTCGCCTCGACGGTAAGCATGCTGATCGGCTTATTCTACGGGACTATAGCGGGCTACGTTGGTGGGCGTGTCGATAATATTATGATGCGCATCGTTGATCTCTTGTATGGTTTCCCCTTCCTCATCCTGGTGATCTTGCTGCAGACATATTTGAAAGCATTTGCCAGACGCGGCGCCGAGGGGGCATTTGCAAACTCAATCCTCGATATGAATGAGGCCATGGGCGGCATGTTGCTTCTGTTTATTGCCATAGGTTTGGTCAACTGGATCGGCATGGCGCGCATCGCCCGCGGTCAGGTGCTTTCGTATAAAGAAAAGGAATTTATTGAAGCGGCTCACTCGGTTGGCGCCAGTAGTTTGCGAATTATCGGCCGCCACCTTGTGCCTAACATCATTGGACCTTTGATCATTTACGAAACCATGGCCATCCCCGGATATATCTTCACCGAGTCCTTCCTTTCCTTCATTGGGCTAGGGGTGGATCCTCCGACGGCAAGCTGGGGGATCATGATTGCCGAATCCGTTCCCGGAATACGCAGTTATCCTTTGCAGATGCTGGTGCCAGCTGTCTTCCTTTCGTTGACAACGCTGGCCTTTAATTTCCTGGGCGATGGATTGCGTGACGCCTTCGATCCAAGGATGGCTGAGTAGCACTGCATTAACCTAACGAGAAAGGGCTGGCCATATAGGCCAGCCCTTTGTTTTAATCTCGGTATGCGCCTGCGATGGTCCGAGAACGGGCCGACACATAGGTCGGCCCCTACGCGCGTTTTGGGGGTGTAGACAAAATGGAATGACCGACTCTCCTGTTTGCAAACCGTGGGTTACCATGTTTTTGCCAAACGGGCAGAGCCACAAGCAAACATGAAGGGAGTCGGTCATGAGCAAGCGTATCACATTTATCGGTCTGGATGTACACAAGGAAACAATTTCCGTTGCCATTGCTGAACGCCAAAAAGAACCACGGTCTCTTGGAAAGATATCAAACAAGCCAGAGGCAATTTATAAAGTGATGCGGAAGCTGGGTCCATTCAAACGCTTGAAAGTGTGTTATGAAGCCGATCCATGCGGATATGTCATCTACCGCCAATTGACCAAACTCGGCATCGAGTGCGTGGTTGTGGCGCCATCAATGATTCCCAAGAAGCCTGGCGTTCAGGTGAAGACCGATAGGAAAGATGCGACCATGTTGGCACGTCTCCTGCGAAGCAACGATCTCGCACCGATATGGGTACCAGATGAACGCCATGAGGCACTCCGCGATCTATCCCGCGCAGTAGAAGCTGCCCAGGGAGATCTGGTGCGAGCCCGGCACCGTGTGCGCAAGTTGTTGCTGCGCCAGGGCGTCCGCAAGCCTGAGGGAATGAGTTCATGGACATACCGCCATCAGAGATGGCTGCATTCAG
>JBARSI010000133.1:0-17757 GCA_049644665.1 Anaerolineales bacterium
AGGTCCAGTTCACCTTTAATTTCGACGAGATTGATAAACGCAAACCTTACGCGAAAGAATAGCCTAGAGCCCTCAATACGAGGATCGTAGCAATGTTGGAGCAGAACCTAGAGATCACAGTAGACGAACTTCGGCACCTGGTCTCTGACCGGGCGCTCGAAGGCGAAACCATGCTGCTGAACATGGGGCCACAGCATCCCAGCACCCATGGGGTATTGCGGCTCCTGTTGGAGCTCGATGGTGAGCGTATCGTCACCTGTGTCCCTGATATTGGATTTCTGCATACGGGGATTGAAAAGAGCATGGAAACCAAAGCGTACGAAAAGGCTTTGGTGATGACCGATCGTATGGATTACCTCAATAACCTGGGCAATAACCTGTGCTACTGCCTGGCAGTTGAGAAGCTGGTCGATCTGGATGTCCCTGAACGGGCGATGGCGATCCGGGTGCTGCTCGTCGAACTGCAGCGTATCGCCTCACACCTCGTTTTCCTGGCGACACATGGCCTCGATACGGGCGCGATGTCTATATTCCTCTACTGCTTCCGCGAGCGTGAGGTCATCTTGGATATTTTTGAGATGTGTTCTGGAGCGAGGATGATGACATCCTTCTTCAGGCCCGGAGGTCTTTGGCGAGACGTCCCCGATGGGTTTGAGGAGACGGTACGCTCTTTCATTGAATACTTCCCGAAGCGGATCAAGCAGTATGAAGATCTTCTAACCAAGAATCCGATTTATACCCATCGAACGAAGGGAATCGGCGCCATCGCCAGCGAAGAGGCGCTTAAGTGGGGGCTGACAGGGCCGCAATTGCGAGCGACTGGATTGGCGTGGGATTTGAGAAAATCGAACCCATACAGCGGATATGAGCGCTATGATTTTGATATCCCTGTCGGGATAAATGGAGATACATACGACCGTTATACCGTCCGTATCGGCGAGATGCGCCAGTCGCTGCGGATCGTCGAACAGGTTCTAGATACGCTTCCAGGTGGACCTGTACGCAGTGATAACCGCAAGTTTGTGCCTCCGCCGCGGTCCGAATTAAGCCACAGCATGGAAGCTGTTATTCATCATTTCAAATTGTGGACGGATGGATTTCCCGCTCCCAAAGGATCCGTTTTCGTCGCCATAGAATCTGCGCGCGGGGAGTTGGGGTGCTACCTGGAGGGTGACGGTGGACCGAAACCCTACCGTGTGCATTTCCGAACGCCGAGTTTCGCGACTTTGCAAACGCTGCCAATGCTATGTAAGGATCACCTTGTGGCAGATGTCGTGGCCATCATCAGCAGCCTTGACCCGGTGTTAGGAGATTCAGATCGGTAAAAGGTGATCCAATATGAACGGCTCAACTATCCTGCACGTCTGAAGATAGGTAATTGGTTTGGCAGGATTAGAGGAGCAGGCACCATGCGAGATGCTATTGCTACTTAGGAGCTCATGCATTGCTGGTAGATAAGTATCCGGAAGAGA
Source organism: Anaerolineales bacterium (assembly GCA_049644665.1). Lineage (GTDB taxonomy): Bacteria > Chloroflexota > Anaerolineae > Anaerolineales > E44-bin32 > E44-bin32. Next base: position 1,473 of record JBARSI010000133.1, read on the forward strand.
TCGATCGAATTCTCGACAAATTCCCGCCGGAGAGGAAGCGCGCAGCGGCGCTGCCGCTGCTTTACCTCGCACAGCGGGAATATGGCCATGTTTCAAAGGAAGCGATTCGGGAAGTCGCCGGCATCTTGGATGTCGATCCAACACAGGTTGGAGGTTTGGTTGGCTTTTATACCCTGCTTCACTCCAAGCCCGGTGGAAAATACCGCATTCAGGTTTGTACCGATCTCCCTTGTGCATTGCGCGGCGCGGAGAAATTCGCTGAGGAGTTATGCGATAACCTGCGAATTAAAATGGGCGAGACGACCGATGACGGTTTAATCACAGTCGAAGAGGTCAAGTGCCTGGCGGGTTGTGATAAAGCGCCGATGTTTCAACTTCAAGCGCCCGATGGAATCCATTACTTTGAAAACCAGGATCTCGAATCGGCCATGGAACTGATCGAGGAACTCCGACAGAGGGGTGACGATGCCTGAACATATCTTGTTGCGGCACCGGGACATCCCTGAGATCGCGGATCTCGACGTATATCTGAAGCATGATGGATTTAAGGCGTTTGAAGACGTCGTAAAAAACCAAACCCCTGAGCAAGTTATTGAAACTGTAAAGACCGCAAATTTACGCGGCCGCGGCGGCGCTGGCTTCCCGGCGGGTGTCAAGTGGAGTTTCCTCACCCCCGGGGTCTTCCCTCGCTATGTCGTTGCCAATGCGGATGAGTCAGAACCCGGTACCTTTAAAGACCGCGAAATTATGGAGGGCAACCCCTACCAATTTCTTGAGGGCGTCGCCATTTGCTCATACGCTGCGCAAGCCAATACTGCTTACATCTACTGCCGCGGGGAATTTTGGGATCTGGCGCATGAACTTGAAGGCAAGATTGAAGCGCTTAATAAACGCGGGCTTCTGGGCGAAGGTCTTTTCGATACCGACTACAGCTTGAGAATCTATGTTCATCTCGGCGCGGGCGCTTATATCTGTGGTGAAGAGACCGCGCTGCTGTCATCCATGGAAGGGGATATCGGCCATCCACGGCTGCGCCCGCCATTCCCAGCCGCAGAGGGACTCTTTGCAAAACCCACGGTTATAAACAACGTTGAGACTCTAACGAACCTACCGCCTATTATCAATAAAGGGGTAGATTGGTACCGCTCAATCGGTACGGAGAAGAGCACCGGACCGAAAATCTTTTCCCTTTCTGGACACGTTGAACGCCCGGGCAATTATGAGCTTCCATTCGGGACGACTTTCCGGGAACTCATTTTCGAGCACGGCGGGGGGATTCGTGACGGGAAGGCGATCAAAGGGATCCTGCCGGCAGGCGCATCAGCGCCATTGCTGCCGGCAACGGACGAAGTCCTGGACACGCCGATGGATTATGAATCCGTGCCAAAGGTGGGATCGCAGCTTGGTTCAGCCTCGGTCATCGTCCTCGATGAGACTGTTGATATCGCCTGGATGGCATATAAAACCACAAGCTTCTTCAAGCACGAATCGTGTGGGAAATGCGCTCCCTGTCGTGAGGGCACATATTGGATGTATCACATTCTGAATCGGTTTCAGAACGGCAATGCAGCACCCGAGGATATCGATCTTCTAAATCGCGTTGCCCTTGGAATCCAGGGGAAATGCTTCTGTGCGCTGGGTGAATTTTCGATCACACCGGTTGTCGCCGGTATTGAGCATTTCAGAAGCGATTTCGAAGCCCTCACCGGGGATGGAAAATGAGCGAAGCGTTGGTGCGTTTGAAGATCGATGATATTGAGGTTCGTGTCCCGAAGGGCACGCTGGTTGTCGATGCTGCAAAGCAAGCCGGAATCGAGATCCCGGTCTTTTGCCATCACCCGAAGATCAAGTCAGTCGGCATGTGCCGGATGTGCCTGGTTGAAATTGGGACCCCGAAGCGTGACCGCAGCACAGGCGAGCATTTATTGGATGAAGGCGGTCAACCTCAAATTGAATATTGGCCGAAGCTGGAGACCTCCTGCACAATGCAGGTAAGTGAGGGGATGGTCGTAAAGGTTTCCAGCGAAAAAGCGATCGAGGGTCGCAAGCAAATACTTGAATTTTTACTCACTTCCCACCCGCTTGATTGTCCAGTTTGTGACAAGGGCGGAGAATGTTCCCTGCAAGATTTATCGCTGCGGCATGGTTCTGGAGAGAGTCAATTCCTCCTTGATGATAAAAAGCGCCAGGATAAACACGTCCAACTTGGAGAATTGATATTTCTCGATCGGGAACGCTGCGTCCAGTGTGCGCGGTGTATTCGCTACCAGAACGAAGTGGCAGGCGATCCGGTTATTGCCTTCGCTGAGCGAGGCCGCAACATTGAGATCGTCACATTCTCTGATCCTGGTTTTGACTCCTATTTTTCGGGGAACACAACCGATATTTGCCCGGTCGGTGCGCTAACGACCGCAGATTTTCGTTTTGGGGCACGATCCTGGGAAATGGGCGCTATCGCTTCGATCTGCACGCATTGTCCGGTCGGATGTAATTTAATGTTAAACACCCGCCGGGAGGCGAGCGCGAATGGGCGGCAGGTGATTAAGCGCGTCATGCCGCGGCAAAATGAAAAAGTCAATGAGATCTGGATCTGCGATAAGGGGCGCTTCGCACACCACTTCGCAACCAGTGATAAAAGGATAACCAAGCCACTAGTTCGAAGAGACGGAAAACTAGTGGAAACTAGCTGGAAAAAGGCACTTGAGCGCGCCGCAGAGGGATTGAAAGCGGCGGGAGAAAATGTTGTGGGGCTCACCAGCGGACGGGTTTCAAACGAGGATTTACACAGTTTCCACGCGCTCTTGAAATCGATTGGCGGACGAGCGATTCTCTCCGATCCACATGCTGGTGGGGAGTTGGTCCAGCAGGTTGGTGTCGGTCGGGGCACGGATTTAGGTGCACTAGGCGAAGGGGATGCCATTCTGGTCATCGCCTCGGATCTGCATGAAGAAGCTCCCATCTGGTGGCAGCGGGTCATGGGCGCGGCAAAACGCGGCGCAACATTGGTCGTCGCAAATGCACGTAAGACGCGCTTGGACAATTATGCTGGGCATAAAGTGCAGTACCGCTATCAAGAAGCAGCGCGTACAGGCCTGGGTTTGCTTCATGCAATTACAGGCGCCAAGGATTTATCGAAATTCTCCGGTGATGAATCGCTGCAATCGGCGGCAAAAGCTCTGAAGGAAGCCGAGAACCTGGTGATTTTCTGTGGTGTGGAAGGCCTGACATACGCTGAATCGAAGGCTCTCTCTGAGGCATGTGCAGCCATACTCGTTGAAACGAGAAGCATCGGGAGAGCACAAAACGGATTGATAGCCGTCTGGCCAAAGAGCAATACACAGGGTGCATGGGATATGGGTTTGCGGCCTGCGATTGAAGGCTTGGAAAAGACCATCGCTGACGCAAAGGCAGTGTATGTCATGGCGGCTGACCCCGTTGGTGATGATGCGAGTCTAGCCGGGAGCCTTGAAGGAGATCGTTTCCTTGTTGTCCAGGAATTGTTCATGACGCCGACGGCGGAGCTTGCTGATGTCGTGCTTCCCGCCGCATCATTTGCGGAACGGGAGGGTACGTTCACTTCGGGTGAACGACGGGTGCAGCGGTTCTATCCAGCAGTGAAAGCTCTGGGTGAGGCGAAAGCGGATTGGCAGATCATTACTTCCCTGGCTGACAGTTTAGGAATAGAGCTTGAGAGTTCATCGGCCGCAGCCGTGTTCCTACGCTTCGCCGATGCGAATGATGCCTACGCTGAGTTAAGCTATCAGAGCCTGGCGGAGGTTGAAGAGCAATGGCCCCCCGTTGGAGATGAAGATTTGTATTTCGGCGGAACGACTTTCAAGAACCGCCAGGGCCTGGGTGTGCAGCTTGCACCTGCAGCCGAGAAAGATCAATCCATTAAAATCCAATGGAGCGCTCCTCCAGAATTCAAGAGCAGAAAAGGGTTACTGCTGGTGCCCGTTGCCGAGCTATATGCCCGCGGCGCTACTGTAATGCCCTCGGAGATTCTTCACCCTCGCCTTGCATCGCCTCAACTCAAGATGAGCATGAAGGACGCGAAAAGTGCAGGTGTTGTCCAGGGTGCTCTGGTCGAACTGCAAATTAATGGGCGCATTGAGGAGTTGCAGGCAATTATTGAAGAAGGGGTTCCAGAAGGTGTGGTCTTACTCGGTCGTGGTCTAGGCATTTCCACTGCTGAGCCGGAATACGTTGACGTGAAACTTAAGGCTTAACGAGGAAACCTATGAGCCTGGCGTTATTAATTGAGTGGGCGATTAAATCCGTGGTGATCATCGCGATCATACTGGGTGGATTCGCCTATCTCACGCTCTTCGAACGGCGCGTATTGGCGAGGATCCAGACGCGAATCGGCCCCAACCGGGCCGGTCCCTGGGGTCTCCTTCAGCCAGTGGCGGATGGCATAAAATTGATTTTCAATGAGGAGCTGATCCCGGCGCAGGCGGATAAAGTGCTTTTCTTATTAGCCCCCGTGATCACTGTGGTTCCGGCATTGATCATTCTTGCGGTGATCCCGCTCGGTCCAGAAGTCACATTCTTCGGGCGGAGTTACTACCTGGGATTGGCTTCAAACATCAACGTGGGCGTGCTTTATATCCTCGCCGTCGCATCAATCGCTGTTTACGGCATCGTGATCGCGGGATGGGCTTCGGGCAATAAGTATGCCTTGATGGGGGGGGTACGATCAACAGCGCAGATGGTGAGCTACGAGTTAGCGCTAGCCTTAGCGTTTGTTGGTCCCATCATGCTGGCTGGTTCAATGAGTGTTGATGCGATCATCGAAGGGCAGAGGCATTTATGGTATGTCATACTCCAGCCACTCGGTTTCTTGATATTTGTTATCGCCGCGGTAGCTGAAGTCAACCGGGCGCCTTTTGATATGCCGGAAGCCGAGCAGGAGCTCGTGGCGGGTTATCATGCCGAATATTCAGGTATGAAATTCGCGCTCTTCTTCATGGCTGAGTATGGCAAGATGATCGCCGTCAGCTTCATCGCCGCGACCATGTTCCTAGGCGGCTATCTTGGACCGTTTCTCGATCGTTGGCCTTTGCTGGGTCCTATTTACCTCTTTATTAAAGTCGTCGCCTTGCTCTTCTTAATGGTCTGGTTACGGGCGACGTATCCGCGTTTTCGTTACGACCAATTGATGGCGTTCGGTTGGAAGATTTTGCTGCCCCTTGGTCTGTTGAACGTCGTGGTTACCGGTGTGTTCATTGTGCTGGTGGGAGGCTAGCGGATGAGTTTGATGGGGTTCTTGCGCGGCTTGTGGGCAGCATTTCTCAGCATGGTTGAGCTGTTGCGCGGCTTGTGGACCACCTTCCGCAGCATGTTCGAGAAGCCAGTCACCTATCAATATCCTGAAGTGAAGAGACCGGTCCGTGAACGCTTTAAGGGTCGGCATGTACTGACACGTTATGATAATGGACTGGAGAAGTGCATCGGCTGCGCGCTCTGTGCGGCGGCTTGTCCGGCGGATGCTATCTTCGTGGAAGCAGCTGAGAACACCGATGAAGAACGTTATTCTCCCGGAGACCGCTACGCCAGAACATACGAAATCAATCTGATGCGCTGTATTTTCTGTGGATACTGCGAGGATGCTTGCCCCACAGAAGCCATCGTGTTGGAGCATCAATACGAGCTCTCGTTCACAAACCGGCGGGATGCGATTTATACCAAAGAACTGTTCCTCATCCCTGTTCCCGAAGGTGGGAAACCGACGCCGCAGAGTGTACCTGCCGGGATGTACAACCGAGCAATCCCAGAGATGAAGGATCCGGAGTGAGAACCTTGCTTATGGATGCTATAAATGACAATTGATCTGGTTCTTTTCCTTGGATTAACGCTGATTTCTGTTGCGGCTGCCATTGCCATGATTGTGAGTCGCAATGCGGTCTATTCAGCGTTGTTCCTGGTTTTGAATTTCCTCACCGTCGCGACGCTGTATTTGCTCCTGAACGCGGCATTCATCGCCGTTGTGCAGATCACGGTCTACGCAGGGGCGATTATGGTCCTTTTCCTCTTCGTCATCATGCTACTGGGGACGGAGAGAGAAAGTATCGATGGGGGAATCCGCTGGCAGATGCCAGTGGCGATCGTCTTGGGCCTCGGACTTGCCGGTGAACTGGCATATATATTAATGCGAAACGACATCGCACAGGGAACATTGGCTGATCTCTCAGCCGAGTTCGGAAGTCCGGCATCCATCGGCCGGGTATTATTCAGCGAATACATCGTCCCCTTTGAAGTGACTTCGATCCTATTGCTCGTCGCTATGATTGGCGCAATTGTGATCACACGTATGCAGAGGAGGGAAAACAAATGAACATTCCCCCAGCCTATGTGCTCACGCTCTCGGGGATTCTCTTTGCACTCGGCGTCATCGGGGTGCTGATCCGTCGGAATGCAATTGTTATATTCATGTCAATCGAGTTAATGCTCAACTCGGCGAATCTCGCGCTCATCGCTTCCGCTCGAATGCTAGGACCGGCTGTGGAAGCGCTGAGAGGGCATGTGTTTGTGTTCTTCGTGATCGCCGTAGCAGCAGCGGAGGTTGCTGTGGGATTGGCGCTGATTGTGGCCATTTTCCGCAGTAAAGAAAGCATCGATGTTGATGAGGTGAGCAGTCTGCGAGGTTAACCTCGCCTGCGGAGGGATTGGATGGTTCTTCTTGAAATGGTGCAGGGTGGAGGGCTTTTCTCCTATGCGCCTTTGATCATCGCCCTGCCAATCTTGGGCTTGATCACCAACATCATCTTCGGCCGCCGATTCGGCGAGCGGTTTGTGGGCCTTATCGCCAGCGGCGCGGTCGCTCTTGCCTTTGTTGTCGCGATTATGCAATTCCTGGCGTTGCAAGCATTTCCGGAGGGGGCTACGATCCCCATCGCGGAATGGATTTCGATCGGTCGACTCTCTGTCCCATGGTCTATCAAAGTGGATACACTTTCGACGACGATGATGCTCATGGTGACGGGTGTCAGCACGTTGATTCATATTTACGCAATTGGATACATGCACGAAGATGTCCGTTTCCAGGGCGATCCCGGCCGCTACGCGCGTTTCTTCATCTTTTTTAATTTGTTCGTCGCGGCGATGATGGTGCTAGTCTCGGCGGATAATTACCTGATGATGTTCGTGGGCTGGGAGGGTGTCGGCCTCTGCTCCTATCTGCTGATTGGTTTCTGGTATGAGAAGGGGGAAGATGGAATAGGCAACGCGGTCGCCGGCAAGAAAGCTTTCGTAACCAACCGCATCGGTGATTTCGGTTTCTTGATTGCCATGTTCCTGATCTTCGGTGCCGTTGGAAGTCTGCAGTTTGACCAGGTCTTCCATTGGGTCCATGAACACGGTCTTGCGAACATTGGGGTAATCTCAGTTGCTACATTATTCTTGCTCCTCGGCGCGACAGGGAAATCGGCGCAGCTCCCGCTGTTTGTCTGGCTGCCGGATGCAATGGCTGGCCCGACTCCTGTATCGGCGCTGATTCACGCGGCGACGATGGTCACGGCTGGCATTTATATGATTGCCCGCAGCGCCCCTCTTTTCGAGGTAGCCCAGTCAACGGCAAATTTAGTGGCATGGATCGGCGCAGCCACTGCACTCTTCGCGGCGACGATCGCCGTAGCGCAGTCCGACATCAAGCGCGTGCTCGCGTATTCTACGATCAGCCAGCTCGGATTTATGATGGCTGCTGTAGGGATCGGCGCATACGTTGCGGGCATGTTCCATCTTGTGACCCATGCCTTTTTCAAGGCACTCCTCTTTCTCTCATCCGGTTCTGTAATACAAGGTGTTGAACATGGCCATCACCATATCGAGCACAGTTCTGGCGGTCATGGGGAACCTTTTGACCCGCAGGATATGCGTAACATGGGTGGCTTGCGTTCGCGCATGAAGGTCACATTCTGGGTCTACCTGATTGGTGCGCTTGCTTTGGCGGGATTACCGCCTTTGGCGGGTTTCTGGTCGAAGGATGAGATCCTCGCAGATGCGAATATGGTCAATATGGGCGTTTATATCCTTCTCGCAATCGCGGCTTTCCTCACGGCCTTCTATATGGGACGGCAGATCCTGATGGTGTTCTTTGGGAAGGCGCGCAGCGAAGCGGCTGCGCACGCGATAGAAAATCCGCCAGTGATGACGATCCCACTGATCGCCCTCGCGGGCCTTGCGATCGTCGGCGGGGCACTCAACATACCCGGCGTCCACGCGCTAACGGATTGGCTGGAACATACAATCGCCCACGTCCACGCAACGGAGTTCAACCTTCTTGTTGCCGGGCTTTCAGTTTTATTTGCTCTTGTAGCCATCGGATTCTCATGGCTGCTCTATGGTCGTAAGACCATGGGGGAAGGCGAACCCGACCCGTTACGGAGAATCCTGGGACCGATCTTTGTGGGCATGGAAAACAAGTGGTGGATTGACGAACTGTACGATTTTCTTTTCATCCGTCCTTATATCGCCATATCCTGGTTCCTTGCGGATGTTGTGGATTGGCGTTTCTGGCACGATTGGTTCCACGATAGTGTTTTGGGAAGCGCCTACCGCAATGGGAGCCGATGGCTCGCCTGGGTCTTCGATCTCAGGGTGATAGACGGGTTTGCGAATGGTCTGGGTAATGCGACCAAAGGGGCCGCGCAACGCCTAAGGGTTGTGCAAACAGGATATGTACGCAATTACGCCCTCGCGGTATTGGTCGGGGGATTACTAGTATTGAGCTACTTCATTTTCGGGTAACCTGGTTGAGGAAATGCCTATGAATCTTACGTTCTCTATTCTCACTTGGGTGACATTCACCCCGGTCCTGGGCGTCCTGGTGCTCATGTTTCTGCCAAAGGACCGCCGGAATCTACTTAGATGGACCGCCGTGCTGGCCTCCATGGGCGCCTTCGTGCTCTCTCTGGTCATGCTTGCGCAGTTCGACCAAACGAACGCCTCACTGCAAATGGTCGAGAGGCTGCCATGGTTCCAATTGGCAGGGATACAGATCGAGTATTACCTGGGCGTGGACGGGCTGAGTATCTTGCTCGTTCTGCTCACGACTTTCCTTACACCAATCTCGATCATCTCTACCTGGAGTGCGGTTGAAGAGCGCGTGAAGGAATTCATGATCTTCTTCCTGCTACTTGAAGTGGGAATGGTTGGCGTTTTCCTGGCTCAAGACATCTTCCTGTTTTACATCTTCTGGGAATTCACCCTCGTACCGATGTATTTCCTGATCGGAATCTGGGGAGGAGCAAGAAGGGTCTATGCCGCCATCAAGTTCTTCCTATACACCATGGCGGGCTCGATCCTGATGCTGCTTGCGATCCTGTGGCTCGGGATTCGCTTCGAATCCTTCTCGGTTCCTCATCTCATCGCACAAGGCGGAATACCGGCCGGTGTTCAAACGTGGTTGTTCCTGGCTTTCGCGGCTGCATTCGCTATCAAGGTTCTAATGTGGCCTCTGCACTCGTGGCTCCCGGATGCACATGTGGAAGCGCCAACAGCGGGTTCGGTCATCCTTGCAGGTGTGCTGCTGAAGATGGGCACCTATGGTTTCCTGAGGTTTAATCTTCCATTATTCCCGGAAGCATCAATCCGTTTCGCTCCGTGGATGGCACTCCTGGCGGTGATAGGAATCCTATACGGCGCGGCGGTTTCATACGCGCAGAAGGATGTCAAGAAACTTGTAGCATACTCCTCCGTGAGTCACCTGGGGTTCGTTATCCTCGGTCTGTTCGCGTTGAACCCATTGGGGATCCAGGGCGGGATTCTGCAGATGATCAACCATGGTCTGAGCACAGGTGCTTTGTTCCTTATTGTGGGGATGATCTACGAACGACGACATACGCGCGAGATGGATAATTTCGGCGGGCTTTGGAAGGTGATGCCGATTTACGGCGCGCTTACCTTGATCGTCACGCTTTCCTCAATGGGTTTACCCGGCTTAAATGGATTTGTCGGTGAATTCTCGATACTCTTGGGGGCATTCGGATCTACGGCAATCGGTTCTCCTTTCTATGCCGGTTTCGCTGCGGCGGGCGTTATATTGGCGGCAATCTACATGCTCTTTATGTTCCAGAAGCTCTTCCTTGGTCCACTTGACAAAGATGAGAATAAAGCGGTTAAGGATATCCAGCTGCGTGAAATCCTCACCCTGGCTCCTTTGGTGATATTTATCTTCTGGATCGGTCTATATCCCAAACCTTTCTTCGACCTAATTGGACCATCTGTGGATAAGCTCGTAACGCTATTACAGGCTGCGAGCGTGGCGGTGCACTAAACAATGGACTGGCAGGATTTTCTTTCCGTACTCCCGTTCGTAATAGTTGCCGGCTGGGCGACGCTACTCTTGCTGGTTGATCTCTGGATCCCCGCCGATCGCAAGGGGATCACAGCAGGCTTGGCTGCGCTTGGCCTGGTCGCGGCGATCGCAGCGGTCATCTCCCGGTTCGGCATCGAGCGCGAAGCCTTCAAAGGAATGATCATCGTTGATGGTTATTCCTCGTTCTTCCAACTCATATTCCTGGGGGTTGGTTTGATCGCAGTATCGCAGGCTTATGATTACCTAAGACGGCGGGATATCGAGCGCGGGGAATACTACACCTTGCTGTTGTTCAGCTTGAGTGGGATGCTCTTGATGGCTTCCGCTGGAGATCTGATCGTTGTCTTCCTGGCGGTCGAACTGCTTTCGATCCCGCTCTATGTCCTTGCAGCTTTTGCACTTCCACAAGTCGAATCGGAAGAATCTGCCCTTAAGTATTTCCTCTTGGGAGCTTTTGCCTCCGGATTCCTCGTGTATGGCATTGCACTGGTCTTTGGTTCAACGGGAACTACGGCGCTAAGCGGTGTGGTTGCAGCAATCGCGAGTGCTGAAAGCACACCCATCCTACTGATCGTAGGGAGCGGGATGATCCTGATAGGCCTGGGCTTTAAAGTCGCGGCGGTGCCATTCCATATGTGGACTCCGGATGTCTACCAGGGAGCGCCCACGTCGGTGACATCGTTCATGGCAGTAGGCGCCAAGGCTGGCGGTTTCGCTGCCCTGCTGCGAATTTTCGTTGCTGCGCTGCCGGGTGCTGCTCCGACCTGGATGCCGGTAACGATGTGGATCGCCGCACTGACGATGGCCTGGGGGAATATCGCCGCAATTTCGCAGACCAATATTAAGCGAATGCTGGCATATTCGAGCATTGCCCATGCGGGATATATATTCATGGCTCTGCCGGCTGCGGCAGCACCAGAAATTGCGCCGGAAGCGGTTAGGGCTGCTCTTTTCTACCTGCTGACGTACACAATTACCAACCTGGGCGCCTGGGGTATTGTGATAGCTATGGAGAAAGCGGAAGGGTCGGGATTGGAGATCGACGATTACAGCGGGCTGGCGAAGAAGCGCCCGGCACTTGCACTCGCAATGGCGCTGTTTATGCTGTCGTTAACCGGTATCCCACCCACAGTCGGGTTTATGGGGAAGTTCTATTTATTCCGCGCCGTCATCGATGCGAATTTGATCTGGCTTGCACTCGTGGGTGTCGTCACCTCCCTTATCTCCGCATACTACTACTTGCGCGTGATTGTCGTAATGTACATGCGCGACGGTGAGCCAGAGGCGCGTTCGGAAGCACTCCTAAATTCCACAATTTTTATCACCGCTATGGGGACATTAATCTTCGGGATTTTGCCCGGCCTCCTCTTGAAAATGGTCAATAAGGTCGGGCTGCTGGAATTATTCCGATAACCGTAACGCGATCTTCTCGAGAGTGAATCCCGCGACATGGTTGTCGCGGGATTTTTTTATCATGAAATTGAGAGATACCAGCTCATCCTGGAGCTGAATCCTTGACTGAGTAGGATCCGGGGTATGTATGGGAGCAAAACAAGTAGTAAGAGAGACCCCCATGCTTTTTTGTGTGCCATAGTTTATAGTTGCTCTAATTGGAACCGGCGGGAGAGTTTTATGGGTACAATACGGGCGCATCTCTTCATTCAAGGGATGGTTCAAGGGGTGAGCTTTCGCTATTACACAATGCAGGAGGCGCAATCACTCGGCCTCACGGGATGGGTGCGGAATCTCTGGGATGGGCGTGTTGAAGTCTTGCTTGACGGTGATGAGGATGCAGTTAAGCGGATGGTCGAATGGTGCCAACACGGGCCTCCTTCTGCATCTGTAGAGAATGTCGAGATCTCCTGGGAAGAATCTACTGCTGAATTTAATAATTTCCGTGTTCGGATAAATGCGAGCGGGAGATCTTCTTGAGCAATCCTCCCGAGATCCAGACCTACCGTTTCGGGCACATCATCATCGATGGCGCTGAGTACAATCGAGATGTGATCATTTTCCCTGACCATGTCCGATCCGACTGGCGGCGAAGAGACGGGCATAGCCTGGCACTTGAGGACTTAGTCGAAGTGCTAGAAGACGACCCTGAAGTCATTATCGTTGGGCGGGGCGCTTTTGGAAGATTGAAAGTGGCGGAAGAAGTACATCAATTGATGACGGAGCGTGGGATAGAACTCTTAATTTTCCGGACCGAAGAGGCTTGTAAGGTGTATGTCGAACTGCGAGAGCAGCAGCGAGTGATTGCTGTACTCCACCTCAGTTGTTGACCCTTCAGATTCCCTCCATTTTGTATTATTTATGGATCGTAACTACTCAGGTATGTCATTCTGCGCAAGGCCAAAGGGATGACAATGCCGCGAGGGTCCTGCCTGGTTACGATTAATCAAGCTCCCCCCGGTTTCGGTTTTCTGGAGAGTCCAGCGGGAATTCGCGGGGAGTTCTATATTATAGAGGGTCAGGGTGAAAATGAAGGATCTGGATCTCTCACAATATGGAGTCCTCTGGGATCTCGATGGAGTCTTGATAGAGAGCTCCCGACAACATCTCGAGAGCTGGACGAATGTCCTGCCCCGATTTGGCTTAACAATGTCCAAGGAGCTTCACGAGCAGACCTTCGGCATGAATAACAGGGAGATCCTGACGATCATGCTCGGCGAGCCGCCTGAGGCGGATCTTCTGCGACGTATAAGCTGGGAGAAGGAGAGCGCCTTTCGGGAGATCATTCGCGGGACAATAGAACCTCTAACGGGAGCGGTGGAGCTGCTCGGGCAGTTGCATTCCGCGAAGATGCGACAGGCGATCGCATCTTCGGCACCGGAGGAAAATATTCGGGTTGTGGTCGATGAATTGCATATCGGAGATTACTTCCAGGCGCTTGTTTCTGGGCATGACCTCCCCGCAAAGCCAGATCCTGCGGTCTTCAGGGAAGCTGCTAGACAGATAGATCTGGAGCCGGGAGCTTGCGTGGTAGTTGAGGATGCTGTAGTGGGAATTCATGGCGCTATCAGGGCGGGAATGCATGCAATTGGGGTGACGACCACACATCCAGCCAATGCATTGCAGGATGCGAATTTAATTGTAAATTCCCTGCTGGATCTATCTGTGGAGAAGATTGTACACCTTCTCCTGGATTAGCTTGGGATCGAGATGAGGATCGATTATTAACGCAGCAGCAGGATGGTGGGATTGCCCTTGCTATGATTGAATAATGCCGGCTCGGGGCCTAGCGGCTTCTGGTTTTGACTCATCCGGAGATGCGGTTCATTAGGGCCGGGAATATTCTTAATGGGTTCAGGATTGGATTGGCAAAGATTATTCAGCTCGTTTAATCTGAAAATGATCGAAATCGCGGGCGACAGCGGTGTTTGGAAAAATCGCCATTGCCTCCTCGATGACATCTTTCTCCCGATACCGGCGGGAGATGTGTGTAAGGTATAGATGGCGCACGTCTACGCGTTTAGCAAATTCAGCAGCCTGAGCTGCTGATAGATGCCCGAACTTCCTCGCTAAATCAGATTCTGAAGAGAGATAGGTTGCCTCAATAACAAGTGCGTCTGCTCCATTCGCGGCATTCCGCAGTCCTCTTGTGCTGCCGCAGTCACCTACGTGGATCAGCCGAGCGCCCCGGCGCGGAGGTCCGAGAACATCTTCTGGATCTATCACTTTGCCATCTGGCAAGGTGATGGACTTCCCGGCAACAAGCTCTGCACGGAGTGGGCCAGAGGGCACATCCATCGCTTCTGCTTGTTCTACGAGGAAGGGGCGGTGTGGTGCTTCCTCAAAAACAAATCCGAAACAACCAGGTCCTCGATGGGAAACAGGGAACGCGGAAACTTGTAAACCATTTTCTTCAATTATCAACCCCGGTTCAAGGATGCGTAGATTGATATCCAGTTGGGGACGAGCGCCGCGAAGAACAACCCCATAAAGTAAATCATGTATCCGCTCCATGGCCCATTCCCCTGCCCAAATCTCGAGTCGATCAATTGCTTCCCAGCGAGAAAAGGTTGAAAGCAACCCGGCGAGCCCAAGGATGTGATCGAGATGACCGTGTGTGATTAAAATCCGATTCAAGCGGCGGAAACCAAGGCCAGAACGCAAGATCTGGCGCTGGGTCCCCTCACCACAATCGATCAAGAAACGTTGGTCACGGTAGCTTACAACCTGAGCGGATAACCCGCGATGAACTGATGGCGCTGATGCCGAAGTACCAAGGAATGTTAGTTCCAGCAAGATGTCCTCTGTTGATACGGTTCAAACTATAGGAATGAGCGATTCATTGTACCTTAATCGGATTGATGTTTCACGCGTTTTGGAGCGAGGATTTGAGCGAAGATAGGCCAGCGATGCAGGCTGTGAGACCAAGTAAAAGAACGGCAGAGTTCATCTGGGATCGCCAGGCGAGAATGCACCATGCAAAGATGATGCCCATGGATAGCGCAGAATAACGACGAGATACTGTTCGAGACCAGAAACGAGTCGGCAGCCAGACAGGGCGGAGAAACGTTATAGTGAGCGATAGGATCCCGGAGAGGATTACGGTGATGCGCAGGCCAAGGCTCCACGCTTCGTAATACCAGATGAGGATGGAAGCGGGCAGAAAGATGAGAAGACCATAGGCCGCAGCCAGGACGCGCTCCCAGTGCTGATTTCTATCCAGCCAACCTCGCCGGGCGATGAAGCCCATACTTGAGGCGAAACCGATATAGAGAGTTGCCATTCCTAAAGTCTGCAAAATTTCAATCAGGTTCATTCCGATCTCTTTTCAGTACCTGCACCGTGATTTTTCTGCCGCAACAGGCGCGCTGGATAATCAAGGGTCCGGTCTGGTTTCTGTGCAGTTGTGAAAGCAATTGCTGATACCTTTGCACAGAAGACAGAGCCAACCGGCGTTATCGACGTGTCGGAGTCGACTGGTCACGAAGTATTTGATGCAAGTTGTATGCCCATTCCGTCTATTTTCGATTAACGTCTGAGTGAGAGAGAGGGATAAGGTGGAGCCGCCAATTGACAAGTTGGGTTTCTCGACAGCAGACGAGCGGTGGCACCGATTCGCACACAGCGCTGAGGCGATTGATGGTTTGCGTTCGCGATATTGAGGATGAGCCAGGAGTGGATCAGGTGCCCGCGCTAGCCCCCGCTGCCGTTTCCAGTGGGTGTTGGTGAAGGGGAAGGTGTGGGGGTTGCGGTTGGCACCGGTGGAGGCGCCGATTTGGTTGCACAAACATCATCGGCTTTTGATGCAGTAGGTGCTAAATCGGGGAATTCCCAGGCGTTAAGCGCGCCAATGTATTGCTCTGAAGCACCGCATGGGTCATCCTCACCCCAGAGCAGGTCGCCGTATTTCCATGCAGCATCCGCGTATTTTCTGCAGGAATCGAGCGTGGCGACTTGTTCACAGAGCGGCAGGAAGAGCTCAGAAGCGCGGGCCCAATTCAGCCCGATGTAGCTGTTTGCTAGAAGATACTGCTGCGCAAGAGACATACGGAACATTGCATCTCGATCGAGAGGGCCAAACCGTTTAGCAAGGCTCAGGTTATACAGTCCTTCTTCCATTAACCCCTGGGCGATTAATTCCATACCTTTATTTCGAAGTGCGATGTACATCAAACCATCCACTTTCACGGGTTGATACGCCGGATCTTTGGCGCGCAGCGCGAGTAACTTGTTAATGACCGTATCCCAATCCTCAGCTGCCATTGCAGCTTTCGCTTGTTCCATAAGATCCGCTGGTGGGGAGGGGTCTGGAGTGGGTGTTGGTTCGGATGTGGGTGTTACCGCCGGCACATTAAGATTTATAAGCGCTTCAACGAGCATATCCTCCGCACCAGGATATGCGGGATCATATTTGAGGATGGCTTCGAACCGCTGTCGGGCGATCTCATAACGGTCAGCCTCGAGATCTGCTATGCCGAGCTCAAACTGCTCATAAATCGCCGCTGAGACCTGTGC
>JBARSI010000134.1:0-18122 GCA_049644665.1 Anaerolineales bacterium
TTACGGTATTGATGCTCAGGTACAAGGTGTGACTGTTGGCCCACTATTCAACCCAAGTGACCGTTTCAACACTGTTTTCGATTGGTATCTCGTTGCCCGCCGGGGTGTATCGCCAGAAATTGAAGAAACATCCCAGCCATAGGTGCAACGGCGTTTTAACCCATGATCATTGTCATAACTCATCTAGGCGACCCCAGTCCCGAGTCCGGACGGGAAAATTGCCGTGGTATAATCCGACCGCTCTGCAAGATCCTATGCAGACCCAGAAAGGTGCATCCGTGACCGTAAAAGAAGAAACCCAATCCATCAAATCGCTAAAAGACCTCAAGCCAGCCCAGAAACTTCGTGGACGGATTTCCAAAATCGAACTCTTCGGCGCCTTCGTAGATATTGGCTTGGATCAACAAGGTCTAATTCATATCTCACAGCTGAAGCGAGGGCAGGTCAACCGCGTAGAAGACATCGTCACTCAAGGGGATGAGGTGGACGTCTGGGTTCTCCGAGTCGATCCAAACGCCGAACGTTTAGACCTCACATTGTTGAAACCGGTCTCACTCAAGTGGAAGGATATTCAACCAGGCAACAAATTCTCTGGCGAAGTCATCAAACTTGAAAAATTCGGTGCATTCATAGACATCGGGGCTGAGCGGCCAGGATTGGTCCATGTTAGTGAAATGCGGGACGAATATGTCTCCGACCCGGGTGAGCTCGTTAAAGTCGGGGAACAAATTGAGGTGAGTGTTCTCGAAGTAGACATCAAGAAGCGACAAATACGCCTGAGCATGAAGGCTGCAGAAATGGTCGAAGCTCTTGACGATGAACCCCAAGAAGCGCTCCCAACCGCAATGGAAATAGCTCTGCGCCAAGCCATCGATGGGCCGAATGACAATGTGGATACTTCTTCGGTAAACACGAAAACGACAAGTAAAGCCCGCAAGGAACTTGAAGATATTTACAGCCGTACGCTTAGCCATAAGGTCCAAACCGGGACGAAGAAAGAGGGAGAATAACCAGCCACCTCCACCTACTCACGGATCAAAAAAAGCGCCCTGAAGGCGCTTTTTTTTGCAATTACCAATTTGTGAATGCGATTTATTTGGGAATGCCAACCGTGTCTTGGATTAAATAAATTTACTTCCGGCTACAGATCCTCACTCAACCAATCATCGGGTTCATCATCATCGGCGTAAATACCCACATCGTCCTCATCCCAGATTTCCTCGAGATTTTCATCATCCCAGTCATCATCATCGGGAGATTCACCTATGCGTCTATAAGTCCGGCACCCCTCATCTGGATCGATCTCAACAGATGCTATTCCGCAAAATCCGTCTTCGAGAAAGACACAATCGATATAATGGCATCGAATTCGCGGCATCGCCTAGAATCTCCTCTAGTCAACGAAGCCCAGTCTGCGTAAGCGTACTATGCTGATCACGAATAGCAACAGCATCACAACCGCCGAGACCACACAGTAAGGGCAGATGGCTTGTAAAACTGCAATCTCTATATACGTCAGATAGGCAGAATATATCGTCCCTGCCAGAGTAAGCCCAAAAATACCTAAATGCAAGCTCTCTCTCCAACCCGGAAACCGTGTTTCAAGAACGAGGAAAGCCAGGATTGCGAGATATCCGAGCAACCCCAGGAGGGCGAGTGGAATACCACCGATTTCTGCGTACTTGCTGTTGTTGACCGCTTCACAATCGCCAATATCCGCGCATGCGGCAACCGCACCCGTAAATTTAAGGAATGCCAGGTAGGCGGAATCAACTACACCAGCTAATGTGAGCAAAACGGAAACAAGCCAAATAGAATCTAATTGGTATTTTTCTTTCATTAATAGTCCGGTCTAAGAAGGTTGAAATTTGTACTTGTAAGTTCTACCCACGCCTTCTGTCGTCACCTCACCGAAAAACATACTGATGATGATTTTCCCGCCGATCCTATTGCACTCTCGACTGATCGAACAGCAAACCTTTCCATCGCTGCATTGTTCAGGAAGGCGAAATTATAACATTCAATTCGCCTGCTTAGCCTGGACGTATACGCCGGGCTTCGAGGACGTTTGGAAGTGCCTCTAGCCGATTTAGAATACGGCTGAGCTGCGATACATCCGTGATCCCCATTACCACATCGAACACCGCCAGGTTGTTTTTTGTCGACACTTGAATCGCCGACATATTTATTCCCTCATTCGCTACAAGCGTGGAGACATCTCGAATAAGCCCATCTCGATCATATGCACGGATACTTATGGCAACAGGATAAGTCTGATGCGGCTTGCCCCATGAGACCTGGACCAGCCGCTCACGGTCTTTGATCCGCAACGCATTCGGACAGTCCTGCCTGTGGACCGTTGCCCCCCGTCCTCGTGTAATATATCCAATGATCGGATCCCCCGGCGCCGGCTTGCAGCAGCGACCGAGTCTTGTCAGCAAGCCAGATAAGCCCAGGATAGTCACTTCTTCCGCGTCCAGCTCGCTCGGGAATACAGCCGACTCTTCCAGCGCATCTAATTCCCGTTCCAGATCTTCTTCCGGGATTAACTTTGTGACGATTCGGTTGATATTTAGATCACCACACCCGATAGCCATTAAGAGATCATCGAGGTTGGAATAGCCCAAATCACGTGCGATCTTCTCGTATGCCATTCCATCCAGACCCAAACGGCGGATTTCCCGATCAAGAAGCAGCCGTCCATGAGATACATTCTGTTCGCGGTCTTGGCGGCGATACCATTGTCGGATCTTGCCCCGTGCACGCTGGCTTTTAACCATCTCCAGACTCGGGTTAAGCCAATCCCTGCTCGGACCTCCGCGCTTAGCTGTGAGAATCTCTACCGCATCGCCTGTATGGAGATTCGTATCCAACGATACGAGCTTTCCATTCACTTTCGCTCCACGACAGCGGTGACCAACGGATGTATGAATGTGGTAGGCGAAGTCGATCGGGGTTGAGTTTGCGGGGAGATCGATGATGTCACCTTTAGGTGTAAAGACGTAAACACGATCATCGAACACATCCGACTTCATCGCGGCAACGAAATCTCCGGCATCATCGACATCCTGCCGCCACTCCATTAAACGCTTGAGCCACGATACACGCTGTTCGAATGAATCGTCACTCGACCGCCCCTCCTTATACAGCCAATGTGCCGCGATTCCATATTCTGCATTTTCATGCATTTCAGGAGTTCGGATCTGTACTTCCAGGGTCTTGCCATCATCATAGATCACCGCAGTGTGTAGTGACTGATAGAAGTTGTCTTTAGGAGTGGCGATATAGTCATCAAATGTGCCCGGCACAGGCTTCCAGTGATTGTGGATAACACCCAATGCCAAATAGCATAAGGATTCGCTCTCAACGATAACTCGCACGGCGCGCACATCATATACCATGTCAAAGGGCACACCCTTGCGCTCCATCTTCCGATAGATTGAATACAGATGTTTTGGTCGCCCCGTGACTTCAGCCTCAATACCATATTCAGCAAGGTCACGCTTCAGTTCAGTCGTGAGCTTATTAAGTTTGTTCTCACGGTCTTCCCGTCTCTGGGAGACGCTTGCTGCAATCTCTTTATATTGGTCAGAGAAGGCGTAGCGGAAAGCCAGATCTTCAAGATCCCATTTCATTTGCCAGATCCCTAGACGACTGGCTAACGGGGCGAAAATCTCCAGCGTTTCTTTTGCAATCCTTGTTTGCTTCTCCGGTGGCAGGTGAGAGAGCGTACGCATATTGTGCAATCGATCTGCGAGTTTGATTACGACGATACGGACATCATCGCCCATGGCAAGAAACGTCTTCCGCAGGGTTTCTTTAGCCAGATCACCTTTTAAGGCGAGTGGGTCTTGGGCCCGTTTCCCGCTGTGGCTTACTCTTGGAAGTTGGGTCAGCTTGGTTACACCATCAACGAGTGTGCGGACTTCTTCGCCGAAGTCACGTTTGATGTCATCCAGCGTGATCGAAGTATCCTCAACGGTGTCATGAAGTAAACCAGAAACTATGACAGGGATAGGCGCCCCCAGATCAGCAAGTATGCTAGCCACTGCAAGGCAGTGATTGATATAGGGCTCTCCTGAGGCTCGTTTCTGCTTGCGGTGAACTTTTTCCGAGACTTTGAAAGCGCGCTGAACAATCTCCCGGTCGGCAGGAGATGTTTTTTCAGGCAAAGATTCGAGAAGACCTTGAATATTCACGTTCTACTATCCTAAGCACAGTATAGCGCCTGCCCAAAGCGCGCTCAAGTCTCAGTATGTTACATAAATAGGCTGAGTCTAAGATCGACTCAGCCTACTGTAAAGACGCGTTGAGCGGGAATTCCTGAGAGGGTATGTATGTATCAGATACCTAATGGGCCAGATGGAGGGAGGTATTTCTCCCAATCATCAACGACAGTGATCTCTGCATCTACGTTCATATCATAGATCCATGCATCGAAAGCACTGTCGACGGCTTCCTGGTAGCCAGTTTCCGAAATCTCTCGATCCTGCCGATCGATAATCCGTAAAATATGCCAGCCCTGTGGTGACTCGACCGGTCCGATGGCTTCTGTAGCCGGGGCAGAGAAAGTAACAACTCCCATCTGACCAAGGAATGCAACCATATCATTCAGAGTATTCCACCCCAGATCCCCGCTAGACTCACGAGAGCTCAGATCCTCTGAATACTCGAGGACGACGTCCTCCCAAACCTCCCCAGCCTCAAGTTGATTCAGCGCTTCTTGGGCTTTATCTTCTGCTAAGGTGAATATGTGTTGGATTAGAACATGCTCCGCCATGTTATCGATCTCTGGTTGAAATTGCTCTCTCAGCTTCTCTTCAAGAAGCTGCGCCTCGATATATGCAATGAAGTCTGCTTCGCTAATGTCGAATTCAGACAGCGAATCAAGGAACAGCGCGTAATCAGCTTCATATGCCTCTAACTCATACGGAGTTGCAGTTGGGTTTGGAGTCGCAGGCAGCACAGTTGGTTCAGGCGAAGTGGCAATCTCCGCCATGCGGGTTGCATCGGGGGTGAGCGTTGGGATCGGAGTAGGCGTCCCATCCGGGTAGAAGCCGAAGCTAAGTTGCATCTGACGCTCGACTTCTTCTGGCGGAACGTGAATACCCAATCGCTCTGCCTCTTGCCAGACCAAGATCTCGCGGATCATCGAATTGATCACACCCTGGCCGAGGATTTCTGGATATGCGAGTTGTGTTTGGATCTGATTCTGAAGTTCACGAATGCTCGCTATGATCTCTGGATCAGCTGCGAAGAACTGCTCCATTTGCACATAGGAATTCAACTGGCCGATGAGTTCACGCTGCAATATCCTTACCCGTCCCTGAAACTCACCCGCCGTGATCGTATCTCCATTAACATTCGCAATGGCTTTTTTGGGTTGCACATATGTACTATCAATCCAGCCATAGCCCAGGACCCCAATCGCGATGATTGCTATTGCGATCGTAATCCCCATGAGCCAGCGGGTTTGTATTCGTTCTCGTTCGGCACGAGCAAGGTGCTTCTTCGTTGTTCGTTGTGGAGCCCGTTTCTTCATCATGCCACATTAACTCCTTCGCGTTTCGTGAGCTCCTATTATTACATCCCCATGCAATCTATTTCACTATAAACCAAGAAAGTCCGCCTAGAGAGCGCACGCACTCGAATGACCCCAATCGCTCAGCAGACGAACCTAAGCTGAAATTAACGTAATCTCTCCACCGTGAAGGGAAGCAAGGCCATATGACGCGCCCTCTTAATCGCCCCCGAAACCGCGCGTTGGTGGCGTGCGCAATTCCCGGTCTCACGACGGGAACGGATTTTTCCCGATTCCTTGATATAGCGTTTTAGGAGCTCTTGTTGTTTGTAATTTATATGCGTAGTTTTATCCGCACAAAACTTGCAGAGTCGAGGGCGTCGGCTATACTGTTTGCGCGGCCCACCTCTTGATCTTGTGTTTTCCGGACCCCTTCTTTTGTATTCGTTTTGTTCTGTCAAAGCAATCTCTCCATTCTTATCTCAAACTCAGGCGTGCAGGTCTTTAGAAGGGGAAATCACCCTCTTCCTCATCCTGGTTAAAACTGGTGCGCAGCTTTTCTTTCTTCTCGCTGAGCATAATCATTTCTTTTGCGACAAGTTCTGTTGTGAAATGTTTATTCCCCTCGGCATCTTCCCAGCGTCGGGTTTGCATCCGGCCTTCGACGTAAACCTGCATACCTTTTTTGAGATGTTGATTACATATCTCGGCTAATCCCCCCCACGCCACGACGTTAAACCACTCTGTGTCCTCATGGCGTTCACCATCAGCGGACTGCCATGTTCGCGATGTGGCGACGCTGAAGGTTGTGACTGGTCGACCAGAAGGGGTATAACGCATTTCAGGATCACGCCCCAAGTGACCGATGATCATCAACTTATTCAAACCTCGACTCATATCGCTTTCCTCCTTTGAAAAATGGAGGCTAATTTTCGAGAAAACGGGTTAAGTCGTCTCTTGGAGCGTCACCATAAAGCGCATGAGTAATTCATTCAAACGCAAATCACGCTCGATTGCGATTGGAGCGTCTGGTGGCATTTCGGCTTGAATGAAAATGTAATAACCTTCATTCTTTTTGTTGATAGGATAAGCAAGCCGACGCTTCCCCCAACGGTCGATTTCCCCGAGCTTGCCACCGGCAACCTCAATCCAATCTTTGATTTTTACCTCGAGTTCTTCAAGGCCTTCTTCACCTACATCGGGATCAACAATATATGCAACTTCGTAGCTGCGCATAGAGGTTCTCCTTTCCTCGGGATTACCCTCAATTCAACTCCGGGCGGAGTTTATTTGAGAGCGGAAAGAACGCCTAGAAGTAGGCGTTGCAACGGCGAAAAGTTTATCACGAATACCCTTCTTTGACAACCTTCTCTAGTCCCTTCTCTAGTCCCTGGCTTTCTTTCACGGTATAATCTTTCGGGTGAGGTGCATCAGTACCCTTCAGGGTAACTGAATGTAGCGGTACCGACCTTTGAACTCGTATCACAATGGGTGCAAGCGCCTTATTCTCTAGCGAGGCCAGGTCAGGACATTCGCCTGGCCTGCTTCTTGTAGGCACACAAACGATACAAACTAACTCCGACATCCGCGGGGAGGTAGAATGACACGGAATCCGATTAAATTCGGAACAGACGGCTGGCGAGGGCGAATAGCCGACAACTATACTTTTGAAGCTGTCCGCCGGTGCAGTGACGGGTTCGCCAAATACCTTTTTCAGGTTGGAGGATCGGAAAAACCTGTTGTCATTGGTTTCGACAAACGTTTTGCATCAGAAGCCTTTGCCGAATCAGCGGCGGAGGTATTGGCCGGCCATGGTTTCCGCGTGCTTCTCACAGACGGCCCTGCCCCAACACCCACAATTTCCTACGCCGTTGTTCATCAAGGTGCTGCCGGAGCGATTAATATCACCGCCTCCCATAACCCGCCGTCCGATAACGGCTTTAAAGTGAGAGATCAATATGGCGGAGCGGTTAATCCCGAAGGCCTAGACATCATTGAGGCCGGGATCCCTGATGACGATCAGAAAATTCCGCGGGTGAATATCCGCGAAGCGCTTACTTCAGGTGCGGTTGAGCGTTTCGATGCCAACCCGGCGTATTTCGCGCAAATAGAGAAGCTGGTGGATCTAGACACGCTTAGAAACGCAAATTTAACAATCCTGGTAGACGCGATGTGGGGAAATGGCGCCGGATGGTTCTCAAAGCTGCTTTCCGGCGGCTCCACCAAAGTGATCGAGATCCACGATACACGCAATCCGATCTTCCCCGAGATGAAGCGTCCGGAGCCGATCCCGCCCAACATCGATGTGGGCTTGCAGCGATCCATTGCAGAAAACGTCGATGCACTCCTCATCACTGACGGCGATGCTGACCGGGTTGGGTTGGGTGACGAACATGGGAAATTCGTCAACCAGCTTCGTGTATTTGGGCTTCTCGCGTATTATCTCCTTGAAACCCGGGGGGAACGCGGCCCAATCGTCAAGACGCTTTCAACAACTTCGATGCTCGAGAAGCTCGGAGAGATCTATGATGTCCCAGTTTACCAAACTGGAGTCGGTTTCAAATATGTCGCGCCGAAGATGCTCGAAGTGGACGCTCTAGTTGGTGGCGAGGAATCCGGCGGCTATGCATTCCGCGGTCATGTCCCAGAGCGGGATGGCATACTGGCTGGGCTGTATCTATTAGATATGATGGTTCGCCTCGATCGAAAACCAAGCCAACTGGTGGAACTGCTCTTTGAAAAGGTTGGTCCCCATTACTACGACCGGATCGACACACCTCTTTTGCCCGAGAAAAGGGCAGAATATGAAGAGAAGATAGCCAATGCCCACCCGAAAGAAGTTGGCGGCCTGAGGGTGACAGATATTCTGAGGGTGGATGGCTACAAATTCTCGCTCGAGGATGGCGGCTGGCTCCTGGTCCGTTTTTCAGGAACCGAACCAATCGTTCGCGTATACTGTGAAACCACATTGGCGGATCGCGTTAAACCACTCCTCGAAGATGGTTTAAGGTTGGTCGGAGTTAAATGAGCGAACCGCTAACCGCATTGGTGGACACCCACTGCCATTTGAACCTATCCGCGTTTGATGCCAACCGGGAGGAAGTCTTGGATAGGGCAAGGGCAGCGGGAGTGGAGAGAATACTCATCCCGGGGGTTGATCTCCAGACAAGTCAGATCGCGATCGAACTCGCGGAAAAGCACGATCAAGTCTTCGCGGCTGTAGGCATCCATCCCCATTATGCGAGTGAATGGTCGGACGCCCTTGCCGATGAAATTGCCGGGCTTGCGCAATCACCGAAAGTTGTCGCAATCGGCGAAATTGGCTTAGACTACTATCGCAACCTTGCGCCACCTGAAAAACAGAGGATCGCTTTCGAGGACCAACTCGAGATCGCGTATGCATTACAACATCCAGTTCTGATCCATAACCGTGACGCTATAGGAGATATTCTGGAACATATAAACGCTTGGACCGTCAATCTGCCCCCCTCCCTTTCGACCCGAGCAGGTGTATTACACGCCTTCTCTGCAGATTTGGATTCCGCGTTTGAAGCGATTCTGCAGGGTTTTTACATTGGAATCGCAGGGCCAATTACTTTTCCGAAATCCGAGGCGCTTCGCAACATTGTTTCACAGCTGCCGCCTGATCGGCTCGTTCTTGAGACCGATTCTCCCTACTTGACGCCTGAGCCATACCGAGGCAGAAAGAATGAACCAGCGCATCTCAAGTGGATCGCACAGAAGTTGAATGACATCCGTAATGACGATTACAGTACAATACGGGCGACAACAGAAAATGCAGAAACCCTATTCAAGTGGTCACATGAAATCACAAACAACAATATTCTTTGATTTGACCCGTCCTTATCTAGAGGAAGTTGAGCTCCGCATGCGTCAAAGCGCGGAGCAGCATCACGCCAATCTGGACAAAGCAATTGATCATCTGCTCTCCTCGGGTGGCAAGCGCATTCGCCCGGTTGCCGTAATTCTTATCGGCAAGATGCTCGGCGCAGACATAAGCCGGATTACTTTGCACGCTGCTGCAATTGAAATGCTTCATACAGCGACGCTCGTGCATGACGATCTAATCGATGGCTCTAAGCTCAGACGAGGGTTCCCGACCTTAAATGCCCAATGGACCCCGGGCGCTACTGTCCTTGCTGGGGATTACATCTTCGCCCGTGCGGCACGCCTGGCCGCAGCTACCGATTCGCTAATCTTGATGGACTCCTTTGCTCGCGGGTTAATGACGATTGTCGGTGGCGAAATCACGCAGCTATTCAATCAGGAATTCGTTACGACCCACCAATCATACCTGGATCGAACCTATGCTAAGACTGCCTCCCTATTCGAGGTAGCTACAGAGGGAGCTGCAGTTCTCAGTGGGGCGAGCGAGGAAACAATAGAAGCGATGAAGCTGTATGGCTATTACATTGGTCTCGCATTCCAAATCGTCGATGACGTATTGGATTTCACAGGCGAGCAAAGCCGGATCGGCAAACCTGTCGCCAGCGATTTACGCCATGGATTAATTACACTCCCGACTCTTTTCTTCTTGGAAGATCAATCCAACGGAAATTTGTATATAGAAAGATTGCAGAAAAGGCAAATCAAAGAAAGTGAACTTGAACAAATTATCGATGATATTCGTAGTTCTTCTGCAGTGGATCGCGCGCTTCAACAAGCGGATGAATTTGCAAAAACCAGCGAGGCTCAATTGAAATTGATGCCGGATACGCCTGAGCGCGATGCGCTCTACGAACTCGCCCGATACGTAGTCAATCGCAGTGCCTGATTAAAGGAGACGATCATGGAAATTACCGTAAAAGGATATAAACGCGTTGCCGTTGTGACTGTCGCAGGACGCGTTGATTCTGTGACATACAGTGAGTTTGAAAGTGTTTTACAGGCAGAACTGGAGCAAGGGAGAGTCAATGTCGCCCTCGATCTTTCCGGCGTTGAATTTATCTCTTCCGCGGGGTTGCGGGTCCTGGTTAATGCGAGGAAAACCGTTAAAAATGCCGGGGGAAAGATTGTAATCGCGCAACCCAGTCAGCAGGTATCAGAAACACTTGAGATCGCAGGACTGGAAGTCCTCTTTGAACAATTTCCTGACCGCGAAACAGCAATCGCCGCGTTCTAAAGGATCATGGTGGAGAAACGTATGAAGATCGACGGTCACCTTGACCAGATAGAACGCATCGGTCGTTTCATTCAAGAAGCTGCCCAGGATGCGGGTTTTGATGAGATGGAAAGCTACGCCTGTGAGTTAGCTGTCTGTGAGGCTTGCGAGAACATCATCCTGCATGGCTACGGAGATGATTCGACCGGCGAGATCGAAGTCGCAGTGCAAACTGGACCTGACAATATTACAATTGAGTTATGGGATGATGCTCCTGCGTTCGATCCAGCAAATTGCCCAACAAAACTCAACCTGTCAAATGATGATCCGCCTGTTGGCGGCTTGGGATTAGTCATCATGCACAAAGTGATGGACGATATGGAATATCACCGCAGGGAGGGACGCAACCAATTACGTATGCGAAGGTCGCGCAAATCGCCAGCCTGAGCAGGATGTGAGCTTCCAGAGATAGTTCACCGAATAACAACACTGAAGGCACACTTCAGGACCAAAGCCCATCCCCTCCTTTCGGGATGGGTTTTCTGTGCTACGATACGGACTACCATTCTTCTCAATCCGAAACACCTCTCCTGACGGAGTACGCCGACTATGGCGATTGAACATGATCCAGCGCGAGAACTCAAGACATTGGCTGAAGTCGGGCGCTCTATCGCTTCGGCGGCACTCAATCCCCAAGAGCTCGCTGAGGTCGCTTTTCTTGAGATAACCCGATTGATGGAGACTGATTTCTTTCAATTAGGCGTCTTCGAGGATGATCGCTACCGCACACTGATCTGGGTGAAGGATGGCAGCCACCAGGAGAATCTCAGTTTTCAGATCGCTCCGGAGCAAGAAGGGCTGATTGGATGGATTCGCCGGACGGGTCAATCGCTCCTGGTCAAAGACTTTCAATCTGAGGCAAGCAACCTTCCCGCCTACCCCAGCTACGACGCTCCAGACCCGCCCGTTTCGGGTCTTTTCATCCCTCTCAGATCAGGGGACAGTGTTATTGGCGCCATCGCGATCCAAAGCCGACGGAGCCATGCCTTCACAGAACATGATTTATCCCTCATACTCGTCATCTCCAATCAACTGGCTCCACTACTGGCGAATCTTGTGCTGCAGTCAGAAACCGAAACGCTGTCAATCCAAATGCTCCTCATTCGCGAGATGTCAAGACTGCTTTATTCACTCGATCCCCTTGCCCTGCGTTTATCGAGGACCACAACATTGCTCACGCGGGTACTTGAATACGAAAAAGTAGACATTTATGAATCCATTGAAGGTGAGCTTCTCTTGCGGGCATCTTCGCGGGATGATGTGAGCCAAGCGGATGAGAGCAGACTGCAATCCTGTCTGATTAAGAAAGTTGCAGAATCAGGGGAACCGCAAAATACGGCCAATGTGGACACCCAGACTGAAGAAGCATCATCGCCTTCCGCACTTGAATATGCTTTTCCATTAAAGATTGTCGACCGGGTGTTTGGAGTCCTTCACATACAGTGCGTTGGCACAAGACGACTCCCGACCGACCACATCGCTGTTATCGAGATGGCCGCGACGCAAGTAGCCTTCGCCATCCTCGAAGCCTGGAATTACAACCAGCATCAGGAAGAGGCCTGGATTACCACGGTTCTGCTCGAAGTCGCCCGCCACGCAGCACGACCCGGTGAAACCACGTCAGCTCTGCAAGCCGTTTTGCAGCTATCGACATTGCTCACCGGTACGGATTGGACCATTCTGCTCCTGCCGAATGACTCTCATGGTGATTTGCACATCGGACCTGTTGCCGGATTACGACGTTCGGATATCTACAGCCTTCATGAGCTGCATATCCAAGCGTCGGAACTGGGGATTTTACCTCCCTATCTCGAAAGTCATGAGCCTTTCCAGATCACGCTCCCGCCAGCTCTTGCAGAACCCCTCGCAACCGACGAGGCTTCTTGCCTCGTTTTGAGCGCCGAACGAAAACTCCTCGGTTTACTCTTATTCAAGGGAAAGGAATTCTCAGGTAAACTGCCGGCGCTGCTAGCAGGCATCGGACACCAGCTCTCCCTCCGTCTTGAAAACACGCAACTAATTGAGATAGCCGCCCATCAACAATCCTTAGAACGCGAATTGGCGATGGCGAGAAGCATTCAGATCAGCTTCATGCCCAAAGATTTGCCAATCGTGGATGGCTGGGAGATCGGGGCCGACTGGCAGTCTGCGCGTGAAGTTGGTGGTGATTTCTTCGACATTATTCCATTGCCAGATGGCGAGAATGGTCCACGGTGGGGCATCGTGATCGCCGACGTTGCCGATAAGGGAATTCCTGCTGCGCTCTACATGGCCCTGAGTAAAACTTTGATACACACGATCGCCACTGAACAGGTTGACCCCGCTCGTACGCTTAAAAAGGTAAATAACCTTCTTATTACCGAGACGAGCACCGACCTCTTCGTGAGCGCTTTCTACGCCATTTGGGAACCGGAAATGGGCCGGTTGATCTACTCTAACGCCGGGCATAATCCGCCTCTCCTTTTTACCCCAGAATCGGGCGGCAATCCCATCCGCGACCACGGCATCGTCCTTGGTGTGGAAGCTGATGCGGAATATTCTTCTTCAATCATCGAAATAAAGCCGGGACAATTGCTCGTTCTCTACACCGATGGTGTAACCGAGGCCTATGGCGGTGAACGGGGGATATTCGGTCTCTCGCGGCTAAGGAATCTCGTATTGGGTCTTGAAGATTGGGGAGCGAACAATGTTGTCGAGGCGATCGTTAATCGAGTAATCCAGTTCCGCGGTCAACCTGATCTATCAGATGACCTAACTGTGCTCGCACTTCGTCGTCAAGAACGGTAATTATTTTGAAAGAAGGAGCTTCAATGAAAAACACTTTTCCCTCTAAGCACCCCCTCGTCATGCACAAACTGACGAAGCTGCGTGATCGAACGACAGAGCCAAAGAAATTCCGTGAACTGATCCGCGAGATTTCTGCGCTGCTTATCTATGAAGCGACCGCTGATTTGCTTATAACACCAATCCAAATCGAGACGCCCCTCGAACCCGTCGAAGGCGTATCTCTGGTGCATAAAATTGGACTGGTCCCGATCTTAAGAGCAGGTTTAGGTATGGTCGAGGGAGTCTGGGAACTTATGCCCTCAGCTGAGGTATGGCATATCGGCTTATTCCGAGATGAAGAGACCCTCAAACCTGTGGAGTATTACAACAAGCTCCCTATCGAACCGACGGTTTCAGTCTGTCTAATTCTCGATCCGATGCTCGCAACCGGTGGATCTGCCATAGCGACTGTCGACATCCTGAAAGAATGGGGGGTTGAGAAAATCAAGTTCATCGGCTTGATCGCTTCGCCTGAAGGTATCTCGACGCTCCATAAAGAACATCCCGATGTTCACATTCACCTCGCCGCCATCGATCGCGAATTGAATGAACAAGGGTATATCCTTCCGGGTTTAGGTGACGCGGGTGATCGGCAGTTCGGCACCGCTTAAATTCGCTGATCAACAAATAGAATCCCAATTCGGGTATAACAACCATCGACGAGCCTATCAAGCTCGTCGATGGTCAATTTCCTCTTCAAATCACCCGCGATTAATGGGCGCCTGGATAAATATTCTTCCAAAGGTTACGCTGGAAGCATTGTATTTAGCCAATGAAAATGTTCAGCCAGCCATGGCGGCAACTCAGCTGACCGCTCGAGTACCCTTATGATGATTCGCTCCGCGGCATCGAATTCATCGAGCTTGATGTGGTATTCAGCGAGTACGGCCAACGTCAGAGGATTATCGGGCTCCTCTTCCAAAACCATATTTATAAGCTCCCGGGCTTCATCAAACGCACCTGCGAATAGCCTCTGACGTGCTTGTGCGATCGCAAGGACTGGCCAATCAGAATATAACTCCTCGATCTTTTCGATCAATGGCCAACCTTGTTTTTCGGCAGAGCCCATGAAGATGACCTGGGTAAATTGAGGTTTAACGAGCAGGTTACGCTCCACGCTGGAAGGATTAACCTCTACCGCCCGCAGGTAGCTCTCTGCAGCACGAGCGTAATCCCCCTCTTCCATGAAGAGATCACCCGCCTTGAGAAATTCCTGGGCAGCAAGAAGATCACGCCCGCCATCAACGAGTGACTCCGCATGACGAAACAACGAGTCCGGGTTTAACTGCTCCGGCTCACCCGGAACATCATCCTCAACCAGTTCTACTGATGGAATGGGGCGGTTTAGTTCCGGTGGCTCATCCTCACCCCCAATAGAGCCGAGGAAAGCCAATAAACACCCTACGCTGATAAGCAATCCGACCACGATCCAGGGCCAGCGTTTGCGCGGGGTTTTTCCCTGCTCTGCTGCATCGCCATCTCCATTGACTACGTCACTGGGAATAAGTGGAGTGCTAGCCCCCCATCCATCCGATCTATCATCCGCTGCCGGCTGCAAACGGAGCGTCTCAAGAAATGCCCCCTCACCCTCCAAAACCGCGGCACGGAAGGCTTGAATCTGCTGCTCCACCTTCTCAAAGCGATCCTTTCGATCCTTCGCCAGCGACTTGAGGAGTACTCTCTCAACCACTTCCGTCACTTTTGGATTCACCACTGTAGGAAGCGGCAACGGTGTATATATATGGTCATGGATGATTGAGAAGGGTGTGTCAGCATTGAAAGGAACCCGACCGACGACGATCTCATAAAGAAGCACACCAAAGGAATAGATATCGGTTCCTTGGTCCAGATCTCGCACTCCTTGCCCCTGTTCTGGAGAGATGTACTGGGGAGTGCCCAGCATGACATCTTTCGAGAGTGTAGACGCTCCTGCCTGTGCCATCCTGGCCAAACCAAAATCTGCGAGGTAAATCGCTCCATCGGGACTTAAGAGGACGTTTGATGGTTTGATATCGCGATGCAGTACGCCTTGCTTGTGAGCATAGGCCAAAGCCCCGCCGATGGCATCAACGATTTCAACTGCTTCCTCCTTCGTTAGAGGCTTATCATTCATTCTCGCCTTTAGCGTCTGCCCATCAATGAATTTCATGACAAGATACGGCTGGCCTTTATGCTCCGCAAAATCGTAGATTGGGACGATATTCGGGTGCTCCATGCGCGCAACGACCCGCGCCTCACGCTGAAATCGTGAAAGAAAATTAGGCTCTTCTTTAAACGCGGGATGGAGGACTTTTATGGCAACATAGCGGTCCAAGGCGGCATGGTAGGCCTTAAATACCGTAGCCATGCCTCCCTGCCCTAATTGTTCGATGATCCGATACTGACCAACGTTCTCACCGATGGCGAAACTCATCCAGCCTCCTTGTCAAACACTGATTCATTATAGACGAGCGCCAGTACGCGGACAATAAAATCATGTGAAATGCAAGTAAACTGTGAGGTTTCACCAATTGGGCTTGCTTTAAAGAAGAAAGTGCTATTTTCAAGATAAGAAATAGCCATCTGGGAAGATAGACGCCCAGATGGCACCATAACCGCTTTTAAATTTCCGGATTTAGGTTTCTTTATCAAGGAGGGCGGCGACGCCCGGTAAAATTCTCCCCTCCAGAAACTCCAACGAAGCCCCTCCACCCGTCGATACATGGCTAATGCGCTCCATTAACCCTGCCTGACGGATTGCCGCGGCCGAATCACCCCCGCCGACGATCGTAGTACCACCGCATTCAGCGACAGCGCTCGCCAATGCCTGCGTCCCCGCGGCAAACGGTTCGAATTCAAACACCCCCATTGGGCCGTTCCAGACGACTAATTTTGCAGCCTCGATCTCAGTACTGAAGATACGAACGGTCTCAGGACCAATATCCATCGCCCGCCACCCCTCGGGTATGGACCCGACACCAACCGTTTTATGCTCTGCTTTCTCGTCGAATTCAGCTGCTGCGACCAGATCGATGGGCAGCACTAAACTATCACCCGCCCGTTTTAATATCTCAGCGGCAGTTGTGACCGCATTTTCTTCCACCAAGGATTCAGCCATATCGAAACCTTGTGCAGCGAGAAATGTATTCGCCATCCCGCCTCCGATCAGCATGCGGTCCGCTATTTGAAGCAGGCGTTCAACCACACCGATCTTGTCCGAGATCTTTGCTCCGCCCAGGATGGCCACAAAAGGGTGCTCAGGTTCTGACAGAGCTTCACCGAGATACTGCAGCTCCTTTTGTATCAGGAATCCAGCCACTGCGGGCAGCTTATGGGCTACGCCCTCGGTTGATGCATGTGCGCGGTGCGCCGAACCGAATGCATCGTTTACGTAGAGGTCAGCCAGTGACGCCAATTCGTTGGCGAAACCATCATCGTTCGCCTTCTCCTCCGGGTGAAATCGCGTGTTTTCCAGAAGAAGCACCTCTCCATTCTTGAGCTGTAAGGCTGCGGTTTTCGCTGCCTCGCCCACGCAATCCGGAGAAAAGGCGACATACTTGCCCAGGAGGTTCGACAGATGATCAGCTATTGGACGCAGGGATAGGGCTTCAACAAACTTGCCCTGCGGTCGACCGAGGTGGGAGCATAAAATGATCCTCGCGCCCTGATTGATCAGATATTGGATGGTTGGTAAAGCGGCGCGCATACGCGTATCGTCGGTGATCTTTCCATCCTGCAATGGCACGTTGAAATCAACCCGAACCAATACCCTGCGATCCTCGAATTCCATATCTCGAACTGTTTTTTTATTGAACATGATTAATCACAAATAGCGCGCCCCATACAGAGGCGCAGCTCTCAGGGAATCACGGATTATAGTTTTTTCGCTATAAGTGCCGCCAGGTCCGCCGTTCGAACGGAGTAGCCCCATTCGTTGTCATACCACGTGAGGACTTTCGCCATAAGGCCGTCCATGACGAAAGTGAATTGCGCATCTACGATACTCGAGCGCGGATCCATCTTGTAGTCCGTGCTAACGAGCGGGATCTCCGAGAAGCCCAATATGCCCTTCATTGGACCCTTGGCCGCTGTCCGGAATGCATCCTGGAAAGCATCTGTCGTTGTTTCCTTCTCGAGCGTAATTGTGAGATCCACAACCGAAACCGTTGGAGTGGGGACTCGCATCGCGAAGCCGTCGAACCTCCCCGCAAGTTCGGGAATCACGAGTGCAACTGCTTTTGCGGCTCCTGTCGTTGTAGGGATGATATTCAAAGCCGCAGCTCGCGCTCGTCGCAGATCCTTATGCGGTAGGTCGAGAATACGCTGATCATTCGTATACGCATGTATCGTGGTCATGAGTCCGCGTACGATCCCAAAGTTATCCTGAACGACTTTCGCCGCTGGGGCGAGGCAATTGGTAGTGCAGGATGCGTTCGAAATGATGTTGTGTTTCTCTGAATCGTAGGATTGATCATTCACGCCCAGGACAACGGTCAGATCAGGGTCTTTCGCTGGTGCAGTGATGATCACCTTCTTCGCACCCGCCTCGAGATGCTTAGTGGCATCGGGGCGACTTCGGAAGAGCCCCGTGCCCTCAACCACAATGTCTACCCC
>JBARSI010000135.1:0-7650 GCA_049644665.1 Anaerolineales bacterium
CAGCGCTGCCAGTTTCACTTGCAGCAAAATGCGGGGCATTACGTCTCCTGCAAATCCATGCGCAAAGAAGTGGCGGAAGAGATACGTACGATTTTCAATGCGCCTGATCAAGCGACGGCAGAAGCGTATCTGGTGCGGGCGGTAGTGAAGTATGCCGAGACAGCTTCCAGGCTTTCTGCATGGATGGAGGAAAACATCCCGGAGGGCTTAACGGTGTTCTCTTTTCCGAAGGGACACTAGCGAAGAACCCGCACAACTAACAATCTTGAGCGAGTCAGCCAGGAGAGCAAGCGTCGAACACGCGTGGTACGGATTTTTCCAAATGAAGAAGCTTGTTTACGTTTGGTGAGTGCCCTCTTGATGGAAATCAGTGAGGCGTGGGAGATGGGAAAAGTCTATTTGACAGTTGAAGGCGACTGAGATCGCGTTATCTCTGAAAGGCACCAGACCTTATTTACAGAAAAGATGTTGCATAATCCATCCTTGGTCCTTATGGCAACATATTGGTAGAGGTTAAGTTTGAAGTATGCCTAAAATAAGCTATGATCAGCTCATAGTAGTCATCTGATCATGAAGGATATAGAAAACAACACTGTGCACAAGCGCGAGTCTAGTGAAAACCTGGCAGCGTACCAGGCCAAGTACCACGACTCCAGTTTGATCGTTCAGTACGCAAATTCTCGCTTCTTTCACACGATTAAGACATTCGTAGACTCGATCTCACCAAACAGGATCTTAGATGTTGGTTGCGGTGAAGGCACGGTTCTTGAACAGCTCCGCGGCTTTCATCCCGCATCATCAACGGGTATAGACTTAGACCCAGATCGGATTTGTTTAGCCAAGAGCCGCTCTGGGGACATCCCTTTCACCATTGGGAATGCGCAAGAACTTCCTTTTGATGACAATTCAATTGATCTTGTCATGATCCTTGAAGTTTTGGAGCATGTAGGCGAACCAAACATCGTGCTCCGAGAGGCTTGGCGAGTTACAAGAAAATTCTTGCTAGCGAGTGTCCCAAATGAACCATGGTGGCGACTTGGCAACCTCGCCCGATTCAAATACATTCGCGATCTTGGAAACACTCCTGAACACATCAACCACTGGTCGGTGCGGAGTTTCAAGGCACTAATTGGTGGATACTTTAAAATCCTAAGAGTAGAAACCCCGCTGCTCTGGACCTTCGTTCTCGCCGAGAAGAATTCCTGTCGGCATTCACACATTTCACATCAGTCCTCATAAGCTCCACTGTTCGTTCAAATGAACGCATCTGAGGGATGAGATTGTAATTAAACTACCCCCTTGAACTGATGAGAGGTCCTCGTCTTGTTTATTGAAGGCTGTCGAGGCTCCATACTCTCAATAAAGGGGGAGCGATGGTCAACCGGATGAGCTTGGTTCATAAGGTGACCCATCAACAATAATCGTTTCATCGCCGTGATAATAAATCAACGAACTCGCTATCTGACTTGCGATTAATCCTAAGAGCCAGGTCAGGATAGCAGCCAAGAAGAATAAAATCGCAGAGTTGGAGAGGACCAATCGATGAGCATTCAGTATACCCGCAACCCCAGCTATGAATCCTAGTATGGAAAGTATCACTCCCGCTGGGAAGAAGATCCTCAGCGGGTCAAAAAGCATGACCATCCTCAAGATAATCAAAAGGAATTGCCCACCATCTCTCCAAAGATTTATCTTACTTTTACCCGCAGCCCTCTTTCCTACATGGATGGGCAAAAAGGCGACATTGTAACCTGCTTTGAGGAATGCCAGCGTCGTAGTCGTTGGTGCAGAGAAACCATTCGGGAATAATGGAAGAAAATGCACGACAGCCTCACGCCGCATTGCGCGAAATCCTGAGGTTAAATCTTGTACTTCAGTGCGCGATAACCAGCTCGCAAACCGATTGTAGAAATTGTTTGCTACCCTTCGAAACCAACTACTTTGATACTCGTTGGTCCGTGAACCGACAACCAAGTCATAAGGGGGAATAAACTCGATTAGCTTTTGAATCTCATCGGGCGTATGCTGCCCATCCGCATCCATATATACAATGATTGAGCCCTTCGCAATACGCGTTCCGGACCTTAGTGCTGCGCCATTTCCACGATTGATTAAATGTTGCACAACCCTCACATACTTCGGGAATGTCTTCCGAAGCAATCTTAATTTCTCAAGTGTCGCGTCATTTGAACCATCATCGACAGTAATAACTTCAAAATCTAAGTCCTGAGTTACAAGAACCTTAATCACATTTTCAATCACGTCAATGATTGTGCTGGCCTCATTGTAAATTGGGAGGATGACGGAAATTGATCTTACCGAAGATCCCGAATTGTTTTTTTCAGGCATAAGCTCTCAACCCCTGTCAGATACTATCGCTGTTTCGTTCATTTGTAGGCTCTGCTCTATTGGATAAACACTGGAGTGAAATTCCATTGTAGCATCCTCGTAACTGACCAAACCGCCTGCCAGCCCGCACCCAACTTGGAATCTACTAATTTTCATATCTCAGGTATCCGGATAACCATAAACCGTTGCGCCAGGAAACGCTTCTAGTATTACAACCCCAAGATGATCAATCACCTTCCTCAGCTCTAGCTCTTCATCTACATCACCGAAGATGATTAGTCTGCCTCCGGTTTGCAACACCCCACTGGCTTGAACAATCTGGTCAGGGAAATCTGGATTTGATTGTTGTGCATATACACTATATTTAACGGGTAAGAAATACGCCGTTCTCCCAGTGAGTATATAAACCATCTCAACGTTGTCTGAATACAAAAGTCGATCTTGGCTGAGACCTCTTAATCCTGCGACCATAATTGGATTCTCTATCATCAATGACTTATAACCTAAGTCAACTCCGTTTTCTCCGTATAAACCAATCGAGGTTCTAATATGGAGAAAGATAATTGATCCCAAGACTGCCGCGAGAATTGGTCTCAATACGGTTCGTAAATGTGAATGCATCAGAATGTCGTAACAGGTCGTTATGATTAGGATTAATGAGGATACATACAACGGAGCAAGATACCTCTCAGGAGCAGATGGGGTTGTGCCAGCATCCAGAAACAATGAATTAATTATTAGGATCATCAAGAAGGCTAGCGTATAAATTATCAATAACCATGGTAGCGCGCTAGCCTTCCTACATTGTATGGACTGTTTTAATCGCCGTTCTTTTATCTGCGTGTATAGAAAATACAATGGACCAATTACTGCTATAAAAACCGCTATTAGGAATCTTCGTCCCCAAGCTATGAGCCTATGAAGAAGAAACCAGTTTCCGATTTCGTATTGATATAAGGTGAGTAAATCCAACCTCATCGGATGATAAGTAAAAGTCCTATTCGTGAGACTACCCCGCAGTGCGGAGTTCCTCATAAACCAAACCACAACCGGCAAGGATGCAATGAAAATATAGAGAAGCGAATTAATGATCTTCGTTTTTCGGTCTTTCTCACTGAAGAATAATATCGTAAGTACCCCGGAAAACAAAAGGCTGAAACCGATATACTTCGTAAGTATCCCAGCTCCAGTTATTACAGCCGCTAAAACCCATAAGATCTTTTTTTCAGAATTAATATATGCGATGAGTAAAGAGAAAACGGTAAGTTGTAAGAGGATGTAAAGCCCCTCCGATCTCACCCAGCTGTGGTATTTAATGAGAGATGAGCTTCCTAAGAACAAGACCCCACCGGCTAATGAAACCCACTTCGACCCTGTATATTGATGGATAAGTCTCCAGGTGAGGAAAGCACTTGCTCCGAACATGAGCGCATTTAGCCATCTCGAGCCATCTATCAAATCGAAACCCAGGGATCCTAAACCGGCAAGCATGATCGAGAAGAACGGCGGGAACCCTACGATCGGCTTGATCTCGCCCCCTCCAGACATCCTACTATAACCATTGCCCGCCAGTATATTGTCTGCACTCATCACGAACCAGACAGAATCGCCGCTCATTCCAGGGCTTGAACGAGTGAAGTAAAGAACCAAGATCACACCCATAATACAAAGTGCAACAATGGCTAATAACCCCCAATATTTGCTTATAAATCGAACCGCTGATGTCCTCCTATCCAATTTTTCCATTTTAAAGTCTGGCGCTCCAAATGTTATGATTTTTTATCATCCACTGAAATTTAAACGCTTCATGCCTTTCTACAAGAGGAGAAGTTATCATATTCTCTGGAAGTGTATGTAATCCTTATCATTCTCAATAGTCTATATAGGATATCCCTTTTCAGACGAAAGAACCGAGAGCGCTACTCTTAGAGTTCGGACGCCATCATCTAAGGGACATACTGGTTCTACATATCCACTGGCGATATCGATAAAGTGCTTCATCTCAGTTATGAATAAAGCGTTCCTATTAAAACCATCTGGTAGTGAGCTGCTTTCCCATCGGCCTTCTGCACTCCGATAGATGCTCGCATGCCCATCTGCATTATCCCAGCGAACCGTGCCCTCTGTTCCGACTATCTCGAGCCGGTGTGCGGGCGGTCTCTGGAAGTAATCTAAATGGACGTGCCCAACCGCTCCCGAATCGAATTCGAGGATCGCTTCCGCAATATCTTCAACCTCGAGATTTAACTCCCCTACTTGACCGGTCCAACTTGTAACAGAAACCACCTCGCCCATCAGCCAGCGCAGATAATCGAAGGGATGGCAGAGCGTGAGAACGACTCCTCCACCGAGATCTCGCCGGGCGGCGTAGGACTGGCGATAATCCTCCCTTGGATGCCAGTCAGGCAAGTACTCCCCCCAATGTGCATGCGCGCTGATCGGTTTGCCGATCCGCCCTTCCATCAACCATCGCTTCACAACCTGCAGCCCGGGATGAAAGCGAAATTGATAGCCAATCAACACCTTACCACCACCGCGTTTAACTGCCTCCCGCAATTCATCCACGCGTTCCATGTTGTTTGAGATAGGTTTCTCGAGTAGGAGATGACAACCCGCTTCTGCCGCAGGGATGGCTACATCGAGATGCAAAGCCGTTGGATTGGAGACGATCACAGCATCGGGCTTATGGGCTAAAGCAGCATCGATTTCCGTTTCCGTGATATATCCATCTAACTCATCATCTTGAAGCGTGCTCTGACCAGACCGGAAGAGCATAATGTCTTCCTCGCCTAACGCCCTGAGGTTTCTCAAGTGTCGGCGACCAATTGAACCCAGACCGGCAATCATATATTTCATGTTGCTCCACCCTCAAGCATCGAAAGCAGTTTCTCACCCGTGCGCCGACCTGCACTGCCGTCCGTGAACGTCACCTCACGCGCGATAAAGGACCTTCGATTCTCCGAGTCCGCACCCGGATTGTTCAAATAGCTATTGATGGCTTCCTGCAGTTGAACAATATCGTAAACAACTTTTCCTGCACCCGATTTTCGGAATCGGTCGTGCGTGGGCCAATCGCCGATTTTCGAGAGCGGAAGGGAATATTTCCGCAGGTAAAACTTTCTGACGTATCCCCACCCCCTTGGTGCGTCGATGCATACGCTCACAACCGGTCGATCGTGGATCGCTGCTTCAACCACCATGGTTGAGTACACGGTGAGGAAGACATCCGCATGTGCCATCATCGACGCCTTCTCGGGCATGTCCTCACCGGAATAATAGCCTAGCTCACCGCCGATAGGCACCGGATCGACTACATGCACATGAGGCAACTCACTCGCCAGCTTGTAAATCCGCTCTCGCTCATCTTGAAACAGCCAGTTATCCCAGAAGTGGTTCGGATGCAACCTGACCAGCAATTGGGACGGTGTGACGAGAGCATCTGATGAGACCAGGTCCGCTAAAGCTTCGATGTTCTGATAATTCGGCGAGAAACTGATAAAGCTGCAAGCGTAGGAGAGCAACTTCCGATCGAGATCCAAACCGTGTAATTTGAAATACTCCTCGTGCGGTATCAACCACCGATTCTTGAAGTACCCATCATAGATCGGGATCCCTCCAATACTCACGTGCTCTGGAAGCCAGTCAGATCCAAGTACTAGCTCTTCCTTCTGGATTTCTGACCAACAGGTAATGGAGTCAACGGGCGCTCCCGGCAGGCTGTAGCTGCTCGGGTTATCCCAGCCGACTACCACCGAAGCAGTCCTCACACCTCGCGCTGCTGCTTCTCGAAGAAGGTAACGATCATGACGCCATCCCGGCGTACTCCCGATGACGAGATCAGGCTGATACTGCTCAAACAAATCATCGTAGATATTCGGTGTGAATCTCCGTTGGTAGTCCATGAGTGCTTTCCGCATCCTCGCAGACCGGCGTAATGAGAACACGGATAGCAAGGCAAGCGGCAAAATAGGGACCTGAAGTAAGGATGCTTCCACTAAGACCTGATGTATATAGCTGTCCATCGCCGTGGTGTTGATGCGATTTGATCCCCCCACCCTTCGCAGAAAACCCAGCCACCACTGTAGGTCTGAAGACACCTCCTCATACTTTTTCACTTGAGGCAAACGCATTCCCTCAACTACTAATCCCGGTCCCCCGAAACGTTGCGTAATGCGCTCAATCAGGTCATCATCCGTCAGCAATACAATCTCTACCCCGCCTTCCTGTAAAACCCTGCGGACATCCGTCTGCAGGAAGTAGACTAAGGCTAACCCATGGTCGGCGATAATGAAAGCCCGCTTTGAACTCATTGTCACGTGATCTCACTCTCTCTTCCCTTGCTGTTATCCTGACAGCCAACAGAAGGCTGTTTTCTTAATAAAGAATCCCCACTAGTAGACACATGGAAGATTCAATGCCCAGATCCGAAGCCTGTGTTGGGGCTTCATGGGTAGAACCGCATCTCAATCCCTTTGCTCGTCTAGTCCATTACTCATGCGCCGCTTAAGTGCATCAGTGGCTGTCAATGGGAACACCTTACTTAGATTTATAACTTTGGTTATTCTGCAAGTCCAACAAACTTAACTGACTCTTGTCCCAGTCTCATAGGCAATTTGACGCTGTTCCCAAATGGCTTATCGGACATTCAAGTGCTTCAGGTTTTCGCACCAGGGCAACTACCTCGTAATTTACTACCCTTCACAATCCTGTATATAACCACAACCCCAAACCTAATCCTTACTTTCCATTAATTCGCCAAACCATTCACCCGTTTAATTGGACGGTAACCGGAAGAGCCGATGTTCCAGACCTTGCGAGAATAAACGCGCTGGGCGCCGACGAAGAAGTCTGGTGGAAAATGATTTTTACCCTAACCACACATTTTCTAAATTGATTCAATCAGCAGGCAGGGAGAAACGCAGAGCCTCATCGGCAGTATTTTCTATACTCAAGCCATCGGTACTTCTCGTTATTCTTTAACAAATCGAGAGTATCAAAACCCAGCTTCAACTTCTGCAAGCCTAGATAGACACGAAATATAAACCCTTCTTAGTCAACCCGATCGCCCTGGTGAAAAGTGTCCGTGAGCTAATCCATCCCTTCGGATGAGAATATATATGGCTTTCCAAAAGATGAAAGAACTTGCCCGATGTTCTTTTACAGCAGGGACAGAAAAAATTCACCTGTCCTACGACCTGCCGATCCATCCGTGTAGGTAACTTCCTGCTGAACGAATTTACTCCGCTCGAGCGAATTGGCTTCAGGATTTCCAAGATAATGATTAATCATCTGACACAATTG
>JBARSI010000136.1:0-1963 GCA_049644665.1 Anaerolineales bacterium
AGATTATCAAGCCACTGCAATCTGATATTGTCGTACTCATATTTGTCCACAGGACTAGAACGGGTCCAAAGTTCGAGAGGAGGTAGTCCCTCTCCGTTCGGATAGCCTGCTTCCTTCAGAAGCGCTCTTGCCGCCTCAGGGTCATAGCGAGTGGCGATGCCTGGCGAATGCCCTGGCATCCCGGGTGGGATGAAACCTCCCATTGCCGGGAATTCGTGATTTCCATGGACCGCTCGGACAAAAGATTCTCGGTCAAGGGCAAGCGTGAACGCCTGGCGCACTCGACGATCATCGAAGGGCGGTTTTCTGACATTGAAGCAAATGCACTGTGTGTTGAGACTCGGCGCTGTAACGTACTCATCGGCATACTGATGACACACTCGCTCTCGCTCTGACTTTGGTAAACCCTGTAACCAAGGGAAGATATCTCGATCTCCTTCCAGGTACGTCTGTAATGCCTTTGTAGGGTCTACTGAATTGTAAAAGTAGTGTTCCACCCTATCTACATTCCCCGGAAAATAACCATGGTAGTTTGAATTGCGTGATAAAACTATTAACTCTCCTTTATCCCATGTTGTTAATTGAAATGGGCCATTGGTGACGAGCGAATCC
Source organism: Anaerolineales bacterium (assembly GCA_049644665.1). GTDB lineage: Bacteria > Chloroflexota > Anaerolineae > Anaerolineales > E44-bin32 > E44-bin32. Next base: position 613 of record JBARSI010000136.1, read on the forward strand.
TTCTCTGTCCAAGTCGAACTACTCCTTTCTACAACATGCTGGGGTACCGCAAAAGAGATCGAGTGGGCCATAATATATAGGAAGTAACTCGTGGGAGCCTCGAGTTCAACCACAAGTGTATGTTCATCCTTGGCATGGACTCCTATGGTCTCCGGATCATTTCGTTCCCCTTGATTGTGATTTTTTGCCCCTTTAATATCAAAGAGTAGGTCCGCAGCCACCGCCTCAGTACTTGGGTTCAACACCCTTTTCATGGCATACTCAAAATCTCCCGCCGTCACCCTTACCCCATCGCTCCAGCGCACATCCTCCCGCAAATGGAATATATATTTACGTCCGCCATCCATAACTCCCCAGTTGCTTGCAACATCCGGCATGAGATTCATAGTAGGGCTCAACTGCAGCAAGCCGCTGAAGAGTTGTACTATATAAAAACCCTCTGTGGTGGTTCGCGCCAAAGAAGAATCGAGCGTCTCTGGTTCACCAGAATAAGATTCTATCCTTAGCGCATGAGGCGCAGGTGGAAGCACAGCAGGGATCTCTGGGTCTACTGCGCCCTGCCATAACGTAAAGCCCTCCTCATAAGCCTTTTGAGCCGATTCATAGTCAAACTCGTTGTGGTATGCCAAGCCCAGCTTCATCAAAGTGCGTGATGTTCGATCGATATCAGCGCCATCCCTCAGGATCTCCAAGGCATGCTCATAATGGTCGACGGTCTCCTGAAAAGCGAATAAACTCCGCGCCCGATCGCCTGCCTTCAAGTAGTACGTGACCGCCTTCTCATCCTCCCCCGCCTGGTTGTAGTGGTAAGCCAGCGCTTCAAAGTCGTACGGGCATACATGCTCAAGAGCAGTGGCGACCTCGCTGTGCAGCCTCCTGCGTTTTCGGGTGCGTAAACCAACGACTAAGGTTGAGGGGATTAAAGCGTGACTGAAACGATATCTACCCCCTTCCCTTCCATTGGCCCCCTCGATCAATTGGGCATTTTCAGCATCCTCCATCGCATCGATCAATTGATCTTCCTCAAAGTTACTGGCCTTTTCGATCGTCTCTACATCGAAAACCCTGCCCACGACTGCAGCCAGCCTTAGAATCTCCTGGGAAGCCTCAGGAAGCTTACCCACTCGAGATTGGATCGCCACCTGCACGCTCTGCGGGACGCCAAGTTCTTCCATGCTCGGTCGATGCCAGCGTCCTTCTCCAAACGTCAGTTTTCCACTCGCTAACATCGCCTTGCATACTTCTTCGATGAAGAACGGGTTGCCTTCCGTCTCGCGATAGATGCCGTCAAGAAAATCGGGCAATATCTCCTCAGCGAATAGGACACCCAGGAGATCCTGCGATTGAGATC
>JBARSI010000137.1:0-34898 GCA_049644665.1 Anaerolineales bacterium
ATAGAGCGGTGACCTGCATCCCAGGCGAGAACGCTGACGACTTTTCCATCGGCTCGACGACAACCATCATCATCCCGTTAGCTACAGTGCGTTCGTGGCCATCGGAGGGCCGGTTCACCACCTCGCCGTTCACCCACATCGTAGATGAGCCGCCGCCATCGAGGTTAATGCCTTCGGTGGCATGGAGATCTTCCTTACAGAAATTCGCCAACTCGAGGACAGTCATCCCGATGCTGTATGCATTGTCACGTCCGTCGACGACGACGAAGTATAGATAATCCTGGTTGTAACAGATAGCAGTTCGTGGATGCCGCAGCAAGGCGCCGCGCTGCTCGAATTCTTGAATCTCGTCTTCATACAGGAAGATGATATTTCCGGCGATGCTCGCGTACGACTTGGTCCACTCCTCGGGTGCGGGGTACTTACAATCCTGGTCAAGGTGCGTGATCTCGAGTGATAAGCCGACGGCATCCCCCTCGGTTAGAAACTGCACCAACTGGTCATCGGTATTCCCCCATCCGCTAAGAACCACATGATCGAACGGAATGGGGGTTGATCCCGGTGCGATGCGGATCTCGCGCACGACGCCGGTGACCATATGCGGGTAGGGCATCAACGTAGCGGGTCGGGTCAGCTCTACCAGAACATCGACCCCTTTGGACCCTCTTTTGCTGTCACGGTCGAATTGTGGCGTGAGCAGAATTAACTGATCGCTCCGGGGGCGGGTGTTAATTCCGTGGATTTCCATGCGGTCCCCGGTTGTAAGATTCGTAAGCACTTGCTTCCCCGAGCGGTGGACCACACATTGACCAAGGAAGACGCCGTTATCTTCCTTCCATGACAGGCCGCTGATGCCAGAGAGCTCGTCAAACCATTTTGAGTACCACCCGGAGTGGATGACGCCGCCGTGGGCGATCCCCGTATCGGGATCATAGAAGGACCCGTTGATAGCGACGACAACGCGGTTGCGGGCACCCCATGTATCCCCCCAAGCGTTGATGGCGCCATCATAGCGTTCGGCCATGCCGCTGACTGTCTCCAACCCTCCGGAAAGCCTGCCCTGGGCGATGCTGCTCTCGAGGGTGATGTCCGCTTGTTCCCGATCCATGCGGGCGACATACGCACGATTCGGGCCTGGAAGCCAGAATATCTGGAAATCAACCCCCGCGGCAATATGCTCCCAGCCGGAAGAAGCGCTTTGTGCAGCCTGGGCTGCGGATCCCAACGCCAGGGCGAGAAGGCAGATGGAAAATAAGACAGATCGAGTTAGGGTACGCTTGCCCATAATCACCATAACCACTAAGTGGTTTTTCCATCATACTTCGCACGGCCATCATTGTCGACAGGACTTGAGTGTCAGTACACACGGAGCCGAAGCAATTTGAGAAGGCGTACATGTTTACTAATAACCGAAACGTGCACAATCCAATACACAACCTATTGTGTGTGAAACGAGACATGAGCGTAAGGGGCGTTTGCGCAAATGAGCGCCTAATGGATAATCTTGAAATTGTGAAGACACCAAGCAAAACTATCCTCCTGACCTTGACCCTCGTTCTTATAAACCTCTCAGCTTGTACGCTTTCTGATGGGGCGGACCCTATGGTGGCTACACAAACTTCCCAGGCTCTTGATGCCATCGCTGAAGCGACGGTCCATGCCATCCAATCACAGGAGGCGCAGGAGACCGTGCAAGCATCCACCCCCTCCCTAACATCAGCGCCTGGTCCAGCGACCACTACGCCAACCCCGATTTATTCCCCAACACCTGCGGTGCCAATGATCGAAGTCAGCCTGGACAGCAACTGTCGGGTGGGTCCGGGGAAAGTGTATGACATGGTGGGTGCGCTGCTAGTAGGGGAAACGACGGAGATACTCGCACGCGGAAGCGTTCTAAACTATTGGGTAGTAGACAACCCCGATTATCCCGGACACGAGTGCTGGCTCTGGGGAAAGTATGCTACGGTGAGCGGTGATACCAGCAATCTGCCTATTCGTTCAGTAGGTCCGACTCCCATCCCCTCTCCAGGCTCTATTCGCGGGTATGTCTACATTGATGGAAACAACAATGGTCAGCGCGGTGACCCTGTAGATGGTCACATCTCAGGTGCGAATCTCTTCCTTAAAGAGGGAGCCTGCCCTGGAAATACAACTTTCGCAACATCCTCATCCAGCTCCGCGGATGGCAGCTATAGTTTTTACAATGTCCCCGCGGGCAAATACTGCCTATGGTGTGATCTGAACCAGCAAACGTTTGACCCCGATTTCCATAGCATCGACCTTGCCCCAGGCGAAAATCGAACCGAGGTGAATTTCCGCTACTTGCCGTAGCGAGCGCAGGCCCGCTTTCAGTTTGGTGCGGAAACCACACATATTCATGCCCCATGCATTGACTCTATTAACGAGGGCCCTGGCAGCTCTTTAATATCGCCACTTCCTAATCAGTGGTATTCTAGATAACCAACGGATAGATGGAAAAAATGGATCTGAACGATATCTTCAACCGACCGCCCCGAATACTTGTTGCCGACGATGACTGGTTAAATCGGGATCTACTAAAGGCTTACCTGACTTCATCGGGGTGTGACGTGGTGACGGCGGTGGACGGAAAAGATGCGCTGGCACAGGCATTGGACGAGCCACCCGATTTGGCATTGGTCGATGTGCAGATGCCGCACATGGATGGTTTGACACTCTGTAAGGCGCTTAAAGACACCCCCTCGACTCGATTTGTCCCCGTTGTCATCGTCACTGCGCTAGATAGCGAGGAGGAGAAACTCAAAGCGCTCGAGGTTGGGGCCGATGATTTCGTAACCAAGCCGTACAGCTCGATCGTTCTGCTGACGCGTGTGCGCTCGCTGCTGCGCATGAAGAAACTGCACGACGATATTGAAGCCCGAAATCGCCTCTTACGACAGGTCTTGGACCGCTTCTTGGCGGAGGACGTTACCGATATCATCTTGACCGACCCCGAACGCTACCTGCGCCTGGGAGGGGATAGCTACGAGGTGACGGTTATCTTCGCAGACATTCGCGGCTTCACCCGCTTCACCTCTGAACATACCGCCGAGCAAGTCATTGAAACGCTTAACCACATCTTCCAGGCGCTGAGTAAAGTGGTCTTCAAGCACCGCGGAACTTTTGACAAGTACCTTGGGGATGGTTTCATGGCCTTCTACGGCGCACCGGTCACAAGCGAAGATGACGCAAAACGCGCGGTCGATACGGCGATTGAGATGCAGCAGCTCTTCGGAAAATTACGGGAAGAATCGGGGGATAGATTAGAGGGGCTGGGCCTGGGTGTCGGCCTGCACTCCGGGGAAGCGGTGGTCGGAAATATCGGTTCTGAGAAAGTAATGGACTACACCGTTGTCGGGGATGTGGTCAACGTGGCAAAGCGCCTTCAGGAGCAGGCAGATGGAGGGCAGATTCTGCTGAGCTTGGAGACCTATGAGCGAGCCCACAATGTCGAAGCCGAACAGCTGGAGCCAATCCAGGTTATTGGGCGGCGGGAGCCTATAACCGCCTATATGATTCAAGTCTCCGGGGCGTGATGGACTCGTGAAGCCCGACAAGGGTAGAGTGCTATAATCTCGTTAAGCCCCAGTAGCTCAATAGGATAGAGCGAGGCTCTCCTAAAGCCTAGGCTGTGCGTTCGAATCGCACCTGGGGCACTCACGAAAAAACGCCTTGGAAGAGGCGCTTATCATTTAAACCAAAGGCATTCGTCGGGGAGTTTCATGAGGCAAAACAGCAGAAAGCCTACTTCTTCGAGAGAAGACCACTCAATAATTTCGCCTCGAGGGAAAACACGTCTCTGGTTGGGCTTCCGGCGATATCTAAATCATCGAGTTGTCCTACCCGGCTGGCTCTCCTCAACATACTTGCCTAAAATTAATTACAATGATTAAAACAAACGCCATGCGCATACTCGAGCAGGCCGGAATCTCATACGAGGTTCGTCAATATGAAATCGATGAATCCGACCTGAGCGCCGAACGCGCCGCCGAGATCCTGGGGCATGAGCAAGAGCGAATATTTAAGACCTTGATGCTGCGCGGCGACCGCAGCGGGCCGATGATCGCGCTGGCCCCCGCAGGAACGGAGATCGACCTGCGCGCTCTGGCTCTAGCTTCCGGGGATAAGCGCGTGGAGATGGTCCCACTACGCGAAGTGCGTTCCTTGACCGGGTACGAGCGCGGCGCGGTCACGGCATTGGGCATCCCACGTAAGTATCCTGTGTTCATCGACGAGACAGTTGAACTCTGGGATATTGTAGGCATCTCCGCCGGGGTGAAGGGGCTTGAAATCCTCTTGAAACCATCCGACTTACTGCGAGCTACTGAGGCAAAGAAAGAAGATTTTGCCAGATCGGTGTAAGCGAAATAAGGAATGAACGCTGGGTAGAAGAGCGGAGGGCGCTGTTGAGAGCGCCCTCTTTTAGCTCCAAAGGCTTAAGGTTCTCTGCCCCTATTTTTTGTGGGTTATCATTCTGAACCACCGCGTAAATGGGCACGCGAGACCGGCCTACACAGACGGTTATTGCTTTAGCATCCGCTCCAATTCATCTGTCTTCATCAACAGCGTGTTGGGTTCGGTGAATCTGCGCGAGGTCAGGTCCAGAGCACTCACCATGGCTGGAACAACGTCACGAACCGTGGCGAATAGTTTATGTATTGGTGTTTTGGAGCCCAGGCCAACCGTGAGGGCGACCTCATTGTTGATATGAAGTACCAACTGTTGCATCTCTGAGCCAGTGATCATTGTGAATCGCCATTTTCCGAATTCGATTTCCTTCTGTGCGCTCTCACCCAGGCGCATGATGTGTGCCGTCGAAGCGATAGCCTCATCAAATCCCGAATCAAGGTCTTCAGGATAACTAGATAGCAACAACCCGTCATAGTCGACGACTGCCGCCCAGCGAAAATCGACGTCAGGGTTATCGATACGGGCAAGAGCGTCTGTTAGAGCCTGGACGCGCGGATCAACGGTTTGAAGCGAAGACTCAATACTCGTATCCGTATACATAATTTCACCTACTCCTATTAGACGGTCATTCGCTACTATTCTGACACAGATTGATATGGAACCGACTTTGCGAATAGCTAACAAATCCAGCACCCTCTACTAAGACACACGCAAGGGATCATGCATAAAAAGCGGGTTTCCGTGCTCAGCCCATTGTGATCGAGTGATATATGAAACAGGAGAGAGATAGATTTACTTCTGATGCCGGCACATCTCAGGCTGCGCATCTGCTCCAACGGCATACTTGAGAATGTGCCTGAAGAGAGGATCCTTGACCAGATCCCACAAAAGGCTAAAGAGCGACAGCCCCAATTTCGTCACTGGCTAAACTGCAGACAGGTCTACTGGCGGGGATCACACTGCAAACGAAAGCGCCGCTTCAGTGCGCAGGGGTTTGACAAAGTAAATGGGGCGCAAAGGATAGCGGTGCTGGGTTTGAAAGTTGAAGCAGTTTGTTGGCGAGATTACCAGCGATCCATGGATTTGTCTTGCGCCGGATAGCCTAGATATGACAGCATCGCCTCACGCCCTCGTTTCAAGATGGGATCACCATGCGACGGCAGCAGATGAATAAAGTCGAGTTCGCTAAGGCGGCGCATCGAGGCCGCGGCCAGGTTTGGGTCCTGAGAGAATGCTGTGACAGGCGGGGAGAGTCGACCCCGCAGATTCATAACCGCATCTCCACAAATCATCGCCTGATCATGCGGGTGCAGAAAGCCAATCTGGCCTGGTGAGTGACCGGGGAGATGGATCACGGCCATCCCGGCTGCAGACTCCCCGCTTTCGAGGGTTTTAGCAACGGGGATTCCCCAAGCGGTTTGCAGGAAATTCCGGGTAACTAAAAAAAGCGGATTCTTAGATGGGAGGAAACGATAATCAGATTCGCCATTGATAAATGGAGCTTCCGCTTTATGGCAGAGAACCGGTACGCTCCATGCCGCCCGAATCGCGCCCAAACCGCCGCTATGGTCGGCATGAGCGTGCGTAAGGAGTATCTGCCGCGGGCCCTGATATTCCGTTACCTTCGCGATAGCGGCTACGACCTGATCTCCGCTCTCTGGAGGACCTGTGTCGATCAGAGTCCAATCCGCACCGGAGCGAACCAACCAGACCGACACCGGCAACGAGAGTAGGCCGAGGACTTTATACTTGATTTCTAAACGCCAGATGCTGTTGCTGACCTGTAGGAAGCCCAATGTCATTACCCTTTCGCTTCGATTTCTCGGATCAAGCCCGGGATATCCACGAGCTTCTCGGCGATTTTCTCAGGGATTATCTGCGTCTCAGTTGATGTCTCAGCCTCAGGCTTGAGCCATATCTGGTGTATCCCGATGCCCTGTGCGCCGAGAATATCCGCTTCAAGTCGATCGCCGATCATAACAACAGTATCAGGGTTCACTTGCCACTGATCGAGCACCATCTCGAAGGGCCTGGTGTCAGGTTTTCGTATCCCGATTGCGGCCGAGACAATAATTGGATCGAAGTAGGCGCGAATTTCAACCTTATCGATCAGCCGCTGCACATTCTCCACGTCGCCGGCGTTCGAGATCATGCCAAGCATTCGACCTTCCTCGCGCAGTTCATCAAGCACTGCGTGAAGAGCCGGCATTGGCTGCCAATGAGTTTCACTCACGCTGTAGAAACACTTCAGCCCGCGCTCCAAGATATCGGGTGAGATATCTTCGTAACCAAAGGTATTCATTGTTTCTTGCAGCAGGGAGGTAGTGGAGCGCTCGACTTGGTTGGATTGGCGCTGAAGGTCATATACTTCCAGTGCACGCTCGAATGCCGAGCGGAAATCGCTTTGATCGAAGGTTAAACCATCTTTTTGGAGCTGTTCAATCAGGAGATCCAGACTATTTTGCATGAGAATCGGCCAATCGCCCTCGAAACGAATTAGCGTCGAGCCGAGATCAAAGATCGCCCCACGGATCACCGTTTTCATATGAGATCAGTACTCGCGTGATGGATCATAGATATTCAACAACGGCATCCCGGATAAGTAGTGCTGGATGTTCATGGAAAACAGCTGAATCGCCCGTTCGAGGTAATGTGCAGATGATCCACCGATGTGAGGTGTAAGAATGACATTTTCCATCTCCCATAGCGGACTGCTTTCAGGGAGTGGCTCAATGGGATAGACATCTAGCGCAGCACCAGCTAAACGGCCCAAATTCAGCGCTTCTACCAATGCGCCATGGTCTACGATGCCGCCGCGGGAGATGTCGATCAGATAGGCGCTCGGCTTCATGGCCTCGAAGATGGTTTCATCATAAATGCCCTGTGTTTCCTGGGTGAGCGGGAGGGTGACGATTACGAAATCACACAGCGAAACCATGGAGCGCAGAGCCTGGGGTGGATAGAGGCGATCAGGTATTTCCGCTTCCGGATCACCGAGTCCCTCGAGCGAGTAATCGTCGTCGGAAAGACGTTTCAAGTCTCGCTTTGTTGCCAATACACTCGCACCGAACGCCTGACACAGGCGTGCGATTTCGCGGCCAACACTCCCGTAACCGACAACCCCGATCGTGCTACCGCGAAGCTCCAGAGGTTGATACCGCTTAAGGCGACCCGATGCCCAACGCTCCTCGGGAGTGCTGTGAATGATATTCAGCATGCGGTGAGATAAGGCGAGGATGAACATCAACGCCAACTCGGCTAACGGGGGAGACGAAACACCACTCATTGTTGTGATCTTCAAATCCGAGCTGAGAAGCGGATGCCCCAGGATATGATCCACGCCGGTATAGTGAATCTGGATCCAGTGCAAGTTGGGAACGAGATCTGCGTCAGGAAGTGCGCTTAGCGTGTAGAGGATTTCGATCTCCTGCAACAAATCCTCCGGAAGGTCTTCTGCGTCGCTGGTTGGATGAGATGTTATTTTCAAACGCGAAGAGATTGCTTGCAGGCGCTCTACAAGCGTAGGAGGGAAGGGTACAGTCAAAAGAAGTTGGATGTCCGATTCGCTCATAAGCTAATTTTACATCAGACTGGGGAGCACGCCATAAGCCAAGCGGAGCAAAGTGGACAGACCCAGGATTCGCGCAACGCGCTGCATAAGTATTTAAGCAAACCAGGCAAACATAACTCGGGCGCTTGGTCTATACTCTGGTTTAATGGCCAATTTGGCGATACCAAGGAAGCGATGGGAGCGAGGATGAACATTGGCGTTGTATATCCACAGACGGAACTTGACCCAGACCCGATTGCAGTAAGAGATTTCGCGCAGACCGTGGAGGATCTCGGCTTCACGCATATTCTGGCGTATGAGCATGTACTGGGGGCTGACCCGAATCGCCCGGGCGGGTGGCAAGGTATATATACAATCGAAGATTCCTTCATGGAGCCATTTGCTCTCTTTAGCTTCATGGCAGCTGCGACAGAGCGCGTGGAATTCACCACGGGGATATTGGTCCTCCCTCAACGGCAAACGGCATTGGTCGCAAAGCAGGCCGCGACACTGGATCGGCTTTGCGGCGGGCGTCTGCGCCTCGGGATTGGCGTTGGGTGGAACGAAGCTGAATACATCGCCCTGGATGCGAATTTCCATACGCGCGGGCGCAGGTGTGAAGAACAGGTCCAAGTCTTACGTTCATTATGGACCGAGACTTGCGTAGTGTTCAATGGCCACTGGCATACCATTCCACAGATGGGGTTAAAGCCTCTCCCGATTCAGCAGCCAATTCCGATTTGGTTTGGAGGGCATGCGGATGTTGTGCTGCGCCGTGCAGCGCGTCTCGGGGACGGTTGGTTGCCCACATATAGTAGCGTTGAAGACGCAAAACCCTCCTTGGAGAAGCTCGGAGAATATTTGGAAGCAGCAGGCCGCTCTTGGGATGAATTTGGGCTGGAAGCGCGCGTGCGCTTTTCGGAAGGTAACTTAGATGAGCTTGCTGGAGAGATGAGTGATTGGGAGAGAGCTGGCGCCACACACATTTCGTTGAATACAATGCGGAGCCAGCTTCTTGGGCTGGATGCGCATTTACAGGCGATCCGTGTGTTCGCTGAGACCTTCATGGGCTAGGGTGCGCAGCCGGGGATGCGGGGCGGCTCGCTAATGAACGGTTATGGGGATAATTCCAATCACAGGTTGAAGAGGTGCAAATGAGAGCAGTAAGCGTTGTTGGCATCGGGCAATTACCGGTTGAAAAAGCCTCCGATTTCAGTCTGCGTCAACTTGGAGGGGAGGCTGTCCGGCGGGCGATGGAAGATGCTGGTGTGGATCGCGTCGATGCTCTTTTTGCCAGCAATATGCTGGCTGATGAAATGCAGGGTCAAAAGCACATAGCCTCCCTTATTGCGGAAGAAGCCAAGCTCTTCGGCGTTGAGGCGCTGCATGTTCGTGCGGCGATGGCCAGTGGTGCCGCAGCGATACGCGTGGCGTTTCTCTCTGTGGCGAGTGGTGAAGCTGACTTGGCCATTGCTGTAGGCTTGGAGAAGATGAGCGAAGGCGTCGCTACCCCGGTGCTATCCAAAGCTCTCGACGCGAAAATGGATGTCCCCGGCGGGGCAACAATGATCAGCAAAAACGCGGAACTCACGCGTATGTATCTTGACCGCTACGATGTCCCCGAGGATGGACTGGTTAACTTCCCTGTCGTCGCTCATGATAACGCCGCCAACAACCCCTTTGCGCTCTTTCAGAAGACCGTCAGCCCGAGCGAGGTTCAAAACTCGAGGGCGATTCATGCCCCACTCCGCTTATTCGAGTGCTCGCCGATTTGTGATGGAGCTGCTGCTGTTGTCCTGGCACCAAGTGAACAAGCACGCGCCTACAGCCCTCATCCGGTTCAGGTACTGGCCTCCAGCGTCGTCACCGATCGTTTTCGCATCGAGGATCGGAAAGATCCACTCCAGCTTGAAGCGGCCCAGCGCTCATCTCACGATGCTTATCGAAAGGCGAACATCAACCGCGAGGACATTCACTTATTTGAAGTTCATGATGCCTTCAGCATCATGACTTGCCTGCAATTGGAGGCGGCTGGATTTGCCGAGCCCGGTCATGGTTGGCGCTTGGCTGTCGAGGAGGCGATCCGTCTTAGAGGGCAGATCCCGATTACTACGATGGGAGGGCTTAAAGCGCGGGGACATCCGATTGGCGCAACGGGCCTGTACCAGGTGTGCGAGATTGCTCTGCAATTGACGGGACGCGCAGGCAAAAACCAGGTTCCGAACGCAGAGATCGGGATGATGCAGAGCGTTGGGGGCGTGGCCTCCACCGTGCTGACGCACATCTTTGGGATCTAATCCCCCCGGACCTTCCCCTGGTGGTATGAGGGTGCTCCCCCCTGAGCCCTCTAGTTGACCCAGATAGCCAGGACCATCCCCGCGGCGACAACACCCATCAATAGCACAGTCAGCACGGCATTCCCATTCGAGGCGGATTGATACAGCCCGATGGCCGGGAGGGTGATCATTGCGAAGGCGATGGCCTGGAGGGTGAAGCGGTATCGATTTCGAAAAGAGGCGTGATTGTTCATGATTAAGTAATCCAGAGAGCGAGAAGAGTTAATAAGCTAACCAGAGCGATGAGAGGAAAAATGTAGATGAGGAGGCTGCGCATGATTAAACCCTCCTTTCCTGCCATGCCGGTCGTGCTAGCGCCGACGATTATTTTTGTTGGAGCGATGATTGAGCCGAGGGCACCGCCCGCTGTTTGTGCAGCCAGAATGATCGGCACACTGAAACCGAGCAGTTCAGCGGTGCGAAGCTGGAGGTTCGCAAAGACGACATTCGAATTCGTGTTCGAGCCAGTCATAAATGCGCCTAAACCACCGATCCACGGGGAGATGATGGGAAAGAGGGCACCCATTCCCTCTGACAATCCCCGCGCCAGGGTTTCCGTCATACCGGCATGCGCCATGACGACGGCCATAGAGACCATGGCGGCGATGCCCAGGCTGGAGGGCAACATGCGCCGGACGGTGGTCTTAAGGACGCGCAACCCCGCGCCAGGTGTGAAAAGCCCGGCGCGAGAGTAGAGGAGGTAGGCGACAAGAGAACTGTACGCAAGGATCGCTCCGGCGTGACGGAGGAGAGGAATCTCGCGACCGTAGCCAGCTGGAGTTGTGTGTCCAAGCGATGTGCTGATTGCCGGGAATGGGATCCGGATAACGATAAAGCTGAGCGCTGAGCGCAGCGGCGGAATGAATTGGATTGCTAGAGTGATGACGACGAGTGCGATGTAGCCAGAGAGAGCGAGCAGGAGCATTCGCCCATTTGTCCTGACCGTGTTCTGTTCGGACGCTTGGCGGCTACGGAACCGGGCGATGAGAAACCCAACAATCAGCCCGGCCGATCCACCGCCGAGTGCCGCAATGTTCCATAAACCATTCGTTGAGAGTGAGAATTGTGCAACCCCCATGGCGATGCCCAGTACCAGAATGGGCCAGAACAATCGCCGTATCGCCCCCCATCCTCCAGAGATATGTGCGACTTGATAGCCGCAAAACAGGCAGGCGATCGCCAGGAATGCAGCGGAGTGAGGGGCTAATATCTCCCCTGTATAACCGGTGGAGGCAATGAGGGCCTGAAAAGATGTGGCTAGCGAGCCAAAGGTAACGGACCAGGAATGACCGATTGAGGGGATCAATACGGCAGCCAGTGGGGAAAAACCGAGGCCGACGAGAAGTGGAGCGGTGACTGCCGTTGGTACACCAAACCCCCCCACACCCTGAAGAAAGGAGGCGAAAGCCCAGCCGATGAGCAGTGCTTGAAGGACGCGATCTCTTGTCAATCCCGGGATGGCTTGGCTGAGGATTTGGATCGCACCCGCTTCATCTGCAACCCGATATAACAGAAATGCGCTCCAGGTGATGAGAAGCACATCGCTGGTCAAAAGCAGTGCTTTAACCTGGGAAAGGGCGACCAAGTCGATGCCGGCACCGAAACGCAGGAGGGCTACTAGAACGGCTACAAACCACCCGGCAGGACCCGCCTTGGCAGCCCCCCAACGGAATCCAACCATCACGAGAATGATTACCAGAATGGGGAGCAGGGCGAGGAACCAGTCAATGAGCATGGGTTTGGTTTCAGAGGCGATCGCGATTATAGCATGGGGCACATAGATCGAAAGTAAGCGGAGAATGTGCGGGTCGGTGGCAAGGGTCATCAGCTCCCATTAACGAAAGGGACAATGCGGATTCCCTCGCTTTCACCCCTCCGGACTCCGTTTTTGGGCGGAAATTGATGATTATTAGCCAATTAGTCCTAGACGGCGTAGGGATTCCGTAGGGTAGTCGTGTGGGACCAGCCACGCGGCTCCGGGGTTGATTCATATATAGTATAGGAAGAAGGGCAATATCTCTTCTTCTCCTCCTTAAGAGAGGGCCGGGGTCGGCGTCCCCGGCTCTCACGATTCTTGTAGAAAACCAACCTGGCCGCGCCCAGACAAGAGATTGGTCGATCTCCCCAATCTATTAATAAAAACAAAGCTGTTGATTCCTTGACGCTGTCGGCAGGAGTCTATTCAGGTGATGGGATAGTGATATCCTCGGCTGGTATGGAGACGAGGTGGAGCGCCACTGGACGATCGAGGGCCTGCATAAGATCATCCTGGAGACTTTCTGCCATATCCTCCGAGAACGCATTAAGGGTATTAAAAGTCACATCTACGCTGACCTCACTATCACCTTCGCTGACGTCGAATCGCACCAGGCGCAGGCTCGGATTTGTCTCCGCGTAGTTCTGGAGAGTTGTTTCCACAACCTGGAAAGTTTGAGATTCATGAGCGGTGTCAAGAAAGACAATCGCCAGCGGGATCATGATTGCGACCAGCATCACCAAGGAGGTTATTAACCCGACGCGTAGTCTCGCCTTCTGTTCCGCTCCCGGGGTCGGTCGAAAACCAAGCATGAGAAGCGTAATGGCTCCGGCGAAGGCGATGGCGATAAGGTTGGTGATAAAGAGCAAACTCGCCCCCCCGGCGATGTTGGCGTCCCACATGGCGATGCCGATGCCAATGACGCCCAGCGGGGGCACGAGTGCAGCCGCGATCGCTACCCCCGGGAGTGCTGTAGCGACATCCTCGCGGGCGACAGCGTAGGCCCCGGCAGCACCAGAGAAAAGTGCGACAGCCAGGTCAAATAGATTGGGATTAATCCTCGCTGTAATTTCATGTGTGACGCTGCGCAGCGGTGAAAGGGTTGTGAGCAAAACCGCCAATCCGATAGCAAGTGCAATCCCCTTTAAAGCAGATTCAATGGCAATCCACAACAGGCGAATATCCCCCCGAACTACAGCCAGGCTGATTGCGAGGATGGGGGTAAACAGAGGCGCCACGAGCATGGCCCCGATGATGACAGCGGCACTTCCCTGAAGCAGGCCATATGTGGCGATCATCGCCGCAAGACCCATCATGACGAAGTAGTCTGTGTCCGGTTGAGCGCCTTTGAAAACACCTCTGTAAACCTTGGCCTGTTCTCTGCGCGTGAGTTTAGGAAGTGATCGGAAAAAACCATCCCAAACCCGACGGAGCCAAAAACGAGGAAAACCGCGAAAGCTCTTGGTCATAATAACGGGTGTTGGACATGCCCGGGCGGTTTTCTCAGGAAGCGCGCCGAAAAGAACCTGATCGATCAGGCTTTCTTCAGAGGCTCCCATAATCACCAGGTCGCTCTCGGATCCGGCTTGAACGATTCCATCAACGACGGTGTGTGCGCTCACAACGTGGCTTTCGATGGAGAACGGGTCTATATCGGTGGACGGGGCATCAATATGTGGAAGCGAGGAGAATTGTTCCCGCAGCTTATCGATCGTGCTTTCGATTCTCTGCCTGCCCTCCTCAAGTTCGCTATCGCTTGCGTCTGGTCGGGTGACGTACACCGTATGTGTTGTCGCATCGAACTCTCGAGCGAGTAAAAGAGCAAGCCGCATCGCCAGCGGAGCATGTGGACCGCCAGCGGTGGGAATCAATATTCGGTTGATTTGGAGGGGCATACCCGCCATGTCTCCATCACCTTGTCCCTCTTCTGCATGCAGCGGCGAAAACCGTTCGGGGTGATACGCAACTACTGCAACGTCACAGGGGGCAGAATGCACCACGGGATCCAAAATTCTTCCCGCACGAGTGCCTTCCTTAAGCGCCTCTAATGGCCAGGACATGAGAATCAGGCTGCAGTTTTCCTCGACTGCGGTGTCGTTAATGCCCTGGGCGACACTGCTTGCCAGGCGGGTGATGGGATAAGTCGGTACGCTATTTTTAGCGCTCTCGCGCGTGGACCATTTAAAGAGAGTATTTCGCTCCTCGGCTATCCTCCGCCCCTCCTGTATGGCAAGCGGATCTGCGGTGGGGATGACTTGGAGAGGGACGACGTCTCCATTGGTTTGACGAGCGAGGGCGTTTGCCAACCCTAAGATGAATCGGCGCTCCACTCCGGCACCGAGGGGAACGAGGATACGAAACGCACCCTCGGGGCGTTTAGTGTCAGGGTCCTGGCCAAAAACAGTTACTCCATGCTGTGCTTCCAGAAGATGTGAGCGAGCGTATATGAGCAGGAGTGCTGATCCAATGACGATCCACCCGGCAGTGCCCAATAAACCAACAGGCACTAGTCCGAAGAAGATGACGATACTTAGAGTGAGAGCCAGGATCGGGACAAGCGGGAAGAAGGGGATGACGATTGCCCTTCGCCGTTCAGGCTCGGCTTGTCGACTGCGGATCGCCGCTAAATTAACAAGAATAACCAGGACGAGAAAGAGGCCTGCGGAGATTTCAATCAGCCACCCAAACGGCATGAATAGAATTAGCAATAATCCTATCAGGGTCAATATGCTGAAGATGTAGGGCGGCAGACGGAAAGGGCGTCGGATTCGAGTGAGAAAGCGCGGCAATGCCCTCATGCGGCTGAGCGAGTAGAGCACGCGTGCGCTGGTGAGCAAGCACTCACTTGCCGCGATAAGGAGAGCGAAGAAAGCGACAGCAGTAGTCAACCCCGTCCGAAAAATACCGGCACCTGCGAGTGAGCGGGTTACAACTGCGGATCCGTCCTGAAGAGAAAAGGATGGAAGTGAAGGAACACAGAGCTGGACGGAGATCAACAGGAGGCCGCCCACCAGGAGGGTTACCCACAAGCCCTGGGGTAGACGGGTGTGGGGCATGAGGATGCGCCGTCTGGAAGATGTAATTGCCTCTAAACCAGCGAAAAGGGTTATTGAAGAGGCGACAGCAAGAAGGTAGTTTTTTGCCGGGGCCTCGGACAAAGCGGAAAACGAGGAGGGTTCCCAGGAGGGGATAGCACTGATCAGAAGAGCCACAAACGCGACGAGAAGTACCAGCAAAATCGGCGTGAGCATTCCGCGACGAGGGAGAATATGGAATAGGTTTATTAGCACCAAGATGATGAGCATACCCGCAGCAACCAATGTGGCGTAGCTCCCCATTTCAGGGAAGAGAACGGAAAGGGATCTAGACGCAGACATTAAGAGTGCAGCGCACAGCAGTAAATTCGCGGCAAGGGAGGACCAGGCGGCAACAAAGCCCATAGACTTCCCCAATGATTCGTGGACTAGCGCGTGGATGCCGCCGCGCTCGCCGCTTCCTCCAAGAAGTTCATGGATATTTAGGAGCGTCAATCCCAGGATGAGAATGGCGAGTAAGGCGGGCGCCGCTGAACGAATACCGCCTTCAATGATGACATGAGCGGGGATGATGAAAGATAAACCCAGAGCGATAACCAGCCCAAGCGCTGAAACCTGGGCAATGCTCTGAAGATGCCTGCTCAGGCGGAGTTCGCCTAGAAAGCTTTCGGTTTCATCTTTCATAATTATTTCAACCTGTACAACTTCGGGTGATCAGGCGGGTGCTGAGACACAGTATCCCCGATGAGGTGGATATTTGACAACAGTGTACCCTGATATTACTGAAGAGCCAGCGTGGGATTCTCTTGTTGAGCTGATATATCAAAGTGTCCGTCATTTACCCAAACCACTGTATAATCGCATCTCGTGGACAAATCTGAATCCTCAGCCAGTCGTCAGATCGCACGCGCTAGTGGTGTGGTCATGGTGGGCTTTATTCTTTCGAGCCTGATGGGATTAATTAGCCAGGTACTGATAACCCGCGCCTTCGGCACGAGCGCAGAGATCGATGCTTTTACCGCTGGCAACCGTCTAACAGAAATCATTTTCAATCTCATGGCTGGTGGGGCGCTTGCCTCCGCCTTTGTGCCCACGTTTACCAGTTTTCTCGCCCGCAATCAAACGCAAAAAGCCTGGCGGTTAGTCTCCTCTATCGCCTCGTTGCTTTTTGTCGGCCTCGCATTTGTTTGCGCTTTGGCCGGGCTCGCGGCGCCGTGGTTAGTCCAAAACATCCTTGCGCCATGGTCTGATGGTCCGCAGCAAGTGCTGATTGTTTCGCTGTTACGGGTGATGTTGATCTCCCCCGTGATCTTCAGCCTGAGCGGTCTGTTGATGGGTATTCTGAATGGCTATCAGCGGTTCTTCCTACCCGCCATTGCGTCGGGCTGTTACCGCCTGGGATTGATTATTGGCGTGCTGTTTTTGAGCCCCGGGATGGGAATCTTCGGTCTGGCCTGGGGAGTGGTTTTGGGCGCTTCCCTGCATCTAGTCGTCCAGCTTCCCGGGCTGCTCTCCCTCGGCGGACGTTTCTTCCGCGGCTTTGGCCTGGATGCCCCTGAGGTTCGTCAGGTTGGGCGATTGATGGCCCCGCGATTGTTGGGACAAGCCGTCGTCCAGGTTAATTTCCTCGTCAGCACCATCCTCGCCTCAGGAATGCCGGAGGGCAGCCTGGCGGCGATCTCGTTCGCGTTCACACTCATGCTCATGCCGCAAACCATCATTGCCAAGGCGGTCGGCGTTGCTTCTCTGCCTACATTCTCAGCCCAAGTCGCGCGTGGCGAAATGGATGCGCTGAAGAATACCTTCGCTAACACCTTGCGTGGGGTGGTGTTCCTTTCGTTACCAGCCAGCATTGGCTTGATCTTGTTGCGGCGACCGATCGTGGCACTCCTTTTTGAGCGCGGCTTCTTTACTGCAGAATCGACGGAGTTGGTGGCGTGGGCATTGCTCTGGTACGCGCTCGGCCTGGTGGGACACGCAATCCTCGAAGTGGTCGTGCGCGCGTTTTATGCGATGTACGATACACGGACTCCTGTTACTGTCGGCGTGATAGCGATGTCATTGAACGTGGGATTTAGTATAGTTTTTGCGGCGATGTTTTCGCGGCTCGGTTTGCCGCCGCATGGCGGTCTCGCTCTGGCGAATTCTTTAGCAACTGCGCTTGAGGTGTTCGTTCTGGTGCTGCTTATCAGGCGCCGATTAGGCGGACTTGGTTTTCGGAGACTCAAGCGAGGGCTCATTGGCTCCGCTGCAGCTTCGGCGGTAATGGCCGGAGGGCTATGGCTCTGGATAGGATTCACTGCTGGAGCAAGTGTGTGGCTGAGTGGAGCGGGTGGGGCGTTTCTGGGGATGGGTGTGTACTGGGTTATAGCTATCGCCCTGGGGGTGCCAGAGGCGCGTCAGATACCCAGGATGATTATTGGTCGATAGTCATGAATCACGGAAGCGCCCATAACCCGTGGACGATCTGAGCGACTGCAATTCCCAGCACTGTGCCGAGAAAAGCCTCCAGGGGCGAATGTCCTAAAACCTCCCGGAGTTTCTCCTGGCTGCGGGCAGGATGGCCCTCGATAAAATCCTTAATGATGGCGTTGATGATTGCGGCGTGCTGGCCGGCCTGACGCCGTATGCCGGTTGCGTCGTAAATCACGATAACTGCCAGGGCGACCGACATAGCGAAGAGGGGTGTATCAAAACCGCTGGTGAGCCCGATGCCGTGTGCGGCTGCAGTAACCAGCGCGGAGTGAGAGGAGGGCATTCCTCCGGCGCGCAGCAGAAGAGACCAGTCCCAAGAACGGGTGAGTGCGTACGCGACCGGCAGCTTGAGAATCTGTGCCCCGCTCCATGCCAGCAATGCGCCGATTAAGACCTGATTCTGAAAGACATCCAGTGGATTCAACTACAGGTCCCCGAGTTCCAGGTCGGCCTCGACAAGTTCGCCGGATTCGTCTTGTGTAAGCTGCCGCAGCTTTAACTGGGCTTCCTCCAAGAGCTCGCTGCAGCGAGCGCTTAAAGCCTGACCTCGCTCGAAGAGAGCAAGGGAATCCTTGAGCGGCAACTCGCCACTCTCTAATTTCTCGACGACTGATTGCAATTCCATAAAGGCTTCTTCGTAGCTCATCTTCTCAATCGTTTTCTTATTCGGCATATCTCCTCCTCGCCTGCTGACAGGCGGGTAAGTTACTTGTTGGGCTCAATCGTGGGCAGCGACAAGGAAGAAGTAGCCCCTCTTTCTTGCTTTCCTAGCGATTGTCACCAGGTTGGTCTTGGGCTTCGGCGTTGAATGTCCCATCCTGCACCTGGATCTGCAAAGGGTCCCCGGGTTTGACTTGTGTGATAGACCGGACCACCTGGCCGTTCTCAACCAGCGTAACGACGGCGTAACCTCGGGCAAAAACGGCACTCGGACCAACGGCCATTAAAGTTTTTTTCAGGCCGGTAATTGCGGCTAGAGAGAGAGACATTTTGTGTTCGGCTGCAATTCCGGCGCGGGATATGTACTCATCAAGTCGTTGCTGCTTGCTGGCTATGTGAGCGCGTGGTGAGGCCAACCTAAGGCGGGCGGACCACATTTCGAGCGACTGGCGAAGCGCCTGAAGGTGCTCACGGAACAGTTGATTGAGGTCGGCGCGTTGGAAAGCGAGGTCTTCGCGCAAAACCTCCCGGTTCGGTGTGGCGACCTCCGCGGCGGCAGAAGGCGTCGGAGCACGTAAGTCAGCGGCGTAATCGGCCAGGATGACATCCGTCTCGTGACCAATCCCGGTGACAACGGGAACTGTTGATTGAGCGACGGCACGCACCACATCCTCGTTATTAAAGGTCCAAAGATCCTCCATGGAACCACCGCCGCGTATGAGCAAGAGTACGTCTGAGCGGCCATCTTGATTGAGCGATTCCAATGCCTTAACTACGCCGGCGGGCGCCTCGTCTCCCTGCACCGGAGTGGGCGATAAGAGCAAAGTTACGAGTGGAAAACGGCGGCGCAGCACATTCACGACGTCACCAAGCGCCGCACCGGTGGGAGACGTGACCACGCCTATGATGTTTGGCCATTCCGGCAGTGGTTGTTTTCGCTCTGGCTCGAATAAACCCTCCGCCTCGAGGCGAGCCTTTAACTCTAGAAATTCAGCAAAGCGGGCACCATCACCGGCTGGGCGCAGGCTTTCGGCGTAAAGCTGATACTGCCCGCCAGCCTCATAGACGCTGATGTGCCCAAGGACTTCAAGCATTTCCCCGCCGCGCGGGAGGTGGTTTTGTTGAGCAACCCGCGGCCGCCACATCACGCAGCGAAGCGAAGCGTTTTCATCTCTGAGGGTGAAATATAGATGACCAGAGGAAGGCCGGGAGACGTTGGAAACCTCCCCGGTAACCCACATATCCTGCAAGCGATAATCGCTCTCCAACACTTGCCTGATATAGCGCGTCAGATCGCCGACAGCCCAAACCGGGCGCGAGGAGAAAAGATTCGGGAGTGTCTCCATGGCGCGACGAAGCATACGCCAGCCATAACTCTCTGTCAACCAGGAAGGTATAATGCAGTACTGTAGACTACCGTGACGACGTCTATAATGAAAGTAATGGGAGCATTGGATCAATGGATGAGCCGATCGAGGTGAAAGTAGGGAGATTGCTGCGCCAGAAAGGACTGACCCTTGCGGTTGCCGAATCGTGCACCGGCGGATTGGTCGGGCACCTGCTCACGAATGTGTCCGGCTCATCGGAATACTTTCGCGGCGGGATCGTGGCATACGCTTACGGTGCAAAGGAGCGATTGCTGGGAGTTCGGCATAAAACGCTCTACGAGTTCGGTGCGGTCAGCGAGCAAACAGCGCGGGAGATGGCACGCGGAGCACGCCGCGCCCTCAGCGCAGATATTGGTCTGTCGGTCACGGGAATCGCCGGGCCCGGGGGAGGTATGCCGGACAAACCGGTGGGGTTAACCTGGGCAGCTGTGAGCGCGCGCGAAGGCGATTGGGTGGAGCGCAATGTGTGGGATGGCGACCGGGATGGCAACAAATCGGCCTCGGCCATCGGGGCTCTAGCGCTACTACTCAAGGTAATGGAGTTGAATATTGAGTGATGGTTTCCATGAAGCAGAGGGAAGTTGGTGTGTGGGACGCAGCCCCGCGGAATTTGGTGGTTAGTGAAAGACTGTGTAATTAAGGGTTCTTAAGATTCGAACTCGTTTTCGCACATTGAAGATAAAAATGAAAACCGGGCACTCCTGATGGGGTGCCCGGCGGCTCTTTTAATTCAGCTAACCTAATTCAAGTAATCCCGCAATTGACGGGCTCGACGAGGGTGGCGTAAACGCCGCAGAGCCTTGCCCTCAATCTGGCGAATGCGTTCTCGGGTCAGACCGAATTTCTGGCCGACCTCCTCCAGGGTGCAGGGGCGACCACTGTGCAGGCCGAAGCGCAGCCGCAGAATGCGCGCTTCGCGCGGGCTCAAGGTCGCCAGAACTTCTTCGATCTTATCACGCAGCAGATTTTGATAGGCTGTTTGTGTCGGTGTTGGGGTGGAATCATCTTCGACAAAGGATCCCAGCTCGGTGTCCTCATCCTCTCCGACGGGTGTTTCGAGTGAGAGTGGGCGCCATGATACCCGCATCATCCATTGAACTTTGCGCGGGTCGATTTCCATGGCTTCAGCGATTTCTTCCGGAGTGGGTTTGTGGCCGATGTTCTGTTCAAGCTGTCTAGCGATCTTATAAAGGCGGCTGATTCGGTCGGACATATGAACCGGAACACGGATTGTGCGGCCTTGATCAGCGATCGCACGTGTGATCGTCTGGCGAATCCACCAGGTTGCATAGGTGCTGAAACGATAGCCGCGGTGGTAGTCAAATTTTTCAACTGCCTTCATCAAGCCCAGGTTGCCTTCCTGGATAAGATCAAGGAAGGGTACGCCGCGCCCCATGTATCTCTTGGCAATACTCACTACCAAACGGGTATTGGCCTTGATAAGGTGATCGCGAGCCGCCCGCGCGTCCTGGATATGGCCATTAAGTTCAGCGCGCTTCTGAGCGGCTAGTTTTCCGTTGGGCTTCCCTAATTCGTCTTCTGAGAAATTGCCGCGTTCGATGCGTTGAGCGAGGTCGACCTCCTGCTCTGTTGTGAGCAGTGGAACGCGGGCCATTTCCTTCAGATAAAGGCCAACGGTGTCGTCGCTGGAGATAGCGCTGAGATCGAAAGGTTGAATATCTTCCGCTTCAATCTCCTGAAGCAGATGGGCGGGGACCTGAGCGAGATCTTCATAGACCTCGATGCCCGCCGTGCGAAAGAAGGCTTGCAAGCGCTCTAGCCGGTCTTCAGAATCTTCAACCTCCGGAAACACGGTGACGATGTCGTCTGTGATTATGTAGCCTTGGAAGTCCCCCTTTTCAATCAGGGCGGCAAAGGCTTCTCGTTTATCCCATCGATCCTTCGATACGCTCATTCACACTCTCCTGATGACTCCGCGAGACGCGGTCTTGCAGCGGTCGGAACGTGGAACTGATTTGTCGTCATCCCCCTCGAGATTACGAGAGCAATGTCTTTAACACCGCAAGCCGGGGATCAATATCCTCCTCTGGGTGGCTTTGGTGTTCATCGGTAATTGCTTCGCCGCATATTGAACATAAACCCGTACACTCGACCCGACAGAGGGGTTGAATTGGCACATCGAGGAGAAAACCCTCCCGTAGGATCGGGTTGAGATCTAGACTTGCATCATCTGCTATGGTGAGATGGGGATCGCTAGTTTTCTCGGGCGGGTAGTCGAAGAGTTCATCGATTTCTGCGCTCAGGATTTGTTTAAAATCCGAGAGGCAGCGAACGCACTCGAGATCGATACTTCCCTGTAGGCGACCTTTGATGTAGATGCCCTGGCCGGTTCGCGACAATCGGACTGAACCACGCAGGTCAGAAATTAAAAAATCATCTCCAATGAGGAGAGAGGACTCCTCAAAGTCAAAGTTGCGACTGTAACCGACATCCTTGTTAAGCAAGAATCCGACATTAAGCCGCAACGGGTGACACTTCGTCAGGTTTGCACCGCCTGGCAATAAGGTTCCCAAAAAAGCGTTCGCATTATAGCATAGTAAGCACTCGAAAGCAAGAAAACGCGCTTGTACATAACATAATTTACCGATCTGAGGTAAAATAACCCAATATCTAGGGGATTGCACGGGTGATACTGCCACGAGTGGCGATAGGGTACTGTGCGAATAGTCAAATGAGAGAGGTCCTATGACGCAGCTTCTTCTTGCCTCCCGAAACCCAGGAAAATGCCGCGAAATGCGGGCATTACTACAGCCGCTCGGTGTAGAAATCGTCGATGTAATTGAGTTGGAAACCGAAGTACACATCGACGAGATCGGGAAGACCTATGCGGAGAATGCGAGCCTGAAAGCAGGAGTATTCGCGGAGCAGCTTCAGATCTGGACCATCGGTGACGACACAGGTCTCGAGGTAGAAGCGCTCGACGGCGCCCCGGGATTGCATTCGGCTCGTCTGGCTGGACCAGGCGCTTCGGACGTTGACCGCCGCAAAACCTTGCGCTCCTTACTCCGATCACATCCGCGCCCGTGGACAGCACGCTTCCGATGCGTAGTCGCTCTCGCCGGACCTGAAGGGGGTATCGACCTGGCCGAGGGTGTATGCGAGGGGGAAATCATCCCCGACGAGCGCGGCGATGGCGGATTCGGCTACGATCCGATTTTCTTGGTCAAGGGCATGGGCCGGACGATGGCAGAGATCAGCCCGGAGGAGAAAAACCGAGTAAGTCACAGGGCGCGAGCCATACAGGCTTTATTTCCCACCCTGATAAGGCGATTAGGGGTTTAGCGAAAGTAGAGCGGAATAAGGGTTCCAAATTTGAGATGGAATAGGAATTCATCCACAGATAAATGACTTCAGCTTATGGACGTCCTCTGTTTGAAAAAGGCGCACTCAAAGACACCACTAAATACTTGCCAGGAAAATTCCAACCGCCTCGGCAACTTCTAGCGGCCGTTCAAGAAGGACCATGTGGCCGGCGCCCTCTAGAAGAACCAGGGTTGATTCAGGAATTTCCTCGTCCAAATGACGGGCATACTTCAAGGGCGTCATTTGATCCTGCTCTCCGCAAAGAATTAGTGTTGGGACCTGTATCTCCGAGAGCTGGTCGCAAATATCAAATTGATTGCAAGCGATGAAATCCCCGTGGATAACCTCGGGCCGGGTCTCAAGCATGCGTATCTTAGCCAGCGCAACGATTTTTTCAGGTGCTTGATTGCTGAAAGCCCAAGTGATGATCACCTCCACGGTTTCTTCAAACCGGCTTGGGTCGGCGGCAGCCTGGAGGATTTCCCCGTTAACGCGCAAACGCCCGCCAGTGCCCACTAAGACGAGCCCGGCAACGCGATCAGGTTCATTTAACGCAGCGGTCATGGCGATGGCGCCGCCCATCGAGTGCCCCGCCAGAATGGCGCGTTCAACCCCCTGCTCATCCAGCCACTCGACAACCCGCCTTGCGTAATCCTCTATGGTCGTCTCTCCCTCCCCGGGCGATTCGCCATGCCCTGGGAGATCCAAACCGAAAACGCGACAGTTTGGAAGGCGTCGCAGTTGTGGCGGCCAGTGAAGCCGGCTTCCGCCCGAGCCATGGATTAAAACAAGCGGTGGGGATCCGCCATCAAAATCTTCGCCGTGTATGCTGAAGTGTATAGCGCCTGCCATCTATTCTTGTTCCTCTAACCAGCGCTCGGCCATCATCCCCGCCGCAGCGCCCTGACCGACAGAAGTAGTGATTTGCCGGAAGACGGAATCTTGGATCTCGCCGGCAGCGAATACGCCAGGCACGCTGGTCATCATGCGGTCATCCGTGATGAAATAACCGCTTTCGTCGAGCACCAATTGTCCCGCAAATAAGCCGGAGTTTGGAAGATGACCGATAAAGATAAAGACCCCATCGGTGTCCAGGGTAAAGGTCTCATCTTTTTTGACATTGCGAGCGAGTGCAGACTCTACCTTTCCGTCCCCATGAATCTCTTCCAGGACCGAATCCCACACGAACTCGATCTTCTCATTTTCGAAAGCGCGCCGCTTGAGCGCCTCGCCAGCACGTAGTTCGTCCCGGCGATGGATAACCCGCACGCGATTCACAAATCGCGTCAGGAAGAGAGCCTCCTCGATCGCGCTGTCTCCCCCGCCGACTACAAGCACGTCCTTGTCGCGGAAGAAGAAACCGTCGCACGTGGCGCAAAACGAGACGCCGCGGCCGATGAGCTCCTCTTCGCCGGGGATCCCGAGACGATTTGGAGAAGCGCCGACAGTTACGATCACCGCATCCGCCTCGAATTCATCTCCATGGGTATTGATGTGGAATGGGGATCCTTTGCTGAAATCCACTTTGGTGACCTCATCAAAAACGATGCGGGCGCCAAAGCGCTCAGCCTGTTTCTGCATCAATTCGACCAATTCAGGCCCGCTTGTTCCCTCGGGGAAGCCGGGGTAGTTCTCAACTTCGTTGGTGATCGAAATTTGTCCCCCGAGTTGATTCCCGGAGATCACCAGAGGTTCCAGGTTGGCGCGTGCTGTGTAGAGTGCAGCCGTCAGGCCCGCAGGACCTGATCCGATGATAATGACTTTTTCTTTCTGCATGCGATCCTCACTAGTAGTTATCCGCGATGGAATTCAAAATGACGGAGGCGTTTTCTCAGCTCCACGACGATGTAGCGCAGCCACCATCAGGAGGCGCGAGCGAGCAGCATTCCTTTAGATTCCATCAGCGACTGCCGGCAGGGGGCATCTGGAAGACAACTGATAAATCAATATAGAAAACGATCAAATACTGTCCCTGCGCTCAATATTGCTTTAACGCCTTTTGGAATATGCCGTCATTGTAAGCCAACCCTTTACGCCGAGCAATGAATTAAGGTTTATGACAACCCTCGGCCGCGCATCCACACGGGAATTCCACAGGCGAGCCCAGCGCCGGCAGCGAAATGTTCTGATATATAGATGCGCATTGGGGGTGTAGATATTACGCCGATGGCGATTGTGAATTGACTCTGGGCTTGCCGGTTTCTTTAGCCCGGGGCATGTTGAACAAAATCACAATTGCTGCTTGTGTGGCCGCAGTGAGCCAGAAGTTACACGTCAACCCGAAGAGCAGTCCTGAGAAAAGCGCTCGCAATAATCTCGCGCCATTTGCGAGAGCGAATCGTTTAATCTTTTCCTCCTGAAGAACCCAGACCGCCGTCTCAGCAAAGGCAAGAGCCGTGCCGATTGCAACACTTAGGGGGAAAGAAGCGGCCCATAAGGCAGCCGAGGCACGATACATCGCCCAACGAGGCTCTTCGCGAAGCGTCTCAGAGAGCGTGTGAGACCAGGGTAATTTGGTCGGGCGAGTACGCAAAACAAAAGAGGCAGCGGCAAGTCCCAATCCGCAGGCGACGGCAACACTCGCCCAGCCCGACAGCGAATGACCGTACAGTCCTGCATCGCGGCCGATGATCGACCCTGAAAGCAGTGCAAGGTAAGGCAATAAAAGACTGTGTGCCCATGGGGCTGCGGCTTCTAGCGGCGCTTGCCAGTCCGCAAATCTATCCTGCATCAGCGGCCAGACCCGACTAACGACGATGGGCGAGATGATTAGTGCAAGAGACCAAAATAACGCTTCCCAGGGCACCCTAAATTAGCTCCTTCTGTGACCCAATTGTCTGGTCTGTTATGCCAGACAGCTAGCGTACAACTATAGTCACGAATGCTCTGCCGCATTCTGTGAAATTGGGGATGTTTCGAGTGGAACCGAAAGTGTGATCCGAGTACTTTTCCCCTCGGCTGATTCGATATGCAGGATTCCATCGACGAGATCGGCGCGCTCGCGCATATTTACGAATCCTAAGCTGCCGCGTTGTTCGTAATAGGCATCTACGCCGCCGACGTTGAAACCTACCCCATCGTCTTCAACTTCGATGATGAAACGATTATCTTCGCGGCGCAGCCTAACCCAGATATGTGCGGCTTCGGCATGCTTGCGGGCGTTGTTCACCGCTTCCTCGGCGATATAGAAAAGCGCACCTTGTTTCCCGAGATCGAGTTCTTGAGGCAGCTCGGCATCGGTCTCGATCAGGATATTTTGATGGTGGATCTCATTCTCTTTGTCAGCTAATTGATTGAGGGCAGCGATCAAGCCACTCCTCTCTAAAATCAGGGGTCGGATGGTGAAGAGCATATGACGAATCTCGCGGGTAGTCTGGCGAGCCATATCCTCGACGCATATTAACTCCTCGGCAGCCTCTTCGGGATCACGTTCTATCAACCGTCTAGCAAAGTTCACCCGCATCGTGATCGCGGCGATAGTCTGTATCGGACCATCGTGAAGGTCTCGGGCGAGTTTCTTCTGGGCTTCTTCTTCTAATTCACTGATGCGCTTCTTCTCGGTCTCGAGACTCTCGTAAAGACGGGCGTTGTGCAAGGCGACGCTAACCTGTTGTGCGATGGAGTTAAGTAAATCGCGCCGCTCTTCGTTAAAAAAGTGAAGTGTTGGATGGCCGTAGAGCAAAACCCCATAGATTTCCAGTTGATATGTCAAGGGGGCGACGAAGACCTCGCAGCATTCCCAGAGTCCAGATAATTGTTTGAGATCTGGGTCTTGATCTGGATGGCGCGCAAGCAGCGAATCCCCCCGCACGAGCGCCCGACTGAGAGCCCCTGTATCTGTAACCAACACGACCTGCTGTTTTTCCGGTCGAAGGTGGCGGGAGGCAGCGACTTCAAAACCATCATCCGTAAGGAGAAGCAAAGCACTTCGCAGGGTATGTTCAAGGTCGTCACCGGAGATAACGGCGCGCGTCGATAGGTCGAGAGCGAGGTCCAGGACTTCCTCAACATTGAGGCTTGAGTTGATCTCCACAGCCATGCGCACGAGCTCGTTCGCCCGTGAACGCTCTTTACGCCGGACGTTTTCGGCGAGCGGGCGAGTTTCCTTGGCAGGTAAACTCGCGCTGTCGATTAGCTTAATTTCAAACCAGGCCAAGAGTGCGGAAGAGGGCAGTAAGATCAGTGTGTAAGTAAGCAGTGTTCGAAGGGGATAGGGTTCCAACCCTGGCGAGATATATGGCAGTACATATGCGCTCACCATTGCCACAAACATCCATAGTGGAGCAGCAGCGATTCCATCAACGGCAGCGAAGCCGAGAGGTCCGATTATCAGTGTCCACCATAGCGGACTTTGTGCACCCCCGCTGTGCACGATCAAGATTATTCCAAAGACGAGATCGGCAAACCCGCTTAAGCGGTGGTAGATGGCCGCGTGCCAACCGTTGGCCATTGCCAGACTGGCGAGCAGGGAGAGCAGCAGCCAGCCAATGCAGAGAAAAGCCAACTCCGAGTTGAGCAAGCCAAAAAAACCGGCGATAAAAAGCGCCCCCAGAAGCAGCAGGCTGCGCAAAGCCCACGCAGTCCAAACTTGGTGGTCGTTGGGTGACTTCAGAAAAGCGAGCATTATCTTTATGATAATCACGAAACGCGTCTGTGCAACCAGTTGCGCCGTCAACCTGATTAAGAGGGGAGGATGGCCTTATTTCTCCATCATCCTTCGACCCATCAGCTATGCGACCTTTCCCGGCGAGTGTTGAGCCATGACCAGAGGGCACCGCGCCGTGGGGCGAATACGAAGATGAGGGCGAAGATCGCGGTCGCGACCAGGACGATCGATGCCCCGGAGGAGACGTTGATATAGAACGAGAGATAGAGTCCGAGCACAGAGGAGACAGCGCCGATCAATGCTCCCAGAAGCATCATGTTCGGCAAGCGTTTTGTGAGAAGGTAGGCGGACGAAGCTGGTGTGACCAGCATTGCCAGGACGAGGGCAACACCAACGGCCTGAAGCGAGATCACGATCACAACGGCGAGCAGAACGAGCAGTAAGTTCTGGAGGAAAGTCACCGGTAAACGCAGCGTTTTCGCCAAGGTGGGATCAAATGAGAGAACAAGAAACTCCTTATAAAAAGCAAATACTGTCAGCAAGACCAATAGCCCCAAGATTCCCATCAGCATGAGGTCGGAATTTGATACCCCAAGCAAGTCACCGAAGAGAATGTGTGTCAGGTCAACGGCGTAGCTTCGTTGGAGTGAAATGAGAGCCACGCCCAAGGCGAAGGCTCCGGCGAAAACCACGCCGATAGCCGTATCATCCTTGATGTCTGTGCGCCTGCTGATGAAACCGATAAGCAGCGCGGCCAGCACACCGAAAATCAACGCCCCTACGGCATATGGCCAGCCCAGAAGAAATGAGATCACCACGCCAGGAAGAATAATGTGGGCGAGCGCGTCGCCGAAGAAAGCCATGCCGCGCAGCACGACATACGAACCGAGAATGGGACAGACGACACCGACGATGAGAGAAGCCCACAGCCCACGCAACATGAAGCTATATTGAAAGGGTTCGACCAAGAAAGAGAGTAGATCGTTCATGATCCCAGAACCTCATCATTCCCTTCACAGCAGGTATCACTGAGGATCAGCGCGCCGTCAGCGCCCGGAAGCATATGAACCTGGTTGCCGTAAGCCTGCATCAGCGCCTCTTGATTGAGCGCCTTGATCGCCGGCCCGTAGCTTATTAAACGCCGATTCAGCAGCATTACTTGATCGAAGCGTTTGGCGGCGAGGTTAAGGTCGTGTGTGGTGGTGAGCACCGTTACACCAGCTTGACGCAGGTCATCCAAAATACAGAATATGGCCTCCTGACTGGGAATGTCGAGCCCCGTGAGAGGTTCGTCGAGCAGCACGACTTCCGCCCCCTGCGATAATGCCTGGGCCAGGAAGACCCGCTGCTGCTGTCCGCCGGAGAGTTCCCCGATCCTATGATCGGAATAAGCTTGCATGTCGACGCGCTCCAAGGCATCGCGGACAATAGCCCAGTCCGCGCGCGTCGGCCAATGGAAGAAGCCGATTTGATGTATCCGCCCCATCATTACAATCTCAGCAACGTTAGCCGGGAAATCCCAATCGACCTGGCTGCGTTGAGGGACATAGGCTATGCAGATATGCCCCCCCGGGCCATGACCAAAGATGCTGATCTCGCCTTGTGTTGGTTCGATGAGGCCGGCGATTAGTTTTATGAGAGTTGTTTTACCCGCGCCGTTTGGACCAACGACGGCGATGCGTTCGCCAGCCGGAATGTCGGCATTGATTTCTTCAAGCACATTGACGCCGTTGTAGCGCAGGGTGATATTGTGCAGGTGGATCGGTGAGGCGCCAGCGTCATGTTCTTGAATGTGACCAATTATTTTCGGCATTTTAGGAGTCCCGGATCGTGATTGCTTTTTAGGACTTATTTCAGAGCAGCTACGATCGCGCGCACATTGTACTGCATGAAAGTAAGGTACGTGCTGGCAGGTCCATTGAGAGCACTCAGTGACCCTGTATATAGCGGAACCACCGCAACCGAGGTGTCTATGGCCATCTGTTCCGCGATTTGCCTATTTGAGGTCACACCAACAAAGATCACCTTGACCCCGTATTGGCGAATAAGATCCTGGATGTCGGCCAATTCCCAAGCGGAAGGCGAAGCCGTAGAGCTGAAGGCGGGAAGCAGAGCACTGAGCATCTCGAAATCATAGCGTTGGGCGAAATAGCCCATGAGTAGATGATCGGTTACGAGTTTGCGCTTTGCCCGTGGGATTTCTTCCAGTTGGGTCAGTATCCATTTATGGAGATCTTCGATTTGACCGTGAAACGCTTCGGAATTCGCCTGGAAGGCGGCAACGTTTCCGGGATCGAGGGCGACGAGTGACCGCGCCGTGTTATCAGTCCAGATATTTATATTCAGCGGATCGAACCAGACGTGGGGGTCGACTCCAGCGTTGGCGTGAGCTTCCGGGGCATATTCCGCGTCTGTATCTGTTTGGACCAGAGTGAGTTCGCGGAGTTGTACGCCCTCCGAAAGAGAAACAATGGGTATGTCATCTGGAAGTTGAGCCAGCGATTGCTCCAGCGCCTCTTCCAAACCCAGCCCATTGATGAAGACCACATCCGCATCATGGAGCATTCGCAGGTCGCCGGGCGTAAGTTGGTAACCGTGTGGATCGGTCATGCGCGGAATGATCGAGTTGAGTTCGATAGCATCCCCGCCGACATTGGCAACCACATCGGCGACGATGCTGGTTGTCGCAACCACACGCAGAAGGGCCCCATCCCGGATTTGAGCTGCTTGGATATCTTGTGGTTGTGTGAGGAGAAGATCTGCGTGGTATGCAGAGCCGTCGGAAGCGTTCTCTGCCCCGCGCGAACACGCTGCCAAAAGGACGGCGAAGATCAAGATTGGAGTATGCGAGAGTAAGAATCGTCTCCAGGTTAGCACTGCATCAAGCCCCAGGGCATATCCGTCCAACGGGTGGCCGAATTAGATATTGGTCTGCGCACACTGGGCTGACCGTGTTCAAAAATAGCGGCTTCATGTGAGGGCATCATGATCCAGTCGTAATTTACTGGCACTCGCGGCATAAGCCGACCAGTTCGAGCAGGTGGTCTTCAATGACGAATCCAGTCTCGTTTTGAACCTTTTTCATAAGCGGCTTAAGATCTTCCGTACCGGCGACCTCGATCGCATGATTGCAGCCGCGGCAAACCAGATGGTGGCCGTGATTTAATTCCACCCTGGCGTATCCGTGGCATTTATCCCCGACATGGATGCGGCGGATATGGCCATGTTCCGTCAGCAGCGCCAGTGTGCGATAGACCGTTACCAAACCGATCGAGGGGCAGTATTTCTTTGCCTGCGCGTGCACCTGCTCGGGACGCAGCCATCCATCAGTTTCATCGATAATGCGCACAACCGCAGCGCGCGATTGTGTGAGTCGATACCCCGCGCTTTTTAAGTCTGACAATAATTGTTCGGATGATTTTGAATTTGGCATAATGAAAATAATTATCAATAAGAATATATCAGATTGACAGTAGTGCGTCAAGAACGATGTAGATGGAGTGAGGTTGGGCGAGAAGTTGATGTTGGAAACCGCCTGAGCGACATACGAGTTCACACTATGCACTGAGTGCACAGTATTCGCTCAAAGGATCTCTGAAGGGGGAAAGACGCCCCAATGCATGCGTCAATATTGGATTGGTTCGCTTATTCAGATTAGGGATTGTGAAATCCTGATGCCATCAGGGGGTTGGTGTTAGAGAGGGCGTTGCCGTTGAAATGTACTCGCCCAGAAGCCATCCCTCAAAGGTCTCACCGAACTTCGTTGTAAAGCGAATGTACCACCATGTAGTTTCATCGACCTGCTCAGGACCGGCGAGGATGAGAATATCGCCGCCCTCCTCCACAAAACCGACATGTGCGCCCTGTGAGTTGGGCACAACTCGTACGACAGCGCCGGTGCCGCCGGTGTGGGTCACTAGAGCGGGCTGCGGGGTGGAGGTGGGGGTCACAGTGGGCGTCGGAGTTATGGTGGGCGTGTTGGTGATGGTGGCGGTTGGGGTGATGGTTGGTGTGTCGGTGACTGTAGCGGTTGCGGTGGGAGTTGCTGTAGCGGTTGGTGTAGGTGGGGGCGTGGGCAGAATTGCCATCACCGAGGCGCCCAAGCCGACGACGCCGAGGATTGCCACCAGACCCATTAGAACCATGGCTGCGACCAGGGAACGAGAAGCCCCAGTCAGAGGTCGGAACCCGAGTGCGGCCAGCACGGCGACGGCGACAACGATTGCCCATGCAAGATGCAGAGCGAAGGTCAGTGCCGCACCTTTCCATAGCTCAGGCTCGGCGCGCAGCAGCCCGATGGCGGCGGCGCCGAGAGGTAGGAATAATTCATAAGCGACTGCCGCGCTTGGGAGAGGAGCCAATCGTTCTTCGCGTGCCAGATAATAGGCAAGGAGACCTGCGCCAAGCATCACCATGATGAAGTCGATAAGATTGAGTTCTGTGTGCCCGTAAGCGAGCAGGAATAGCGTCTCTGTGCCTGTTGCCAGACCACCCGCAAGGCCGGCGGTTATTGCCAGCAGCAGTCCTGCGACAGTGAAGCCGGCGAACATACGCAGGAAGAAACGCGGTGAGCCGGATACCGCCGAAAGTGCGAGACCTATGAGCGGTCCCATTCGATGAGCGATGAGCGCGCTGGCGACGAGCAATGCTCGCTGTTCGAAGCGGAAACCAATGCCGATTAGGAGACCTGCCAAAAGAGCGAAGATGAAGAAGCCGACATTCGGGGAGACGATTTGACCAAGATCTTCGAGGAAAGTCTCACGCTCGTCGGCACGAAGCTGGGTGAGCATGCGGCGGGCTCGCCTGCGGCGGGCGGGGGAATGAGTTTCGAGTGGGTCGTATGGTTCGCTCATATTTGTGCTCATCGTCGTAATGTGGCGATCAGACGTGCGGGATGCTCGAGTAATTCGAACGCGGCGTTGATATCTGGAACGACTATGTCAGCGGAGATTAGAGACTCGATTGCCAGCCCTTCAATCGAGGCAACTGCGATCCCGATAGCGGCTTTGTGCAGCATGCCGGCGTCGTTGGCGCCCTGTCCGAGGGCAACGACAGTCTCGGCACCCAGCTCTTGCACGTAAGCAGCCTTCGCTTCTGCCTCGCCGCCTTTCGGGATCCGCACGGCTCGCAAACCGAGATGGTCATCGATCTGCGCCTGACGACCATGGGTATCGGCGGTGAGCAGATGGAGCTGCAACCGGTCGCCCAAGTTGAGCAAGGCTTTGGGGGCGCCATCGAGCAATTGTCCATCGAGCGCGAGAGTCCCATTGACGTCGGATACGAGATGTTTTAACTGGATCAAACCGCGTCCAGGGATGTTGAGTTCAATCACCGGCTCTCTCCTCGCGGCATTATAGCATCGGGGGCGAAGAGAGGACAAAAGGGATGACGTGGCAACGTAAAGAAGAGGTACAAAACCACTTTGGTGCTCAAGCTGTAATCTCGATAAATTTTGGGAATACTATCTTTTGGTAATTTTCACGCGAGACAACTGTGAAGCTTGCTCCTGGGTAATTATTGATCCATTCCTGAGGAGCCTTCACCGCCTTTTTCGGCGACCATTTGAATTCATAGCCATCAAGTTGCTTTCCCCTCTCTTCTACGAGGTCGATCTCCTGCTGGGAATAGGTGCGCCAAAAGTAGAGATTTGCGACTTCAGAAGCATAGGTCAGGTACTTGATGCGTTCAATGGTCATAAAATTTTCCCAAAGCTGTCCGACATCGTCGCGCTGGTCTAGAGGATTGAATTGGGCAATGATGGCATTACGGATGCCGTTGTCAAGAAAGAAGTACTTTGCCTTTTGTGTAACCTCTTTTCGTAAGTTGCGGCTGAAACCACCGAGACGATACAAGACAAACGATTTTTCAAGAAGGTCAATATACCGCTGAACAGTTTTAACATCGACACCCAGTGAGCGCGAAAGCTCATTATGCGAGACCTCGCTTCCCACTTGAAACGCCAGCAGCTTCAGAAGGTCCCATATCTTGCCTGAATTTCTCACTCGTTCAAATGCCAGGATGTCTTTTATGAGATAGGAGTTGGCAATCTCGCTCACCGCCTCGATACGAGCTTTGTTTGTTCGCGCCGTAACGACGTCTGGATAGGAGCCGAAGATCAACCGTTCTTCAAGCTCTTGTCTAAGTTCAAAGCGATTGTGCAACGAAAGCAACTCAGTTTGGGCGAAAGGGTATAGCTTGAGCATTCGCTTTCGCCCAGTCAGCGGCTCGCTCACTTGCCCCGCCAATTCAAAAGAAGAGGATCCTGTGACAAACACATGTATACCGGGGATCTGGTCTACTATGATCTTCAAAGCTTGACCGATATTCGGTATGTACTGCGCCTCATCGAGGGCGAAAAGTTCATAGCCCTCGAGATACTCTTTTATCAAATTCACGTTTCTGGAGCTCAAGAGTCGCTGGGTGGGAACATCATCTCCAACCGCCGACTTGTACTTCAACCTTGTACGGGAGAGATATGCTTGCAAAAGGGTGGTCTTCCCGACTCTGCGTGGGCCATAGATGATGAGCACCTTGTTGGGCTCAAGGTATTCATCCAGCGGTTCATAAGCACGTTCAATCATGCTCCCAATATACATGAATTCCATAATTTAGTCAAAAATTATGGAGTTGTAATCCATAAATTCATATTACTTTATGGAATTGAAATCCATGAATTTAATGCAATGGGTAGTATTATGGCTACCTTTTTTCCTGGTCTGCAATGAAATAGTAACAAGTGCATATTCTCAGTGTAGTGAGGTGTTTTATCAAACGTGATTATTGTGCAACGGACTGAGGGAGATTGCTCCGGTCTTACCCTAGGAATTTTTGAAACACGAGATACGATTACCCCGGATTTTTCTCTGCTGAGACAGATGAGAAAAGCCCTAACCTGGGTTTCATTAATGATCTGCAAATCTTGAGACAACCTCTCGGCTCTGCTATAATCGATTCACGGGCGCGTAGCTCAGCTGGTTAGAGCGCACGGTTCACATCCGTGAGGTCGATGGTTCGAGTCCATTCGCGCCCACTGTAGACCTCACGGCTTGTCAAATTCGCGAGCCGTGAGGTCTGTGGTTTAAGGGTGTTTTTGATTTGGACAAACCATAGTCCACACGGTTTCATCTGTTTTTGGTCAAACACCGCTCCTTCAATTACCCAGAACAACAACCAGAATTTGCTGTCTTTTCTTCTTAAAAGATGATCAACAGGCATCTACCTTATCGGCTGTAGATAGATTCACAATATAATGCAGTATATTCAAAGGACGTGGTCGACCATGGACACTATCCGTAGAATCTTAAATTCAAACGGCCGACTTATCAGAACATGGCTATGGC
>JBARSI010000138.1:0-7646 GCA_049644665.1 Anaerolineales bacterium
CATCGACGTAGACTGCATGACCTCCGGGTGGCAGGACGACGGGAATCCCTGCGTCATGCAGTCCTTCGACGAGGTAAGCGGTCTGGCCAAGGCGATAAGCAAGATAATGCTCATCCAGGCCTTCCCATAATCCGACGGCGATTGCCTCCAGATCCCGCCCTGCAAGACCACCGTAGGTGGGGAAACCCTCGCGCAGGATGAGTTCGTTCTGCGCTCTCTGAAAGAGGTCATCGTCATTCATGGCCAGGAAACCGCCGATGTTCACCAACGCATCTTTCTTGGCGCTCATCGTCGCACCATCTGCCAGCGAGAATATCTCCTGCGCGATTTCGAGTGTCGATTTTTCGGCATACTCGGCATCGCGGGTCTTAATGAAATAAGCATTCTCCGCGTAGCGGCAAGCGTCTATGAAAAATGGAATATTGTATTTGCGATAGACCTCGCTCGTCCGGCGGATGTTTTCAAGCGATACGGGCTGCCCGCCGGTGGCGTTGTTCGTGATCGTGGTCATGCCCAGCGGGATGTTTTCCACACCTATTTCTTTGATGAACGCCTCCAATTTTTCGATGTCCATATTCCCTTTAAAGGGATGGAGCGCTGCCGGGTCAGCAGCTTCTCCGATCACCAGGTTGACGGGGCGTCCACCGCGGGCGCGGATGTTGGCTTCGGTGGTGTCAAAATGTGTATTCGAGGGGATGCTATTACCGGCTTTGATAAGTAAAGTGCTGAGAATGTGCTCGGCGGCTCTGCCCTGATGAGTGGGGACAAAATGCTTGAAACCGAAAATCTGGGACATCGCCTCTTTGAGACGGAAGAAGGAGCGCGCTCCCGCGTAGGATTCATCACCCTGCATCATCGCTCCCCACTGGCGATCGCTCAGCGCGCCGGTGCCGGAATCGGTAAGGAGATCAATGAAGATATCGTCGGAGCGAAGCCCGAAAATGTTGTAGCCTGCCGCTGCCAATGCAATTTCACGTTCTTCCCGGCTGATCCTCCGGATCGGTTCGACGGTTTTAATCCGGAACGGTTCAGGTGGATAAGACCTCATAAATGCCTCCATATGCTAAATTTAATGGCGAATTAGTGGTTGTTAATTCCTGGGTATTGTTTGTGCCGGTATCGGGTTTAGTTGTTGATCTATCCCATAGATTACTCAACCCGCTGATTGTACTTGAAATATCCGACGGGTGGCGGGAAACTGATCCGCCCTTCTTCTTGATGAGGGCTCCTGTAGCGACTATACTCCAATTCTTGTGGGGAGAATAAACCGAAGCGGATAAGTAATATTCTCGCATCCTGCGCTGAACATAGAAGGGGAAGATAGGAGCACCTTTGAAATCTGAAGAAATGCATCTTGGAAACCTTGAAATCGTCACATTCGAACTGGGATTGGCGATGACAAACACCTACCTGCTTGGCGATCCAGACACGAAGCGTGCGATTGTGATAGACCCCGCGTGGGATGGTGAGCAAATCGCACGCGCGGCGTTGGATCGGGAATGGCAGATCAGTGCGATTTGGCTCACGCACGCGCACTTCGATCATTTCGGCGGCGTAAGCGGCATCGCAAAATCCTTCGATTCCCCGATTCCCGTCGCTCTCCATCCGTTGGACCTTCCACTTTGGCAGGCCCTCGGCGGCGCTGCATATTTTGGGATTACTGACTTCGATCCCGGACCGGAGCCGACGATTGACCTTGAGACCGGAATGGAACTCACGCTTGGGCAATATCGCTTTGAGACTCGGCACACCCCCGGTCATTCTCTTGGTCATGTGATTTACGTAGCAGAGGAGCTTGGGGCGGTTTTCTGCGGTGATCTCATCTTCTCCGGCAGCGTCGGGCGGACCGATCTGCAGGGCGGGGATTGGGACACATTGCTTCAGAGCATCCGCGAGGAGATCCTCGTGCTCCCGGATGAGACCCGCTTGTTGACTGGCCACGGTCCACCTACGACGGTTGGCAAGGAACGCCGGAGCAATCCCTTCGTCACAGGGGAAATTCAACAATCAGATCTTCTCTAGGTTTTGAATCATCTGCATGTCGATTGGCTGCTGTTAAGTTATCTCGAGAAATCCCTATGAGATTGCTCTCGCGGACTCTTTCGATGGAATGAGCGCCATCCCTCTCCGACGAAACATACCCCTTAATGTCATTGCGAGCGAAGCGAAGCAATCTCCACCTTTCTAGCGTGGAGATTGCCACACTGCCCTCCCGGGTTCTTCGCAATGACACATATGAGAGGGTTTCGAAAGACAGTTATCGCTGCAGTCCTCTGTTCTTATTGAGAAAGAGCTTAAGGAGCAGTTTGTGCCTCTGATTGAAGCCATGCCAGCCAGGCGCGGACCTCTCCGCCTGGCTCTTGCGGCGCGATTGCCAGGATCGTGATAGGAAGAGGATATCGCCCATCGTGGATTGTTGCGGCTTCGGGGAGGATCCCCTCGACGCGGATTGGTCGGACCTTTTCCCCAACGGCTGAATAGGGGAGGAAACCAACTGCCCCTTCATTATCATCAATAAGCTGCAGCACAGCTGCCGGAGTAGGCCCGAGAAGGGCGTTGTTTGTAAAGCGCTGTCCGCTCATCAAGGTTGATTGGAATGCGTCTCGGACTTCATCGCCAGGGAGCGGGATTACCGGTTGGATTTGAAGATCAATGTCTGCAATGGAATCCCAATTACTCAACCGACCGGTAAAAATAGCGGCCAGTTCGTCCATAGTCAAGTCGCGCACGCGAAGATCAGGATGCACAACTACTACAATCCCATCTTCACTTAATGGCGTGGCGAACCAGCCTGCAGGCGGTGTAAGCCCGCCGATAATGATTTCCCCGAGCCCGGCTTCCAGAGATACGAGAGCCGTCTCTGGGGGTTGGGTCACCAGCGAGATATATGAATCCGGATTTACCTGAAGATATCCATCGAACCAGGTTTTCACGAGGTCGGCGTACGCGGACGTTCTGATAACCTGCTGTGCCACCGGTGCCGGCGTAGGTGCTGCCGCCTGCGCGCACGCGCTCAGGTTGCCAGCAGCGAATGCGAGCAGGATGAAATTAACCCTTAAACGCATATGTGATCAATCCTCCCAGCCCGGCAACAGTACAGTAAATCACGAAGATATTTAGCGGGCGGCGTCGAAGGTAGGAAAGAAGCCAATGGATCGCGGCCAGGCCTACAAGTGCAGAAGATGTGAAACCAATGAACAGTAATAATAGTTGCGATCCTGGATCAGGGATGGCTGCCAGATCTAACAGCGCGATGATGCCGGCGCCGAGCATCGCAGGGATGGACAAAAGGAAAGAGAAACGAGCCGCATCTTCCCGCTTTAGCGAGCGCAGCAATCCACCTGCTATCGTGGACCCAGAGCGTGAAATCCCCGGGAAAAGTGCCAGCGTCTGAGCGAAGCCGATCCACAGGGAATCCACCCAGGTCAATTCCTTCATTGGTTTTTCGGATCGGTGAAGGCGTTCGCTGACGAAGAGGATGGCTGCTGTTAGCAGGAGAAAGAGCGAGACGGCAAGCGGGCTGTCGAATGTCTTCTCAACGACTGGTTTGAGCAAGAGCCCCAACACAGCGGCCGGGAGGCTGGCTAATAGGATCAACCACGCCAGGCGAGCATCGGGTTCGTCGAACGGCCGCCGCTGAGAAATACCGCGCAGGGCAGCTTTGACCATGCTCAGGAGTTCCCGCCGGAAGTAGATGATGACAGCCAGAATGGTCCCCCACTGGACCAGAACGTCGAAGATGAAAGCAGTTGAGGGATCGAAATGCCAGTTTAGAAGCCAGGGCACGAGCACCAGGTGTCCACTGGAAGAGATGGGCAGGAATTCGGTCGCTCCCTGCACGATCCCGAGGATAAAGGCTTGAAAAGGTGTCATCGCTCACTCCACGTCCGGTCGGTGTTTGTTGAAATGGGCATGGAATTCATCCGCAAGATTCTCCAGATTACCAGCGATGATGGAATTCCTGAGATCAGTGGCGAGTGAGGTGAGCATGTGGATGTTGTGGATGGAGAGCAGCGTGGCGGCGAGCATCTCCCCCGCAGCGCATAGATGGCGGATGTAAGCCCGGGTGAAGGTTGTGCAGGTGTAGCAGGAGCATTCAGGGTCCAGCGGGCGTTCATCATCGGTGTACTGTGCTTTACGCATGTTCATCCGCCCGCGCCGGGTCAGCGCGCTGTGGTTGCGGGCCATCCGGGTGGGCAGGACACAGTCGAAGATATCTATCCCGCGCTGAACAGCTTCCACGAGATCCTCCGGGCTGCCAACGCCCATCAGGTATCTTGGTCGATCTGCAGGCAGCACGGCATCGACGACTTCAAGCATCGCCTGCATCTCCGGCTTCGTTTCTCCGACAGAAAGTCCCCCTATGGCGATACCCGGGAAGTCGAGACCGGCGATGAATTGCGCGGACTGTTCACGTAGATCTGAAAACACCCCCCCCTGCACGATCCCGAAAAGAGCTTGATCGTTCCGGCTCTTCGCTGCAAGGCAGCGTTCCGCCCAGGCATGGGTCCGGATGATGGCAGTCTCATTCTCGCCGCGGTCGTAAGGGGCGGGGCATTCATCGAAGGCCATGATGATGTCCGCTCCGAGTTGTTCCTGGACGGCGATGACACTCTCTGGTGTGAAGCGCAGGATTGTCCCATCGAGATGGGATTTAAATGTAACCCCATCCGCATCGATCTCGCGTTGGTCGGCAAGCGAAAAGACCTGAAAGCCGCCGGAATCCGTGAGGATGGGCATCTGCCAACCCATGAACGCGTGCAGCCCCCCAAGAGAGGCGATCCTCTCCGTACCGGGTCGCAGGAAGAGATGGTAGGTATTCGCTAGGACGAGCGTAGCGCCTGCTCCCTCGATTTGGAGCGGTGTCAAAGCTTTGACCGTCGCCTGGGTACCCACCGGTGCGAAGACGGGTGTGAGCAGTTCGCCGTGGGGGGTATGCAGTATCCCCGCGCGTCCGCGGCCATCCTGTGCAGCCAGGTGAAAACTAAAATCATTAATCACTATAAGCTCCACGCTGACAGGGCTTGAGGGAGGGGTGGATATCATCGATGTTCAGAAAGCGGCCAATTCGGAAATCCATAGCGTCCGATTATACCCATGCCTCCGATAAGTTGTCATCTCTGGGGGACACCTTTATACTCAGCGCCATGAATTCTCAAAACAGATATTCCACCTGGGTCGAAGTTGATCTCGGGGCAATTGAGGAGAACGTCCGCTACTTTATACAGAGCACGGGCAAGCAATTCATGGCGGTCGTTAAGGCGGAAGCTTACGGGCATGGTGCGATACAGATTGCCAAAACGGCGTGTCAAGCCGGAGCGAGTTGGCTGGGCGTCGCGCGTGCGGGGGAGGCGCTCGATTTGCGAGCGGCAGGCATTGACGAGCCGATTTTTCTTCTAGGCTGGACTCCGCCGGCGCGGATGGAGGAGTTAATCGAGGCGAATGTATCGTTAGCTTTCTGGAGTGAAGCGCAGCTTGTGGATATGTCGAAGGCTGCAGACAAGGTCGGGGGACGGGCGAAAGTCCATCTCAAAATTGACACAGGGATGAGCCGTGTGGGTGTAAAGGCGGAGGAGGCATCGGATCTGGCTCAGAGTGTAGGGCGATTTCCGTCCGTGTATCTTGAAGGCGTATTCACCCATTTTGCGAAGGCGGATGAGTCGGATCCGACCAGTGCAAATTCTCAGCTACGGATGTTTCGAGATATTGTATCCAGATGGGAATCATCAGGCCTTCGCCCTCCGTTGGTGCACTGCGCGAATTCAGCCGCTGCGCTGCGCAAACAAGAAGCGTGGTATGACCTCGTACGGGTGGGAATTGCGATGTACGGGCTGCACCCCTCGAGCGTCTGTAAACTACCGGGAGTCGTGCGGCCAGCGCTCACCTGGAAATCTAGTCTCTCTCAGGTCAAGGTGCTTCCACCCGGGCGGGGGATCAGTTATGGGCACATATACACAACGATGTCTGATGAGCGGATCGGGACAATCCCTGTCGGTTATGCGGACGGTTTCAGACGAGTCGAAGGGAATGAGGTTCTTATTGGAGGAAAGCGGGTTCCGGTCGTCGGTCGGGTGACGATGGACCAGATTATGGTTCAACTCGATGCGCTCCCAGGCGCACAGCCAGGGGATGAGGTTGTGATTATCGGCTCACAAGCGGCTGAGCGAATCAGCGCAGAAGATGTGGCGGATCGCTGGGGGACGATTAACTACGAGGTCACAAGCGGAATTATGAGACGCGTTCCTCGTATCTATAGCTGATCGCGGCACATTTTGTATAGGTAATGCTAATGGGCCCACACACGGGTCCGCCCCTACGACTGTCCAATATAATGCAAAAACGGGCGCACACTCAGGTGCGCCCGTTTATTGCTCACTACAGGATGGGATCACCCGCCGAGATAAGCTTTCTTCACATCCGGGTTTTCCAGCAGATCGCTTGATTTTCCTTCCAGCACAATGGAGCCGCTTTCCAGCACGTAGCCGCGCTGTGAAAATTGAAGCGCCAAACGGGCGTTCTGTTCAACGAGGAGGATGGTCGTGCCCTCCTTATTGATTTCCTTCAGAGCATCGAAGACGTCCTTCATGAGCAGCGGTGCGAGACCCATGGAGGGCTCGTCGAGCAGCATCATTCGCCGGCCGCTCATCAGCGCACGGCCGACGGCCAGCATCTGCTGTTCCCCACCACTTAACGTGCCGGCTTTCTGATTGATTCTCTCCTCCAGGCGTGGGAAAACTGAGAAGACCCGATCGAGATCCTTTTTGATTTCTGGACCGTCATTGCGGGCGAAGGTTGCCAGTCGCAGGTTCTCCATTACGGTCAGGTTGTCGAAGAGCCTACGTCCTTCAGGGACATGTGATATGCCTAACTCGCTCACCACCCTGTCCGAGGGGAAGTCGAGCAGATTCTTTCCAGCGAAGGTCATCGAGGTGCCATCTTCCGCATCTACCAGTTGGGATATGGCCCACAATGTGGTGCTCTTCCCTGCGCCATTGGCACCGATGATGCAGACGATTTCACCCTCGTCAACTTCAAAGCTGATGCCATGCAGAGCCCGAATGTTGCCGTACGAGACAGCCAGGTTTTCAATCGAGAGAAACATCAGACCTCCACCTCCTTGCCCAGGTAGGCGTCGATGACTTTGGAGTTAGACTGGATCTCTTCCGGCGTTCCCTCTGCAATGACCTCGCCAAAGACAAGCGTCTGTATGATCGAACAGAGCTCCATAACCACCCTCATCCTGTGTTCAATGAGGAAGATCGCCAGGCCAATTTCTTTATGGACGCGGCGAATGATCTCCATCATCTGGACCAATTCCTCCGGATTCATACCCGCGGTTGGCTCGTCTAGGAAGAGAATTTTTGGCTCCGTGGCGAGTGCACGAGCCATTTCAACCCGGCGCTGGGCGCCATAAGGTAGATTCGTAACCACTTGATCTGCAAGATGGCGAATCCCCACTAAGTCCAGGAGGTCATAGGCTAAATGCTCGATTTCGCGCTCTTCTTTTTGGCGCTTGGGCGTATCGAAGAACGCGCCAACGAGCCCGTAGTTGATCTTAGAGTAGCGAGCCAATCTCACGTGCTCCAGCACCGTCATATGACGCCACAAGCGCAGGTTCTGGAAGGTCCTTCCCAGGCCGCGTGAAG
>JBARSI010000139.1:0-13122 GCA_049644665.1 Anaerolineales bacterium
CGGCGTATACCGGGTTGAGCGCGGCCGCACCTTCGTTCTGCTCGCCCCCGACATTCTCATTGAACTCCCCCGCTACGGAACCGAACCTACG
The DNA here is from genome assembly GCA_049644665.1 of Anaerolineales bacterium. GTDB lineage: Bacteria > Chloroflexota > Anaerolineae > Anaerolineales > E44-bin32 > E44-bin32. The sequence goes on from JBARSI010000139.1 coordinate 92, forward strand.
GCTATCAGCGGTCAGTCTCATCCGGTTTTCACCAATTTTAGCGATACCACCTCTGGAACTGTTGAATATTCCAATAATGATGGCGACCCTGTGCTCGCCGCCTATGAATGGATCCCTGATTGGAATTTGGGCATTGTCACTGAACTCCCGCAAGCCGATATCTTCGCAGAGGCGAATACCCTTGCCCCAACAGCAATCGCACTGCTCCTGGGCGCAATTGCACTAGTGGCGATCGTTGTTCCGCTAGCGACGAGACGAGCGATCAGCCCTCTGGCGTCATTATCTGAACTGGCACAAAGATTTTCTATGGGAGATCTCACGGCTCGAGTAACCGAAGCTAGAGGGGATGAGATCGGACAGCTTTCACGAACCTTCAACATGATGGCGGAGGATCTCTCCGACCTCTACCGCTCTCTCGAGAAGCGCGTTGAGGACCGAACGCGTCAAATACGGACTGCCTCGGAGGTCGCCCGCGATGCCGTTGCAATCCGTGACGTGGAATCACTGCTGAACGAGACCGTAAACTTGATCACCTCTCGTTTCGGCTTTTACCATGCAGGTGTTTTCTTGCTTGATCGAGAGCGTGAAAACGCCGTATTGCGCGCTGCCAGTTCGGAAGGCGGAAAGCGCATGATCGCAAGAGGCTTCAACTTATCTGTGGGCAAGGTTGGAATCGTCGGATATGCCACCGGCACAGGTAAGCCCCGAATTGCTCTCGACGTCGGTGATGATCAAGTGCACTTCGCCAACCCCGATCTCCCCGAGACCCGCTCCGAGATGGCTCTTCCATTGTGGGCAGGCGACCAAATCATTGGTGCGCTTGATGTCCAAAGTAAAGATCCTGACGCCTTCGATGATAATGACCTCCTGGTCCTGCAAACGATGGCCGATCAACTTGCCGTCGCAATCGAAAATGCGCGCCTGATCGGTGAACTCACCGAGCTATCCGCACAGAACCGGCGGGTCATCGACGTTTTCACCAACATAAGCGAACAAACTGAATATGATTCACTTCTTACCAAAACCACCGAGAGCATTCGCGAGACCTTTGGTTTCAATCGTGTAGTAATTGGCCTCGTTGAAGGCAATGAAATTGTCGTCCGCAGCGCTTCCGTTGCTGAAAGCACTCAACCGACAGCAATAGGTATCCCTGTCCCCCTCGACCGTGGCCCTCTCGGACGCGCCGTATTAACCGCAAAACCCGTTACTGCCCTCATTGAGAACAGCCCGGAAACCGGCCAAGCCATCCGGCCCACCAGCACAACGATTGCTGTCCCTCTCATCAGTCGTGGTGAAGCGATTGGCGCATTAGCAGTTGAGAGCGCTGACATCGAAGGTCTGGATTCGCGCGATATTGAAATCCTCGAACTTATTGCCAATCAGGTTTCGGTGGCGCTAGAAAATGCGCGTCTATTTGAAGAAACTCAGCGAAGCTTCGAGCAAATCGACAGTCTTTACCGGCGCCAGACTGCAGATTCATGGGAAGAACTGCTGCAGCTAATTGAAGATGACAAGCAGGCAACCTTTGCCGAGTATCGCGGCTCACGCTACCCGGACGCAGTGACGGACGGCGGAGATCCGCTTGATGCGCAAATCTCTGTACGTGGTGAAATTGTCGGCCATCTCGGGCTTCTCGCAGAACGCCCAGGCGAATGGACCGAAGATGATCGCGAAATCTTGAACGCCGTTGCTGATGAAGTTGCGAATGCGCTTGAGCAGATGCGTTTGCTTGAAGAAGTCCAACGTCGGGCTGCCCAATTACAGACAGCAGCCGAGGTTGCACGCGACGCCACCGGGTTACTCGACACAGAAACACTTCTCAGTAGAGTTGTGAGACTAATCAGCGATCGTTTTGGCTACCCACATGTCGCCGCCTTCCTGCTCGATGAAACGCAGAAAATTGCTGAAATCAGAGCTGCAACCGGGGAGGCCGGTGAACAAATGCTCTCTGCCGGCTATCAACTGCCTGTGGGATCGAAAACGATTGTGGGCTTCGTCGTGGAAAACGGTGAATATTATCTGGCCTCCGATGTTAATCAGGACGAGCTTTACCAACCACTTCCGCTCCTTCCAAACATTCGCTCCGAGCTTTCAATCCCACTCATCGTCGCTGAACAGGTGATCGGCGCTCTCGATTTCCAGCACACAAACGCAAACGCCTTCAGCCTGGACGATATTGCAGTTCTTCAAATCCTCACAGACCAGTTGGCTGTGGCAATACAAAACGCGCGGTTATTCCAGGAAACTCTGCGCCGAGTTGAGCGCGAGCAAACGGTTCTTGAACTGACAGACGTTATCAGATCCAGCGATGATGTCGAAGGTATGCTTCGGGTTGCCGTGCAAGAAATGCGGCGCGTATTCGGAGCAGAGCGAAGCCGGATTCAATTGCTTGAACAATCCATAACCATGAGCAGTCAACCTCATAAGGACCGGCAAGATAAAAATAGAAGCGAATCTACTTCTGCTTAGCACGTGAATTCGACGAGGCGAGGACAACGCATGACCCACATCATAGCCATCGCAAACGCCAAAGGTGGAGTTGCGAAAACCACAACCGCACTTTCGTTGGGTGCATCGCTTGCCGAAATGGGACAGAGTGTGCTTCTCATCGACCTCGATCCCCACGCCAACCTAACTCTTTCCTTGGGTTTTAAGCCTGCCTCGCTTGAGAGAACCGTCGCCGGTGTGTTGCTGGGAAATGATGAGTTGGAAAAAGCAGTACTCCCAACGAAATTCCCTGAGGTGGAGCTCGTACCGTCGAATCACGAATTAAACTTAGCTGAACCCCATTTGCTAGTTCGCTCCGACTACATGATGCTTTTGCATAAGCAGCTCAAGGACAACCTCTCCCATGATGTAATCATCCTTGATTGCCCGCCAACTTCTGGGAATCTCACCCAGAACGCACTCTCCGCGTCGAACTTGCTCATCATTCCAACTCAACCGGAGTATTACTCTGCGCATGCGTTGCGCGACATGCTCAACTTGATTTTAATGATTCGTCAACGAAATAATCCGAAGCTGAGCTATCGAATTCTTATCACAATGCTTGACAAGCGTAACCGTATCCACCGCAGCCTTTCAGAGCAGATAAGAACCGCATTTAACGAAGCGATCTTTGATGTTGAGATCGAAATTGACACCAAGTTACGGGAGTGCTCGATCATGGCACAACCGATTAACCACTACGCTCCAGAGAGTCGTGCTGCGAAACAATATCGTGAGTTAGCCGAGGAAACAGGGCACATTTCAAATGAACTCAAACGAAGGTATACGACAGCGTCTTGAAAACCTGTTCTCCGGGATCTCAAAAGGCCTCCCAAAAACAGGTACCCTTTCAACTGAAGGTCTCGGTCGTCATGATACCGCCCGCCCGCGCGGCTGGTCTTGGGAGCTCGACAGTACAGGACGCTACACATGGTGCAGCCCTGAAATTGAAAAAGCGATAGGGTTGAAACCCGATGATCTCCTAGGGAAAGAAATTTTCAGTTCCGGGTTTACTGCAGAAGCGGCAGATGAACTTAAGCAGCTGATTGATTCAGGCCAACCAATCCAACATCTGTTATTGGATTTCGAAAATCCCCAAGGCGAGCCATGCACAATCCTGCTCCGCTCTCATCAGCAAACGGACAAACAAGGTTTGCCAAAAGGATATCGAGGGATCTCTCAAGTCATCGATGCTGAACGGAGTCAAAAAACTCGAATGGCGGTTACACTGCCAACTCCCCCGGATGCCGTTGGTGCAATCACTGTCCCCGAACTTGTCGCTTCGTGGGGTGAGATCCTGGGATACGAGGACGATCGCGGTAATCTCAGGCCCATTGATAACTTAGATCAGCCTGTCCCATTAATCGCGGTTCACACGCAAAACCGCCTGGTCATACCCCTGCGAGTCCAAGATGAAATCATTGGGGTTATCGAACTCGATGGAAAGGATGCGGATGATCCCTGGACAGACGAAGACCGCATCCTGGCAGAAGCCGTAGCGCACGAGTTCGCCATAACACTGCAGGATGCACGCTCCCACCAACTAACGTCACAAGCACTCGAGGAAATGCGCGAAGCCGACCGTTTGAAAAGCCAATTCCTGGCAAATATGAGCCATGAGCTTCGGACTCCACTAAACTCAATCATCGGCTTCTCCAGGGTGATACTCAAAGGGATTGACGGCCCCGTAACTGAAAACCAAGAGCAGGATCTATCCGCAATCTACAATGCCGGTCAACACCTCCTTGGTTTAATCAATGACATCCTCGATCTTTCAAAAATTGAAGCTGGAAAAATGGAACTGACATTCTCGGATGTGGATCTTCCTGAGATCATTCGTGGAGTAATGTCAACCGCTGTTGGTCTTGTGAAAGGCAAACCCATCGAACTGGTAATCGATCTACCGGATGATCTTCCCAGCATTCAGGCAGATAACATACGCCTCCGGCAAATCCTTTTGAATCTCGTTTCGAATGCAACAAAATTTACCGAGGAAGGTCAAATCGGCATTTCGGTACGATCACTCGAGCGCGGGGGTCACCCCGAGATTGTAATAGCTGTTTTCGACACAGGGCACGGCATTGCCCCTGAAGATCATGAGAAAATTTTCGAACCATTTTCACAAGTTGACGCTTCGCCGACTAGGAAAACCGGTGGGACAGGGCTGGGGTTATCAATCTGCAGGCACCTTGTTGAATTACACAGAGGCGTTTTGTGGGTTGAGAGCATACCCGGCGAGGGCAGCACTTTTGCTTTCACAATCCCCTATGAATTAAAGGAACGGGAAAATGAAGATCTCGCTCCGTTGATCCTGTGCGTTGATCGTGATTCCGATGTTGCCTATCAATACCGTCGCGTACTTGAAGATGCAGGGTATCGCTTTCATGTGGTCACCAAACCCAGCCACACGTATGAAATCGCGAAAGCAATTAAACCTGATGCGATTCTGCTGGATCTTCTCCATCCCGACCCGGACATCTGGCAAATTATGACAGAGATACTGGGCGACGATGAATTCAATACTACACCCACCCTGCTAACAGAATACGATGAGGGGCAAAGAAAAGGTGTGATTCTCCATATCACTCGATTCATTTCGAAACCAGTTCGCGAAAACTCCCTACGTCAGATTCTTCAAGCCATGAACTGCGATCAGAAATCCACTTTCCTCGTGGTGGAGGAACAATCTGATGAAAGCGATCGTATACGGGCAGCGATAGAAGGTGGGAGGCTTGGAACCGTACTCATCGCGGATTCTCTCGAGGATGCTTCCCTCTTGTTAGATCGGAGCTCTCCCGAGATCATAATTCTCAGCTTGACCTATCCAGGTCTTTCAGAATACGCAGAAGGCTTTTTCCTTCAGAAGATCAATGCAGAAACTCGTTTCATTGGGATGCTCCCGGACACGCTCACATCAAACGACCTCGAAATGCTAATCAACCTGTCTAAAATCCTTGAAGAAATTGCGGTCATGCCATCAGAAGACCATAACAAAAACGTTGCGGCCATAATAACAAGTATTGTCCCCAGGGGATAATCTTGTTAAATTCACCATTCTCCTTCTCTAAGGGACCCTTTTGATGGGCAGCTGCCCAAAAAACAAGTTGGGGAATTTACAGAGTCACGATAATCGATAGGCTAATCCATGTCCACATTTGTAGCGAAATGCATTGATTGCGACTCTCACACTCCATACCACCCACTCACAAAATCCTGTCCGCAATGCGGCAGCGAGTGGATGGAAGCACACTATGATTTTGATCCCGGCAAATTCTGGAGGGCAAGTTTCTCAGATCGCCCGGATAGCCTGTGGAGATACCACGAACTGCTCCCTTTAGATAAACCGTCCGTTTATCCATCGATCGGAGAAGGCTGGACACCACTTTTCCCAGCCCACCAACTTGGGATGCTGCTCGGTCTCCCGAACCTCTATATCAAAGATGAGCGACAAAACCCAACAGGATCTTTCAAAGACCGTCAAGCCGCAGTTACGGTTGCCGCTTTGCTGGAACATAACATTGACGAAGCAGTCATCTGTTCTACAGGAAATGTTGCCATTGCCTTCTCGGCTGCTTTTGCTCGCGCAGGCTTGAAATTGTGGGCATTTATTACCAGCCTCGTTCCCCCTGAAAAAATGCATGAGGTGGCTATCTACGGCTCCCAAGTCATTAAAGTAACGGGGACATACGACCAGGTAAAGCAATTAGCCTCTCAATTCTCATTTGAGAGAGATCTTTATCTGGACCGCGGGGCACGCAGCATAACCGCGCTGGAATCGATGAAAACCATCGCCTTCGAAATTGCCGAGCAGCTGGCAAAGCTGCAGCTATCAAATAGCGCTGAAACAAAGAGGCAGAGCACCTGGAGCTCTCCAGATTGGTATATCCAAGCCGTCAGCGGCGCCATCGGTCCTCTTGGGATTTTGAAAGGCTTCCAGGAGATGCATACTGCAGGGCTTGTCGATAATATCCCAGCCCTGGCTTGCATACAGAGCTCAGGCTGCGCACCAATGGCTGCTGCCTGGGAAGCAGGCTTTGATGTTGCTGATCCGGTGCTGTCGCCGAAAACTCACATCACCACTCTCACAACGGGCGATCCAGGAAGAGCCTACACTTTGCTTCACCAGAGGATGCTTAATGCAGGCGGAGGAACCATCGACAGCGTTTCTGACGAAGATGCCTTTCACGCGCTCAGCCTCGTAGCGAAGGTGGAAGGACTTTCGATTGAGCCAGCCGCTGCCGTGGCCTTTGCAGGGTTAATCAAACTCGCACGGCAAGGAGTCATACAAACGGATGATGTTGTTGTCATAAATTGTTCCGGCCATACGATGCCAGTAGATAGCAGACTACTGGGTCCCACTTGGTCGAAGGATATCTCTGTTGACGATTTTGCACTTCCCGATCGTCCCACAGATGGCATCGTTGCAGCACTAACCCAGATTGATCAATCAAAAATGCGAAATGTGCTCATCATCGATGATCATGCAGATGCTCGTCGTTTAATCCGCCGACTGCTGGAAGCACAAGGGACCTTTCTGGTGAAAGAGGCAGAGTCTGGCCCTATCGCGCTTGAACTCGTGAAACAATCCGTTCCAGATTTAATCATTCTGGATCTTATGATGCCCGAAATGGATGGTTTTGCGCTTCTTGATCGGCTCCGTGCACAGATGCCCACACAAGATATTCCAATTGTCGTGGTTACTGCAAAAGAGCTCACAACACCCGAGTGGAAGCGCCTTAATGGTCATATCGAGCGCTTGATGACCAAAGGGGACTTCTTCGTTGATGACCTTATAGAAGAGATCGAGGAAGCTCTGCGCCAGGAGCGCTAATCTTGGACCGAAGAATTGATTTAAAGAATGCTGGGGTATATTTTGCTGTCGGCTCCGCCATTCTCCTTGGCACATCTCCTATTTTCGGCAAGCAAGCTATCCTTGCAGGTCTTGACCCGACAACAGTTGTTGCCGCTAGAACCGCTGGTGCAGCCCTGTTATTGTTTCTTGTTATCCTAATATTTAAACGAGAGTATCTTTATATTTTCCCACTTGGCCTACTAGGATGCGCGATCGCCGGTTTCTTGAACGGACTAGGGTCACTACTTTACTATGCGTCCCTCGTTACTTTAGACGCCAGCCTCGGCCAGTTCCTATTTACGCTCTATCCAATATTTGTTGCCGGATTGCTTTACTTTGATGGAACCCGACCCACGAAGCTCACAATCATCCGCCTCCTGCTCAGCATCCCTGGTGTGTACCTTCTTACGCAGGCTGGCGATGGGGTTGTTGACGTACGTGGTGTAATTCTAATGCTGTGTGCATCATGTCTATACGCAATCCACATCCCTATCAACCAACGCGTCCTTTTCGAGGTTCCAGCGCCAACGGTCACCCTTTATACGCTTCTCGCGATGACAATTGTGACAGTCCCCGCATTCCTGATTTTCTCTCGGCCTTTCACGACACCTCCTGAAGCTGCAATCATTCCGTTACTTTGCTTAACTATCGTGACCTTCTTGTCACGTCTCACGCTTTTTGCAGGCGTCCAATTAATCGGGGGGATACAGACATCCCTCTTCGGTCTCGCTGAACTTCTCGTCACTGTTTCGTTGGCATATGTAATCTTAAGCGAAACGCTATCGTCGTTGCAGTGGATCGGAGCCGTCGTCCTCATCACTGCGCTTCTACTCGCGGCGATTGACCGGTTCGATCCCCCCTCCAGACGTACCGGAGGATGGCTGTACTGGTTACGTCCCCCCCATACCTCGTAGACGCGGGCGCATCAACCAATTTGGGATCTCAAAAATGTTGTAAGCAAGGTGTCCCCGATTTCATTGCCAAGGCTAAACTCTCGGTTGGTCCTATGCTATACTCCTCTGGATTAATTCGGCGTCTCGAGGAGTGTTCGGAGGAGATATCCATGCGTCATTTTATCGCCCTTACAGATTATTCCAGTGCTGAGCTGAACGAGATGATAAAGCTCGCGCGGCAATTAAAAAAGGAAAGAAAAGAGGGAGGTAACAAGCCACTCTTTGCAGGCAAAGTGCTGGCGATGGTCTTCCAAAAACCCAGCCTGCGGACACGCGTTTCTTTTGACATGGTGATGCGGCACCTCGGTGGTGATGCTCTCTACCTCTCCCCTGCCGAAATTGGCCTTGGTCAACGCGAGTCCATCGCAGATGTAAGTCGTGTTCTTTCCGGCTACGTTGATGCGGTCATGGCTCGAGTTTTCAGTCATGAACATATCCTTGAACTCGCGAAATATTCTTCTGTTCCAGTAATCAATGGTCTCAGTGATTTCAACCATCCCTGTCAGGCGATGGCAGATATGCTGACTATCCTTGAGAGTTTTGATGATTTGAAGGATCTGCGTATGACCTTCATCGGTGATGGAAACAACGTTGCCGTCTCCCTGGTCTTTGCTTGTGCCAAGTTGGGCATGCACTTCACGATCGCTTCGCCCGATGGATACGATTTACCACAGGCTGTTATAACAGAAGCGCGTGATATTGCCACGGCAACGGGCAGCAAGATTCAGCAAACAAACGATCCAATCGCGGCGGTTCAAGGCGCAGATGTCATATATACAGACACCTGGACCAGCATGGGACAGGAAACCGAAGCTCAAAAACGAAGGGATATTTTTGCACCCTTCCAGGTAAATGAGAAATTAGTAGGTTTGGCGACGAAGGGCGTGATTGTCATGCACTGTCTCCCTGCCCATCGTGGAGAGGAAATAACCGATGAAGTCGCAGATGGTCCTCACTCGGTAGTCTTCCAGCAAGCTGAAAACCGCTTGCACGCCCAGAAGGCTATCCTGGTAAGACTCCTTTCTTCCTAATGATGCGAATATCATCTTTGTATTGCGTTTGTACTACCCCTGAGAAACCGTTTCCCTGGAGGGTGATCCATGCACATCGGCGTACCTAAAGAACGAAGGCCCTTTGAATTCCGTGTTGGTCTCCCCCCTGCGGGCGTGAACCTGTTCACAAAACATGGTCACACGGTCTATGTTGAGAGTGGAGCTGGAGAGGGTGCCGGTTTTACAGACGACGATTATTCAGCAGCCGGTGGCCAAATCGTCTACAACCCGGAGGAGGTATTCGGCCGCCCAGACCTCATCATGAAATTCGCTCGTCCAATGCGAAACGAGATTGATTTGATGCGTCCGGGAATATGCGTCACCGGCTTCCTGCACCTTGCCGCGTCACGAAAGGATAAAATCGAATCGCTTTTGGAAAAAAAGATTACATCCATTGCTTACGAGCAAGTAGAAGAGGACTATGAATATAAACCGATCCTGACGCCTCTGAGTCAAATCGGAGGGCGTATGTCGATCCAGGTTGCCGCGCGCTTTATGCAGAACGATCAAGGAGGGCGAGGTATCCTTCTTGGCGGCGCAGCGGGAGTGCCTCCCGCTGAAGTTGTGATTATCGGCGCCGGCGTAGTCGGCAGCACGGCGGCTGACAGTTTCACCCGAATCGGCGCACATGTAACCTTGCTAGATACTGATCTCCAACGTCTCCGTGAAGTACAGGAACGTCTTCCATATCCTATTGTTACCATGCTCTCAACACCGTATAACGTCACCCGTGCTTGTCTATTCGCCGATGTCCTCATCGGCGCAGTTCTTGTTCCAGGTTTGAAAGCACCCCTTGTGGTATCCAGAGAGACCGTCCAATCCATGAAGCCGCGTGCGTTGATAATCGATATGAGTATCGACCAGGGAGGATGTGTTGAGACTTCACGCCCGACGAATCATGGCAGCCCGATTTATGAGGAGGAACGGATTATCCATTACTGCGTTCCGAATATGTCGGGGGTGTTAGGACGGACTGCTTCACACGCATTATTCCTCGGTGCATATCCCTACCTCGAGGCCATCGCCCTGAAGGGTGTCGATGGAGCGCTCGCTGACATGCCGCCGCTTCATCGCGGGCTGAACACAAGAGCTGGCGAAGTGGTCCATTTGAGGCGTTTAGGTGGTGTGGGGGAGCAAAACAAATGACTTGGTTGAAAAAGTACGAAACACGCTTGATGAATGCCGATGAGGCGGTTAAAGCCATCGAGTCCAACTGGCGCGTTTTCCTAACGGGAAATTGCTCCGTACCCCAAAAACTTCTGGATGCGCTCGTGAAACGAGCTAAGAAACTAGAAAATGTTGAAATCGTCCAGGTCTTGACAATTGGACCGGCCCCCCACGTTGATCCCGAGATGGAAGGCCACATTCGAGTAAATACACTGTTCATCAGCCACAACGTTAGAAAGGCTGTTCATGAAGGGCGAGCAGATTTCACACCGGTATTCCTTTCGGAAGTTCCGCTTCTCTTTCGTGACAATCATCTTCCGCTCGACGCCATCCTCCTCCAGGTCAGCCCCCCTGACGAGCATGGCTTTTGCAGTTTGGGCATAGAGGCCGGTTTGGTCAAAAGCGCGGCGAAGGGAGCGAGTGTTGTCATCGCCGAAATCAATGAGCAGATGCCGCGGACGCTGGGTGATTCTTTCATCCACTTCTCGAAAATTGATTTTGCAGTCTCTGTAAATTATCCGCTGGCCGAGCTCAAGATGGGTGAAGCAACAGAATTGAGTATGAAAATAGGCCGTACTATCGCCGACCTTATTGAAGATGGGTCGACGATGCAAATGGGCATCGGCGCGGTTCCTGACGCAGTATTAAACTACTTAGATGACAAAAAAGATCTGGGTGTCCATACCGAACTTTTCTCGGATGGCGTGATTAAGTTAATTGAAGCCGGGGTGCTCACGAACGAGAAGAAAACCCTACATCCTGGAAAGATCATTTCGGGCTTTATCCTCGGCTCCAAGCGACTCTATGATTTCGTCGATGATAACCCCATCATCGAACTCCATCCTACAGAGTATGTTAACGACCCGTTTGTCATCGCAAAAAACGAGAAGATGGTTTCTATCAATTCCGCGCTCGAGGTCGACCTCACAGGTCAAATCGTCGCCGACAGCATCGGCCCTAAACTCTACTCCGGTGTCGGTGGCCAATTGGATTTTGTCTATGGAGCCTCGCGCAGCAAAGGGGGAAAACCAATCATCGCCCTCCCCTCCACCGCCACACCCGGTGGCGGTGCTCCGATAAGCCGCATCGTTTCCATGCTCAAGCAAGGCGCCGGTGTTGTGACTACACGCAACCACGTTCACTACGTCGTTACAGAATACGGCGTTGCGAACCTTTACGCCAAAACGATCAAACAACGGGCGCGCGCACTCATCGAGATCGCACACCCAGATTTTCGCGAAGCCCTTGAACAGCAAGCCAGTGAATTGAATTATTTATGACCCGCAAAGCAAAGATCATCGCCACAACTGGACCCGCTTCGAGCAGCAGCTCTATGCTCAAACGCCTGCTTCAGGCAGGCGTGAATGTAGTCCGCCTAAACTTCTCACATGGAAACTATGATGACCATGCGAAAGTTATCAAGGAGATCCGCTCGCTCGCAAAAAAAGAAAATAGATCACTTGCGATCCTCCAGGATTTGCAGGGTCCAAAGCTGCGCACCGGCATGCTCGAGGGCCGTGAGGCGGTCGTCCTTTCTTCCGGTGAGCAGATCGTACTTACGACACGTGATGTAGTTGGAACAAAGGACACAATCCATGTTAACTACGAGTTCTTTCCACAAGAAGTAAATGAAGGCGACCGGATACTACTGGATGATGGCAGCATCGAGCTGTGTGTCACCTCAATCGATGGTGATGATGTTGCGACGAAAGTTGTCTTCGGTGGCAAGCTCGGTAACAAGAAAGGGATAAATCTCCCCGGTATTAACTTATCTACACCTTCCCTCACAAAGAAAGATCTTCAAGATATCGAGTTCGGCCTTGCTCATGATGTTGACGCAATTGCACTTTCGTTTGTGCGCCGCGCAGAGGATGTGGCGCTCCTCAGAGAGGCTATCTCGTCCTCAGCACATGATTGCGCTCCACTTTTGATCGCAAAGCTGGAGAAGCCGGAAGCTATCGATAATCTGGATCAGATCCTCGCCGTATGCGATGGCGTAATGGTCGCACGCGGTGACCTGGGGGTAGAGGTCGCACCGGAGCGCGTGCCCTCACTGCAGAAACATATCATCCAACACGCAAATGCAGCCCAGCGATTCGTAATTACGGCCACACAAATGCTGGATTCGATGATCGAAAGCTCGCGGCCATCTCGGGCTGAAGCTTCGGATGTTGCTAATGCCGTATTTGACGGTAGCGATGGTTTGATGCTCTCAGGTGAAACGGCGATCGGTGAATACCCGATCGAAACCGTTGAAACCATGGAAAGGATCATCCGCGACGCCGAGAGTCACGCCGAGCAGTGGAGCTGTGTTCTCGCGGAAGAAGATTTGACCACGGATGATGATGCCGTCGCTACGACGCATGCTGCACGAGCCCTAGCGCGTGATCGCGATGTCGCTGCAATTGCTGTTTTTACGCGTTCTGGCCGGACAGCCCGTTTGATGTCGTATACTCGCCCAAGTGTCCCGATCGTGGCTTTCACACCAGAGGCGAAAACCTTCAATCAACTCTCGCTAGC
>JBARSI010000140.1:0-3939 GCA_049644665.1 Anaerolineales bacterium
CGGACGCGGTCTCTCGAAGAGTAGAGCGCTGGCTTCCAAGTTGGAGGCGCTGCTCGCTGATGTCGGTCCATTCCTGCAGGACCTGGACCTGCGCCTGTGCAGCTGAGATCATCTGGCTCGCGGCCTGTTGGCGGAGAAGATCCCGTGCTCGGAAGTAGCTTACGCCCGCGAGAAGTAGCATCGGGATGAGGACTAGCGGCAGCAGAATAGAAGTAAGCCGCACGCCAAGGCTCATTCTACTCAAGAGCTTTCGAACATGTAAAAGGCTCATAGAATTTGTTTTACTCATGATTCTGGGTCCTGGGTGCTCAGGAGACTGTCCTCGCCAACATCTATGGCGTCATTCGCTTTAGACGAACCCAGGGAGATCGTGGAACGAATGGCGTTGAGTGCTCTACCCAACTCACGGGTACTTGTTTCAAGAATAGATTTCATATCAGTAGATCGACGAACTTGACTCGTGATCTCATGAATCAAACGTTCGCGCCGCGCAGTTCGCTGGACCTGGTCGAGCAGGTTAGCATTCTGAATACCTGCTGCGACCTGGCTGGCGACAGTCGCCAGCAACGCGGCATCATCTTCAGTGAAGCGGTTGTACCGGTCGTAATCTTCTAAAACAATCGTACCCAGGATTTCATCGCCAAGCAGCATGGGCACACCAAGCCAGGATTTTATCCCCTCTCCAAAGTCACTCACACCTAACATCGCTGCGCGTTGGGCTGGATTGTCCGTCAGTAGTAATGGTTGACGTGAACGGATTACTACGGAAGTAAGATCATCCCCGAGAGGCTCAGTTATGGTTTGGGTGGGATCCGTACGGTGCGAATCATAGGAGATCGTCAATTGATCTTCTTGGGGATCGAATAAACAAATTTTAAGGTCGGTATTCCCAATTGCCTGAATGAGTTGCCGGCGGACGATTCGGAAGAGCGAGTCCTGAGGAAGCATCTGGGAAACGGCCTGACTGATACGGTTGATGATCTCCAACTCTGTAACGCGACGTCTTTCCTCTGATCGTTGGCGAGCACTCTCCAAAGCTTGAGCGGACTGGCTTGCGACTGCCTCCATTAGGGCAATCTCTTCATCGCTCCACGGTTCAGCAGGTTGAGATCGTCGGGCTGCGAGCGTAGCGACTGTCTCACCCCGTACTTTAATTGGGACGGCGATATCACGTCCATCCGTACTGACGACAGTTGAATCCTGGACGATGGCATCCTCGATGACTGGAAAAACTTCATCAGGTTGAGATCCTATTTCACCGCGTTGATTTATGTGGATGATGGGCACAGATCGAGAACGGGCAATCCGCCCCCACGCAGCCTGTGTTTCGGATCGGTCGGAGCGTTCGAAACGGTCGAGTTGATCCTGCATCTCGCGTTGGATGCGGGCACTATCGATTGCAACTGCTACCTCGCTCGCTATTGCTTCCAGGGCCCTAATATCATCCTCGGCGAATGCATGTGGCTCAGTGCTCTGAACATCCAGAGCTCCCAGAAGGCGCTGCCCAACAAGCAAGGGGACTGCGAGTTCTGATTGAGTCTCTGGTAGGAGTGGGTTCTTGAAATGAAAAGGATCTTGATCGACATCGAGCGCAACGCGTGGGAGGCGGTTGGCTGTGGTCCAGCCGATAATGCTTGCGCTGCCCAGTGCAAGCCTGTGATGCATGGCGATCATCTTGCGCCCTGCGTCCCCTGTGCTGGCAACAAGATCGGCCCAGTTGCCGGTCTCATCCATAATGAAAATTGAGGCGTGGTAAAAACCGAAGCGAGAGCGGATGAGTTCGATAGCCTGGGACATCAAAATTTGTGGTTCTGGAAGCTCGGTGGTTAATTTAGTGATATCGGCAGTTGTTTGTAGTTGGAGCGCTCGCCGTTCCAGGACGCGAGTACGTTGAGAAACCAACTCCTCGAGTTCTCGGCTCTGTACCTGGAGTTGATCACTTATCTCGCGTTCCACGCTTATTGCCCTGGACATCTCCCGATTGGAAAACCAGTTAAGGATTACCAGAACGGCTAATCCGAAACCGAGCCCGAAAGCATCCGCGAGCACTGCCGATTGTGGGAGGATCGCCGCCGTGATAATGCCGGCGTTCTGAGCCCAGCCGGCAGTGATGTAACCCAGGATGCTTAACATGACAAAAATGGAAGCCGCCCCAGCGTTAATCAGGATGCCTGCTGCTGCGACAACCATCGCCATACCTATTGTGGATACATGCCCGATACCTACCTGGAATAGTGATGCCACCATGACGATGAAAACAATAGTTGTGGGTATGTACCCTGCAATTTGCAGCCGGCCCTTGCGGCCAAGCCAATAAGAAAGCAAGTAGAAGGGTAGGGCTCCTAACCCGACAATGGCACCAGTTAGTGGAGCCAAATCAAGAAGCCAAAGGATCAAGAGCGCAGTTCCTAAAAGGAATCCAGGGATTGATAAGGCTAGAAGAACCAGATTCAGGACAATTTGGCGTCGGGCAATATTCGGATCTGGTGAGGTGGGAGCGATGGCTTTCCGCAAGCGCTTAATCATCCTGTTTCTTCATCCTCATAGTGTGTGTCATCTGATAACGCCGAATTTCTCCAGGAGAGCAAGGTAAGCTTCTTGAGTTATTTTGCCCGGCTATCACTCATACGAATCGAGTATGTCGTTACTCACCATGAGAGAATGTCGACTGAGGTCGATCCAAACGATAATGAAAGCTGTGTGAAATGTTTGCCATACTTGCATTAAATCTCTGTTCCTGTATACAGCCCTGGGCCTTCATCTCCGTGTATCTTAATTATCACTTCTGGGTTGCCCAACCCGCGCTGCAACGCTCTGGCAGCTTTCTCTAGAACCTCTTCGATCTCCAATGAGCCGCTTAGATCTGACGTGATTTCACTCACCAATCGTGCTCGATCTGCTGCAATCGCAGATATTTTGGCAAGGTGTGCATTGAGAATCGCAGCGCTCAATTGATCAGCAAGCGTCTGCAGCATTTCCACATCTTGAGGTCGAAAAGCATCAGCCCTGGAGCTCTGCACATTTATCGCTCCCAGCACACGACCGCCGGTTTGCAGTGGAACCGCTAGCTCGGAACGCATATCAGTCATGAGATCTCTTCGTAGTGATGTATCCGCTGCTTGAATATCCGTTACTAATCGCGGTTGGTTATTGCTCGTGACCCATCCAATGACCGAGGCTGAGCCCACTGGAATGATATACCCCTCGGCCGCTAATGCCTTCCCAATCTCTCCGGTAGCTTCGTGAAGGGAAGCAAAGTCGCCTTCCTCCTCGATCAAGAAAATGGAAACATAGTCATAATTAAACTGCTGTTTTATGAGTTCGACTGCACGCCTCAGCAAGTCGTCAAGTGAAGCGATTGAAATTACCGCGCGAGCGACTTCTCCTGCTGTTCGCACTTGGCGCGTGCGTTCTTCAACTCGATCTTCGAGCGATTGATAGAGGCTGTTTAGTTCGTCTGCCATACTGTTTAGGCTGTGAGCAAGTGCGCCAATTTCATCATCGCGGTCTGATGGAACACGGAAGGACCAATCCCCGCGAGAAAGTCGTTCAGCCAGCTCCGTTAGATTTAGAAGAGGTCGCAGAAGAAAGCGGTTAGCGACGAAGGCGACAACCACAATCGAAAAGATGGATGCGCCAGCGAGCATCGCGATAGTGAAGGGAGCGAGGGCGTTCGCCTCTGCAAAAATATCGGCTTGCGGGAGTTCAGTGACAATGCCCAAATTCCATTCAGGGATCCATTCATAGGCGGCGAGCACAGGGTCGCCAGCGTTGTTGGAATATTCAACAGTTCCAGAGGTGGTATCGCTAACATTGGTGAAAACCGGATGAGACTGACCGCTGATAGCCGTAGGTTCGGTTCCGTAGCGGGGGAGTTCAATGAGAATGTCGGGGGCGAGCAGAACGAAGGTGCGGCCGCGCTCAACCCGGTATACGCCG
>JBARSI010000141.1:0-3371 GCA_049644665.1 Anaerolineales bacterium
CATCGCCATTATCTGGTTTTGATCTCGATTTCTCTATCTGAAACTCTGATTATTCATATTCAATCAGGGGAATGAAGGCCTAGTGATTTCGCATCGGATGTTTCGCAGCCCCGACTAATTAAATAAACGAGCACTTGACTGATTCCTACCCAAAAGAACTCGCCGAGGATGACCAAAAATCTCATTAAGACCGCAGTTGCACCTATTTGAGCCACGTTTATGTTAGGAAAGGTTGAGAGGAGTGAAACTAATGCCAACTCTCTGACTCCAAGGCCTGAAGGGATGATGATCACCAGAAATCCAGCCATCCACGATATCGCAAAATATGCGCTTGTACCGGGAAGATACGAGAATTTTTGAGAACCCATAATTGCTATGACTCCGCTGAGCACCAGGCCATAGAGAAACCACATGATCCCATATAGGACGACAGCGAGCAGGTAAAGACCGAAGCCAGGTTTGGGAAGGTGATCGACACTCGATATGCGCATTATGCGAGTGCGGATCATGGGTATCTGCGTGACGAGTCGTAGGAGTATCCATGATGCCAAGATGATTGCGAATGTAATTGTGCCTTGCAAGAGAAAATTCGCTGTACGGGCAATCGGCACTAAATGCAATAGTATTACTGTGGTTCCGGATACTAATACGACCCATATTTCAAGGAATGAAATCATCATTGACTTGACATACGGCATTTTGGCTGCTGCGGAGAGCCATTCGCTGCGACTGAGATACCCCCAAATACTGCCAGGTATGTATCTGGGGATGAAAGACAGCGGATATCCCCGCAGGATCTCAATCCAGGGAAGCGAGGTGCCCTCCGAGTGCATCAACACACCCCAGGTCATGGTTGGAAGAACAAAAGCACATATCGCGATGACAACGGTAATCACAAGGGTGTTAAATTGTGCGGGGGAAGTCTTCAGTTGACTGAAGCCCTGATAGCCTGCGTAAGCTTGGTATAGAAAAAGCCCCATGCCTAGAGCGAGGCCTACTCTGTAAATCGTTCTTCTATGCTTCGTAAGCATACTTGATACCAACCATTTGTAACTGGAGGCTTGATTTTGGCCTGTTGCGGCTGATAACCAGTTCAATTCCCCGGCTCAGTCGGTGGACGAGGGACGAGTTCGCGTGCTCCAAATCTCTGGACTTGGAATGGATGTATAGACCATGATTGATATGCCTTGGCGAGTATATCCATGCGGTCATCGATCATCTTTGGCTCTGTCTTGCGGTTCCTTCCGCAATATCCAATTGAAATTTGGCATCAGTGGGATTGTAGCCTTCAACAGCCATTTCGTGATCCGTTTGAGGAGATTATCAAGATAACCCAAGGATCGGTCCTGGAGTAGCCTGTAGAGAAAGATGTCCGGGCTGATATCATGTAAGGTGAAATCACTAACGATGCGCCGCAACCCCCAGTAGCTGCGTGATTTTTCATAATAAGAGTGTCCCTTGCCCATCGAACGTAA
The DNA here is from genome assembly GCA_049644665.1 of Anaerolineales bacterium. Taxonomy (GTDB): domain Bacteria; phylum Chloroflexota; class Anaerolineae; order Anaerolineales; family E44-bin32; genus E44-bin32. The sequence goes on from JBARSI010000141.1 coordinate 1,476, forward strand.
GTAGAAATCTGCCCATGCCTGTGGAAGCCAATGGAGAAAGGGTAAATGATAATGCGGCTCAATGGGGAACAGTAGGTTAGGGCCGCTGAACAAGACGGTCCCTTCTGGTTTTAAAACACGGAACATTTCTGCCGCCAGTATTTCGTCATCGGGCACGTGCTCGTAAACCTGCAAGCACAGGATAAAGTCGAAAGTGGACGCTTGAAATGGTAGCCGCATCGCATCACCTTCAACAAATTCAGCGGTCTCCCTTACCGAGCTCTCCCGTTCCCAAAGCGCGTGCTGATCGATATCCAATCCGATGGTCTGGGCAAAACGATGGGCAATGGCTGTTGTCACGAGTCCAGATGAGCTACCGATATCCAAGCAATTCATGTCAGCCGTATCGAAATCCATGATGTCATCCAGGATGAAATCAATCTTGTAGGCGATCTCGAGCCGGGATGCGCGATCCCTCACGCGATCGCATGTATCGTAGAAGTCGTGCTGATAGCCGCGACCGTTCTTCTCAGATGTTTGATTAGAAGTGTGGGCACTTTTCGACATCGTCTAGGGTTTAGTCACCCGGACAGTATAGCCGAGTGGAAAATAGCGCATGAGGGAAGGCGTCAGTTGATCGAGATAGTAGCACCCGCGTGAGAATATGACGCTGTTGATACCGTAAACCAGTTCGCGTAAAAGGGGGACATTCCATACTAGTGGATTGATTACGCTAGAAATCTGGTGGCCGAGAAATGAGAACATGCCTGCCCGGATGAGGATTTCGTCGATGCGGAAACCGGCATGTTCAAGTAGAACACGGATGCCGTACTCGGTATATCGATAGAAATCATTTGGCTCGTCATGAATACGGCTCAGGTGGGGAACCGTGATGAAGGCAACTCCCCCTTGCCTCAGGATTCGAAAGATCTCATGAGCGGCTTTTTGCGGTTCGGGGACATGTTCCAGTACTTGAAGACAGAGCGCTGTATCATAGGATCCGTCCGCTATAAGGGGCATCTTTTGAATATCGGCTTCGTATGTGACCTCGCTGGATGAGGGGTTCAGGTCCAGTCCGTCATACGCAAGATTGAGGGCTTGGATCACGGGTTGCAGCGCCAGGCGACCACACCCGAGATCAATTACCTTCCCGAATGCATATTCTTCGATCATCGGAATCGTGCAGCGAAACTGAGAGTAGTTTTCCGGCGAGAATATCCACCATTTCGAGGATCGGGCTAAATCCATCTCGAGTTTCTGGCGGTTGGACTTAAGTAAAGAAAACTCTTTGGGCATGGGTGGTTTTCACTTGTTTACTGCTGCTCGGGGCAAGACTCGCGATTGGTCTCTGGAAAGAGTGTGGTCGTGCCCTGATACTTTCGACTGACGCGTTGGTTGTTAGGAAGCCTAATCGGCGTTGATTCTCACCAGATCTCGATAAAGCGCAAGCAATTCATTTGAGATCTTTTGCCAGCTGAAATGATTCACAATATAGTCCCGCGATCGCTGATGGAGAGCATCCCAGAGATCGGGATTCTGCAAAATACCGATTATCGCCTCCGCGAGCTGAATGGGCTCACCCGGTGGAACAAGACGCCCGACATCGGGGTTGATCACATCCAAGATCCCCCCCACTTCGCTCCCCACACATGGTGTCCCGCATGCCAGCGCTTCGAGAAGTACAACGCCTAAACCTTCTTCGAGGGAGGGAAGAACGAAGAGCTTCGATCTCTGCATCCAATGGCGGACCTCCGAGGGCCTCTTGACACCCAGAAATCGGATCTTTTCTTTGAGTTCCATTTCTTCGGAGCGGGCTATAAGCTGCTCTTCTAAAGGACCATCACCGATCAGGACCAGTTCGTAGTCGGGGAGTGCCCGAAAAATCCGTGGCGCAGCTTCGATCAGGTAATGGACACC
>JBARSI010000142.1:0-29951 GCA_049644665.1 Anaerolineales bacterium
ATCTTATTCGTTCGGCGATTGACCATGGACGAACAGAGGTCGATTTCCTGCGCGGCGATGAGGGTTATAAGTATCGCCTTGGAGGCGTGGACCGCTTTATTGTCCGTATGACAATCGAGCGATAAGCCCTGTGTGAGAGATTGGGACACAAATGCAAAGACGAACCCTCGCAATCCTAGCGGGTCTGCTGGCGGTGCTCTTCTGGGGGGCGTCCTTCATCGCCATTTAAATCGCCCTCAAGCAAGCTCAACCAATCACACTCATTGTCATTCGACTGGGAATCGGTTTATGTGTCTTATATCCGATTGCCTGGATGCGTGATGAACTCAGAGGTCTGTCGTTGCGGGACCACGCCCTTATGATCCTCTTGGGGGTAGTCGGCCTCGCCGGACACCAGTGGTTGTAGGCGGAGGGAATGCTCAGCGCCGAAGCCACTACCGCCTCTTGGCTGGCCGCGCTCGCCCCCGCATTTATGGTCGTCCTGGCGGGTTTCTTTCTCCAGGAGCGCGTCACTACTGGACAGGTGGCTGGGCTTGGCCTCGCACTGCTGGGAGCGCTGCTTGTTGCTATGAGGAATGAAGGGCTGGAGATTGGCAAAGGAGGCTGGGTTGGCCCCGCATTGCTCCTGGGTTCGGCGATCGCCTGGGCTGTGTTTTCCATTGCCGGAAAAGCCATTTCAGAAAGATGCTCGCCTCTTCAGGTTGCTGTATACACAATGACCTGGGGCTGGCTTTTCAGCCTGTGCCTATCGCTGATCAATGGAGACTGGACGGAAGTAATCGTCCTCCAACCTGAGATATGGTGGTCGTTGATCTTCCTTGGAGGGGCCAGTACGGGTTTGGCTTACGCGCTCTATTTCTTTGCGCTTTCCGGAAGCCAGGTGATGACGGTTGCGGCACTGCAATACCTCGAGCCGCTAATCACGCTAATTCTCGCAATCATCCTTCTTGATGAGGTTGTGACAATGATAAGCCTGCTTGGGGGTGGATTCATCCTATTTGGGGTTGCCTGGGTTGAACGCGCGAAGGGCTTAGATCTTTAGCTCTGTGGCAACAAGCTCCATAGAATATGTACTATGGAGACCAGGGCCAGAAGCCAAACCACCAGACTGCGGCAAGCGCCAGCGCGGTGATGATGATCAGAATCAAACTGCTAAATGCGGCAGCAAGCAGGGATTTGAACTTTGAGCGAGGCGTCTCTTGAAGTTTACGCCTCGGTGCTGCGAGGACGATCATTGTGATGTTGTCGAGGCCGCCGTGCTCCAGGGCGAGATTCAGAAGGGAATCAGCAGCTTCTTCCACGGGTTTTTCCTTGAGAACTTGATAGATCTCTAGATCGGTCACCAGATCGGTGAGACCATCTGTGCAGAGCAGTAAGCGGTCCCCTCGCTTGATGTGCGTCCCTTGGTTTGAGATCGCACGCCTGTCGTTCTCGCCATCCTCCAACGGCATGCGAATATCCGGTTCGGGAAGCTGCTTGCCTCCTATGTGCCGTCTGAGGACATGGGCTTGCGGATGGTCCTTCGCATCTTCGGGCGAGATAATGTCGTAGTCGATCGCCTCTTGCACCCAGGTGTGATCAATCGAGATCTGGCGTAACCGACCCTGCCGCAGCAGATAAATGCGGCTGTCCCCAACTGTGACGGTATAGAGGCGCGTTCCAATAATGAGGGCAACAGCCGCAGTGGATCCCATCCCGGCAAGATCCGCGGATTCGGCAGCATTGGATGAGACCACGCGTCCAGCCTCGATGATCGCCGATTGGAGGCAGGGGAGTGGATCGCCGCCTTGGAAAGCCGTGACTCCATGGGTGATCGTTTCCACTGTCAACTGGGCGGCGACGTCCCCTGCCTGGTGACCGCCAATTCCGTCGGCGACGATTGCCAACAGCGCCGGCACTCCATTCTCTTTAAGATGGTATGCCCTCACGATGTAGCGATCCTCGTTGACGCGCCTTTTCTTTCCCACGTGGGTGCTGGCTGCGTAGGCAAGGTGAGATTGCTGGTTAACGATCACGTGTATTATTTCCCTCGGGCTCTAATGGGCTTTGACCCTTGGAATCAAGTTTATAAACGTGGATTATACGCTGATGAGATGCGTTTGGCCGGACGAATTGATAAAAAGCGCGTCCAAAGTGTACACGATCCCCGTCTGCTAACAACACCCCTTCTTTCGGTATTTCTTTGTAGTTCACCCAGGTCCCGGCGATGGATCCCTGGTCTTTAAGCAAATAGCCGCCGTCAACCTGACGGATGAGGCGGGCGTGCATTCTGTCAACGGAAGGATCATCCAGGGGCACAGCGGTGAGCGATGGATCACTGCCGATGAAAATGTCCGTTCCGATCAAGGGGATGCTCTCGCCGGTGGTTGTGTGAGGTTCCATTGGGTGAAGGAAAGCCTCTGCCGGCTCATCAGGCAGCTCGCGCCGCAATGCACCTCTCCGGCGCGGGGCGACCGATGCCTCGTGGGACTCGGCCTCAAATGTCTTTAAAGGCCGCCGGCTGTAAGTAAACAGGACGGCTGCAATGATGGTGCCAACGAGCAGGACGCCGAGGGTGATGAGAAGCGAGCCCAATGCAGGCCGAATGGCCACAAGACCGCGCGGGGGCAATTCAATGTCTAGTTGAACTCTGTGAATATCTGATGCGCTCTCCTGACCGAAGGAATCAACGACGAATACCTGGATTGTGTGTTCCCCGGATTGGAGCAAGGGTCGAAGATCCCAGGTCAAACGCTCGTATGGGGGCGCTTCGCTTTGATAGACAACGACGCCGTCCACGAGCAATTGGCTCAGTGTGAATTCGCGCGGAAAGCCGTCCGGGAAAGTTTTTGCGAATTCCAATTCGATGGATGTAGGTTGAATTTCATCAAGAGGCGTGGAGGGATCATCGGAGCTGCGAAAGATCTCCCTTGGTGGTTGGAGCAATGTGATTTCCGGAGGTTGAATCTCCAGGACGAAACTCCGGACGGCTGAGGCTGTCTCGGTGTCGTCGATATTTAACTGAACCCTGATCTCATGGGGTCCGGAATCAATAATTTGCGAGGTGTAGTTGAGAAAGTACTGCGTCCGCTGGCTGATGATCAAGTCGATCAAACGCTCGAGACCTTCATCATCGTTAAATAGGATGAGTTGGCCTCCCGTCCCCTCGGCGATCTGGCTCAAGATCTCCGCCTCGGGCTGCTCAAGAATATCTTCTTCCCCTAATAAAACCGGGAAGATCGCCGTCTCATTACTGATGGCGCGGGTGATGATATTCATTACGGGAATATTATTGGGCGATTTTAACAATGCGGTGAAAAAAACCAGGTAATTCGGCATTCCGGCATTCGGTGGTCTATCTGCGGTGAAATCCAATGCCTGGAAAAGAAGCTCGTAGCCGGTATCCTCGTCGGGGAAGGTTGGTAGATGATGATCCAGCGCGGTGGCGAGTTCGACCGCTGCTCGGCTATGGCTTTTAAGCGTGCCATCGGCCGCGATCAGACTCAGGTCATCGACCCCTACCCGATTGAACTCAGGGAGCCGCCACCAATCCAGCAATGCCTGTCGGGCGAGATCGAAACGCGAATTCCCCAGGCTGTCTCGTATGCGAAGCCCGATGTTTGAGTTCACGGCGAATACGATCCTGCTCCCTACTATTATTTCTTCGACCTCGACGTCGCTCGCCTCTGCATTCTCTTCGAGAACATGGAAGTTTGCGGACGTTAAGCCGAGGAGTCGGTGTCCCCTGTCATCGGTCACTTGGGCGAAGAATGAGACTCGCGGGAAGGACCCGATGTTGAGTTTAGAAAGGCGCAGGCTGATATCCGTTTGCGCCAAAGCGGCAGGGACAAGGCCCGCGGTGAGCAGTATTAGCAGCAGCAGGATCAATGCGCGCCGGGATGCAGGGATGAACATGGGGCCATTGTAGCACGGCGGTGATTTTTGGATATTTTTTGGTTTTTTGTTCGTTGTGAATTGGCTTGTCCGTAGGGACGGGCCCATGCCCAGGCCGGCTTCTGCAGTTTGCATATCCAGTGTGGGGGCGCAACCATGTGTGTGCCCGAGCTTTAGATCATCTAAAACAAAAGGTTGCAGGGAGAAGGCCGCTGCTTCGCCCAAACTGGTCCTGAAGATGGGAAAACAACGGGCCGACACATGGGTCGGCCCCTGCGCGCGGGTGGATGCGGGATGGTCTTAGGTCGACGCCTGCTCATTTATGGAGCTGCAGGATGAAGGGGGGGAATGATCGCCCCTCATTCCCATTCGATCGTTGCCGGAGGTTTGCTGCTGATATCGTAGACCACCCGGTTGACGCCATCGACTTCGTTGACGATGCGGGTGCTGATCTGGGAGAGAACGGGAGTCGGGATTCGGGCCCAGTCAGCAGTCATGAAGTCATCCGTTGTCACTGCACGAACAGCGATGGTCTCAGCATAGGTGCGTTGATCTCCCATGACGCCAACAGAGCGCACGGGCAGCAGCACCGCGAATGCCTGGGCAATTTGACCGATTTCGGAAGCTGAGTTAGTGAACGGACCCACCATTAAGTTTGCGGTATCCAATTCTTCCATGACGATGCGGTCGGCTTGGCGGACCCGTTCTATACGCTCCATGGTGACCTGCCCGAGGCAGCGTACAGCGAGACCTGGACCCGGGAAGGGTTGGCGATAGATGACGCTTTCGGGGAGTCCGATCTCCAACCCGACGGCGCGCACCTCATCTTTAAATAGATAGCGAAGCGGTTCGACCAGTTCAAGTGCGAGATCCTCGGGCAGCCCACCCACATTATGATGCGTCTTAATTCGTTCAGCCACCCGACGATCGGGACCGCTTGATTCAACCACATCGGGGTAGATTGTCCCCTGGACCAAGAAATCCGCATCGCCGAATTCTCGAGCTTCTTCCTCGAAGAGGCGGATGAATTTCTCGCCGATCCTGCGGCGCTTCTCTTCCGGGTCAGTAATAGAATCAAGCGCATCGAGGAAAGTTTCGGTGGCGTCGATGGATTTCAGATTGGCGCCGAGATCGTTAACAAATGCATCCGCGACTTGTTCGGGTTCACCGTGACGCAGCAGGCCGTTGTTGACGAAAATGCACTGCAGGCGGTCGCCAATCGCCCGATGAACCAGCGCGGCAGCGACATAGGAATCCACGCCTCCACTAACACCGGCAATGGCTCTCCTATCCCCGATTTGATTACTTATTTGGCGAATCGCATCCTCGGCGATAGATGCCGGCACCCACGCGGGTTTCGCCCGGCAGATATCCACAACGAAGGTGCGCAGGATCTCGCGGCCTTCGGGTGTATGCTGCACTTCGGGATGGAATTGGATGCCGTAGCGATGAACGAAGTTGTCGCCCATCGCTGCAATTGGTGAGTTCTCCGAACGGGCGAAGATGTCAAAGCCGTGCGGCGGGACTTCGATCCGATCTCCATGAGACATCCAGACCTGCTGATGCCCCGTTTGGAGGAGCGGATTTTCCCGCGTGGTTTCAATCTGGGCCGGACCATATTCTCGTTGGTCGGCAGGGGCGACCTTTCCACCCAGAGCATGGGTCAGCGCCTGCATCCCATAACAAATGCCGAGGATGGGGAGACCACTGGTGAGGACATAGGCAGGGATCTGGGGCGCATCCGGTTCATAGACCGAGGATGGCCCCCCAGAGAGAATAAAGCCCAGAGGTTTGTGAGCGAGCACTTCCTGTTCCGTTGTGTTGTACGGGTACAGTTCGCAATAAACGTGGGCTTCGCGGACTCTCCTTGCGATCAATTGGGCATACTGTGATCCGAAATCCAGAACGGCGATCGTATCCATAATGATGCTAGTCTTCGAACACAATCTTGCCGTCGCTCATATCCACAATAACAGCAAGCGCTTCAATCGGGACGTTCAAGTGGGAGAGGACATCGCGCCCGCCCTCAAAGCGTTTCTCGATCAGCGCCCCGATTCCCACGATTTCGGCGCCGGCGGTCTGGGCGAGCCGGACCAAACCCATAATCGTCTGTCCTGAGGCGAGGAAGTCGTCGATGATCAGGACTTGCTCCCCGCCGCTGAGATATTCCGGCGAGACGATCAGTTCAACCGTCCGGCCTTTGGTATGCGAGGGCGTGAGGGTCAGGAAGACCTGGTCTGGCATTGTGATCGGTTTGCTCTTGCGAGCGTAAACGACCGGCAGCTTCAGATGATATGCAGTGGTCAGGGCAGGGGCAATCCCGGATATCTCCGCGGTGAGGACTTTGGTAGCCCCCACGTTCTTAAAGCGTTCTGCCAACTCCTGCCCGCTTGCCTCCATGAGCACCGGGTCCACCTGATGATTGACGAAACCGTCGACTTTCAGAATGCCTCCGCCGAGATTCTGCCCATCGGAGATGATGCGTTGTTTTAATTTTTCCATTTTGACTCACCCCGAAAGTATTTTGGTTGCTGCATTGTACAAGCAGACATTAGGGACGCCAATGTTTTTAGCGAAAAAAGGGTTTCTAGAAAGGGGAAACGGATATTTATGCGCTTGACATAGAACGTATGTTCCGCTAAAATAAGAACAAGTGTGCGAGAAATATCGAAGGGGGTTAATAGATTCCCTGACGTGGCAAGCAGTCTCACAGAGGAGGAACGATGGCGAAGGGAAAATTGACGGACCGCCAGCGGCGGATACTGGATTATATCCAGAGTTTCAGCACGGATAATGGTTACCCCCCTTCCATCCGGCAAATAGGAGCGGCGGTGGGGATCTCTTCGACCTCTGTTGTTAATTACAATCTCAATCGGTTAGTGGAAGAGGGATACCTGGATCGCGATCAGAACGTGTCCCGGGGAATCCGCCTCACCGACAAGCTGCTGAAGGCGACGGGCAAACTGGGCGATGTAATCCGGGTCCCAATGGTGGGTCGTATCTTTGCCAGCGAGCCCGTTCATCTCCCCAGCACGGATTCTCCCATGTTTGGTGCAGACGAGGCGATCGAGCTTACGCGCGACATGCTCAGCACTACAGATGATGTCTTCGCCCTTGAAGTCAAGGGTGACTCAATGATCGATGCCATGGTCAGTGATGGTGATATTGTCGTGATGAAACGCGATTACCATTGGCGCAACGGCGATATGGTGGCGGTGTGGCTGAGGGATCGCGAAGAGACGACGCTAAAATACATTTATCACGAGGGGGATAACGTCCGGCTGCAGCCTGCGAATCCGACGATGGACCCGATCATCATTCAGGATCCCAGGCACCTCGAGATCCAGGGTAAAGTGATGCTCGTCTTACGCCAGCTCGAGTGATCGTTGGAGATCGCAGCCTGAATTAACCGCTCGATTGCGATCTGTCTGTCACGAGCTTCCCCGGGAAAGAATATCGGGGGAGCTTTTTCTATCGCGGGTTCGCTCTGGCGAGGAGGATCATCGTCTCGGAGTTATCTGCGAGGGGCGAACGAGTATAGTCACCGTAGGCCTCGATAAGCGTGTAGTTCGCACGATCGAGGAGTTTGCCGAACTTTTCTTCTGATCGCAAGAAATATTCCTGGCGAAGCGTGTAGCGCTGCGTGGATCCATCAGGTGAGAGCTCGTCGTAATGCCAGAGGATCTCCACCTGATCTTGAGTGGACCCTGATATTCGCTGCGCGTAAATCTGGCAAGGGTTCCCGCTTTCAGGTTCAAGAAAGCCGGTCAGAGGTTCGTCGGTGTCGACACCACTGAAGGGATCGACGGCCGGGTTCGGAATCTCAAAGGCGAAAAGCCCATCAGGCGCTAATTGCCGGGAGACGTTGCGGAAAACCGCGACCAATCCGGGGTCGCTGAATGTACACAGGGTGTTCATGGCGGAGATCGCCAGGTTGAATCTCAAGTTGAATCCGAAAGTCTGCAAATCGGCTTGCACGAGGCAGGAGTTCTGGATGAAGAAGGGGGCGAGGTGGATCTGTGCGCGGGCGAGCATGTGGCGATCGTGGTCGATTCCAATCACGCGATTTCCTGCCTGGATGAGCGCGCGAACAATTCGACCCGTTCCACAGCCAAGTTCAATCATGGGGCCGCCGTGCTCCGCCGCAAGATGAAGCCATAAGGGGAGATCTTCCCCGAAGGCGCGGTATTGAGCATCGAAGTAGCGAGCAAAGGTTTTGTCACCCATAAGAGGATGTTCTCTCCATTCTCTCCTTGACCCTGACGAAGGTGAGTCTTATACTCTTGCCGAGCCGGGGTGTAGCGCAGATGGAAGCGCGCCGCGTTTGGGACGCGGAGGTCGGCGGTTCAAGTCCGCCCACCCCGACTGTTTGTTACCCCTACTGTATTTTACATCCCCTTAACGATTGGAGGGTCCGATGCGAGGGATTCGCGTCACGAAGGAATCGCGCAAAATTGATGTTGTCATCGTTGCAGAAAGACGAACGGCCAAGGGAGATCAGATCCAGACTGCGAAAGGATATGTTCGCCGTGGACCGATCTGGGGTGACCTGACCCTGCTGCCTCGCAAGGAACTCGTCGAGCGGTTGAAGTATGGTGAGCGGATCGTAGTCGGGGAACATGCTGAGGTCCCGGGGAGTTTCCGCACCTTGGCAAAGGTGCGATTGGCGGAAGGAAGCGGAGGCGAAAAACTCGTCGTAAATGGCAAGGATGGAAAAGGCGACGAGCTTGGATTGCCTTTGTATTAGCAGATCAGGGAGAGAAAACCCCGGAGCTGCCTCGCTGATTAGCGAATCATCGGGTGAAGCCAGGAGTTGATCCTGGTTAGCTTGACCCGCTCAGGGGCGAACGGTAGAATCAAATCATGCGCGGGCGTCGCCAAGTGGTAAGGCATCAGCCTTCCAAGCTGACATTCACGGGTTCGAATCCCGTCGCCCGCTCCTAACCGCCTTCGGGCGGTTTTTTAGTTCAAGATCGTCCTCATGAATGGCGATGACGATAATTCACATCTCGACTCTGATTGTAACCATTGACCCTCCAGCGAAGGGAATGTCTGCTTGTTTTCCTGTGGAAAAAAGTGGATTTCGTCTATACAATAGAGAAACGCGAGAAACTATATAGGGGTATTCAGGAAGGACTATTGATGAACCGACCTTCAGGATTCGTGCCCATTCCATTCCCCCTTGTTGGAAAGATTTTGGTTGTAAGCGCAACGATTGTCTTCGCTCTCTATCTTCTCTCCGTTGTATTCCAATGGTTTACGCTGCCAATGCCGGTTTTAGCACTCGGCACGGCAGCGGTACTCATCGGTCTTTATCTCATCTTCGTTGTCCCAAAAGAAGATGTCGGCTCAAAGTGAGACCCCTTACGTGATCCCCTGCCGCTCAGCGCCACGACAACGACGATCTGGATGATGAATATTCCCCATCCCAACCAGGGACTCGTGAGCAGACGAAACTGAAATTGCAGATTCTCACTTGCCCGGTACGAGACCACACCGGTGATCGCCAAACCCACAAACATGAGTAAATATACTCGTGAAAGAAAAGTATTGATCCGTGCCTCAGTGGCTGGTGCTGTCGCAACTGCTGTTTTTTTGGCCCCGTAATGTTTCTTCTGAACCGTGTGATGTATTGTTGGGACAGCTAACTTGGGATTGCTCTCACCTCGCGCCAGGGTGGTTCGAAAGCCACCTGAGCATCATTCAAGCGTTTGTACAGCCCGTCATTGGACATTAATTCTTCATGGGTGCCCGACTCGGTAATTTTACTGCCATCCAGGACAACAATAAGATCCGCATTTCGAATTGTGGACAGACGGTGGGCAATCACTAGAACCGTCTTCCCAACCATCAATTGTTCCAAAGATTGTTGGATTAGTTGCTCAGTCTCAGTATCTACCGACGAAGTGGCTTCGTCGAGGATGAGGATGGGCGCATCCTTTAGAACTGCGCGTGCAATCGCCATTCGCTGCTTTTGACCACCGGATAGCTTCACACCTCTCTCGCCAATTAAGGTGTCATATCCCTCGGGTAGATTGGTGATAAATGTGTGCGCATTGGCGATCTTTGCAGCAGCGATCATTTCTTCTTCAGTAGCGCCTTGGCGGCCAAACATGATATTTTCACCCGCGGTACCATGGAAAAGGTAAACATCCTGCAACACGATACTGATTTGTTGGCGAACACTCTGAACGGTCAGGTCTCGAATATCATAACCATCTAAGGTAATGACCCCACCACTGACATCATAGAACCTGGGTATCAAGTTTGCCAATGTAGTCTTGCCCACTCCTGTTGGTCCCACTAAAGCGACAACCATTCCAGGGCGGATATTTAAGTTGATGTTTTCTAACACCGTATCCCCCATGGAATAACGAAAGACCACATCCTCCAATACAATCGCTCCGTCGGCTCTTCCTTTCAATTCAGCCGCACCCGTTTTTTCAACAATGTTAGGTGCTTCTTTTAAAAGCTCATCTACGCGTTCCGCGCCAGCCAGGGCTTGTTGAACACTTTCCCACACACCGCTTAGAGAGCGAACGGGTTGGTAGAGCAATTCCAGATAAAGGAAGAAAGCAACCAGTTCATCAATCGCCAAAGTTTGACCCAGAATATATTGACCTCCAAAATAGATCAGAACGATCGTGCCGATGGAGGCCGAGAATTCAATAACGGGGTGAAAGGTTGCCATCAAGCGTAAGGCCCGAAGCATTGAATCTCGATACCGGAAAATGTAGCCTCTAATACGGATTGATTCGTATGCTTCACGCGTAAAGGCCTTGATTTCTCGAATGCCGGATAAATTATCATTGAGCGCGGCATTGAATTCTCCCAGTACGGCTTGTCGGGCGCGAAACGCTGGTCGAACATATTTTGTGTACCCCTGCACAGCAACCACAATCATGGGCACCGGAATCATACTCAACAAAGTGAGCTGCAAATTCATCTTCGCCAGAATCACAGTGACCCCCACCAGCAGAAGCGAGTTTGCAATCACATCGGGCACAGCATGGGCAATCAGATGCTCAATTAAATCTGTATCGTTCACAACCCTGGACATCAGTTGCCCGGTTTGCTTGTCTTCATAAAAACGGAGCGATAAGCGCTGCAGATGTTCATAAACCATGGCTCTCACATCGGCAACCACGCTCCACCCGGCGACATGGGCCATGTAACTGCGAGTAAACTGTAAAACGGCTCGCAGACTAAAAACCAGTAGCGCCAAAAACGCCAGTTGAATTATTCGCCCAAAATCATCCTGGCTTGCCCCTGGATCTGTAACAAGCCCTACCATTTCCTTGACAACCCAGGGTGCATACAATTGGGCACCAAGAAGCAACAGCATGCTTATGATGGTCAGGGCTAATACTCCCCTGTATTTGGGTATAAATTGGAAAACAAATTTCAGGGAATGCAATTTTCGACCCTCCAAACAACAACGAGTATTTGTACATTGTCCTTCTAATAACTTGTATTGCCCTGGCCACCATCTCTACCGGGGGATTTCACTGCCTTGCCAAACAAGGGACCTGACCGCATCTTCGATTGTCAATGACTCGATCATCATCCGGTGAATGGTTCCATGGAGTTAATGTTAAGCTATATCTTTGATACAGATAATGAATAATAATACTAAAAATAGTGGCAAAAACTTCCTTATCATAGTTACACTCGACATCCCACGATAGTAGACCGTTGTCGAAAAGGGCCATGTGGCAGCGCTTAGCTTGATGGCATCTGGCCGCACCCCAACGCAATACTGGTTCCCGGGCATCACACGATGAAAATCAAGCCAGTCAATCCACCACAATGGAAGGCATTGCTCGCCCCGATTTACTAGCCCTATTACTCGTAATCTTTGCTTCGTTGTTTTCCCTTGAAAACCAGCTTTTTCGTTCGACAGAGCATCCCCTGGTGCTCGTTGCTGGCGCAGTCGTTGGTCTTGCCATTGAGTGTTTCATAAGATCGACAAGCGTTACGGTCATCGGAGGGGCTTTTAAGTGGTCATTAAAGCGTATGCCAATAACTTGTATCTCCTGTCGCCACAATAAACGATTCCTTAAGAAAGACTTCCGACTTCGGCGGGGGTCTGCTAAAATCAAAGGCGAGGGCCCGTAGCTCAGTGGTAAGAGCGGCCGGCTCATAACCGGTTGGTCGTAGGTTCGATTCCTACCGGGCCCATAGATGCCCCTTGAAAAAGGGGCATTTTGTGCATACCAAGACATTAGCCTAATTGAGCAATGAAAGTTATTCAGCCGCTATAAAGTTTCCGATATCGGAAAAGAGCTGACATTATTTCGTTTAAGAAATAATTTCAATTTATGGCATTGCCACTAATAATTACTCCTAGCCTGACCCCCTCAGATTGGGAGCGATTGTTTGTTCTATTGATCACTACTCATCCATACTGTAGTCTGTATCTGACATTATTTTCCTCGGCCTGGAAGGTTTTTTGCCAGGGCAATCTCTTTGAAGCATAAAAGCCAGTTCGTAGCCGAGATTCGGTTTTATTTTATTATTCCACAATGAAGGATGATGAAATGACCAAACGCGCGTTGAAGATTAGTAAGCTGCTTGAATTCGAGCTCCCATAAACCCTTCGAGCAAAATCAATAAGTATAGGAGTGACATCATGAGACATCGAGCGATACGCACAACCGCAGGCATACTTGGGATTTTGCTCATCGGGATCCTAATCGGTGGCACAGCGGGATTCGCCGCGCCGGACGGCGCGCCACTTCTGGCGCCGGTGGGGACGGCGTTCACGTACCAGGGATATATAACCGATACAGGGAATCCCGCGAACGGGTCCTACAACTTCGCCTTCAAGCTCTACGACGACGCCAGCGCAGGGACCCAGGTTGGGAGCACGGTAACGAAGAACGCCGTGACCGTATCGGATGGCTACTTCACCGTCGAACTCGACTTCGGAGATTGGTTCGATGGCACGGCGCTGTGGCTGGCGATAGAGGTGCAGGGTCCAGGTGATCCGGGCTTCACTGTGCTCAGCCCGCGCCAGCCTCTCAGTCCGACGCCCTATGCGATCAACGCCGATAAGCTCGATGGCATGCACGCCAGCCAACTGGAGACCCACTACCAGAACGTGGTCGTTGTCGCCAAAAGCGGAGGAGACTACACCAGTGTGCAGGCGGCGATCGATAGCATCACTGGTGCCGTGGCCGATAACCCCTACCTGGTGTGGGTGGCCCCGGGGGAGTACAGCGAGACGGTCAGGATGAAACCCTACGTCCATCTGCAGGGGGCTGGGCAGGAGGCTACAATCATCACCAGCACTGCCAGCAACGGCAGCTTGCCACCATCATCGGCCACGCTGGTACTGGCGAGTGATGTCAGCCTGCGCGATCTTACGGTGGGCAACAGCAGTGTGGGAATCTATAACGTAGCCCTGCTAGCGTCTGCGGGTGTGGATCGAACGCTGGTGGCGGATGTGACTGTACGGGCGCAGGGGGGCGGCGGAGACAACTTCGCCATCGTTCTAATCGACAGCGGTACTGACGTCAGATTGCAGTATGTTACAGCGCTGAGCGAAAACGGCAGCAATTCCAACTACGGTCTGTACAACAACAACGGCGCAGCGGGGACGCTCCGCGGAGGCTCCTTCACCGGGAGCGGAGGGACCAACACATATGGCATCCACAACAGCTTCAGTGGCACGACACTGGATGCAGGGAGTGTCACCGCGCTGGGCGAGAACAGCAGCAGCAGCAACTATGGCCTGTACAACATCGACGGCGCGGCGGCCACACTGCGCGACGGCTCCTTCACTGGAAATGGGGGGAGCGATGCCTATGGCATCTTCAACGATGTCATCGGCTCGATACTGGAAACTGAGAGCGTCACTGCGTTGGGTGAAAACGGCAGCATCAGCAACTTTGGCCTGTACAACTACAATGGCACGGTGGCAACTGTGCGCGGCGGCTACTTCACCGGGCGCGGGGGGATCAACGCTTATGGCATCTTCAATAGTGTCAGCGGCACGACACTGGAGTCTACGAGCGTCACCGCGTTGGGCGAGAACGGCAGCAGCACCAACTACGGCCTGTACCAAGAAAGCGGCACAGTGAGCCTGGGCGTTACGCAGTTGATTGGTGGAGCCTACCGGAGCAGTGGCATCTTAGCCTGCTTTCAGGTTTATGATGGCAGCTATGCGGCCTACACTTGCCCATAAGATCCTGTACCTTAACGGAGCCAGCTTGATGGGCGCGGGAGACAACGTGGAGGTCATGCTGGCATATACGGCTCTTGAGAAGTAGTGTTACGTTCCGTCAGCAAAGAACCCAAGCCCCCGCCTTGCAAGGGTGGGGGCGATTATTGTGCTATTGAAGTTTCCGGTTGGTCGTAGGTTCGATTCCTACCGGGCCCATATATCGATCATGGAGAACCAAAAAGGTTCGGCATCCACGCCGAAACCTTTTCGTTATCTTGCTTCCGATTGTCTACTTACTCTATGGTCCCACCATCGCTTGAAGGTGCGGCAGTGGTGATGGAGACACTAACCATCGCGCTCGAACTCTCGCCATCTATATCGGTCGCCTTATAGATGAAACTATCTTCACCGACAAAACCAGCGGCGGGTGTGTAGCGAATGATGTTCCCAACCACCTCCACAACCCCATTTACGGGAGAAGTTACCACCTCAAGGCTCATCGCACCGTCGCCCATGCCATCGTCATTTGCCAGTACGTTAATCTCGATGATGGCTCCCGTTGCCCCTTGAGCCCTATCGCCGAAAGCCAGGGGAATATCATTCACCGGCGCAATATCTATTGAAACAACAGCCGAGTTCGAGGACAAATCCCCATCGCTCACCTGGTAGGTGAAGCTGTCCATCCCGTTATAGTTCGGGTCCGGGGTGTAGGTGAAAGAACCATCCTCATTGAGGATGAGATCTCCATGACCTACGTCACTCACCAGGACTGCTGTGAGAGGCTGTCCTTCTGCGTCGCCATCGTTCTCCAGGAGGCCCGGTGCAGAAATTTCCAGCACCTGGTCTTCCTTTAGTTGAAAGCTGTCATCATTGGCGACAGGAGCGCTGTTCGGCAGGATCACGGTTACGGTCACGGTCGCAGCTTCAGAATTGTCAGAACCATCTGTCGCGATATATGTGAAGCTATCCTCGCCAGCGAAGCCTGGATCAGGTAGATAGACAAAGGATCCGTCCGCGTCAAGTGTCACGCTTCCATTGGCGGGGGATTCGCTCAGCGATGCAGTGATCGTGTCCCCATCAAGGTCTTCATCATTGCCCAGCACGCCCGGTGCAGGAACGATGAGTACCTCATCGGCCATCGTTTCATAGATGTCGGGAGCCGCCGTCGGGCGTTGATTCACCGGCTCAATCAATTCCCACCAGAAGGTTACCTTTGCCACTCCCCCGCGCTCATAGTAGGCAACTTCTACACGATGAGAGCCGGACAGATTAACCTCAGCAGTATGCGTCTCGCTGGCGTTGCTCGAGTGCCATTCATCGATCGTGAGGATATCATCGATTGCAATGCGGATGCCGTCATCGGCGCGTGCATACAAGCGGTATGTCCCTGGTTCGAAGTCCACAACCCGGCTCCAAAGCGCCGAGAAATCATCTTCCGGTATACCCAGCGCCGGAGAATTCGATCCCCAATCGAAGTCGATCTCGTCAACTGTCTTCACCAGTGCCCACTTGCTGTCCATCGTCCGGTTGAACCAGTAGGTAGCGGTCCATTTGGCATCGTTCTGGACCGAGATCTTCTCGACGTTGAAGTGAATGCGCGCCTCACCCTCGTGTTCGAAGAATTCCACCTTTAGATCGTGCTTCCCCTTGGTCATCTCCAGGTCAACCACCACGGTTCGAACGGATCCGTCGTCCCACTCGTCGATCACCAGGCGGTCGTCCACCCACAGGCGTACGCCATCGTCGACACGGAAGGAGAAGCGGTACGTCGCGGCGTCGAATTTTACACGCCGCGTCCAACGTGCGGAGAAGTTATTGATGGGCAAGCTTGATGAGGGGGACTTGAATTTCCAGTTGAAGTCGATCTTCTCATCGTTTCTAACTAGCTCCGGATCTCCTTCGAGTTTTCGATTATCGAAGTACTCGCCGCGCCACTCGGTTATTTCCGGTTCAACGACGATCTTCACCCAGAAAGGCAAATTCGCATCGTCGCCCAGGCCGAAGATTTCTCCGCGCGCGTTGCGCAGCATCCAGTATCCCCAAAAAGTCCCGTAATCATCCGGCGCCTTGAGATCGACGGTTAGGTCCACAATCTGCCCCGGTTCGACGACACTTCGCAATGGATTGACAACGAGGCCGCCCATTCTGTAACCGGAAAGGAAGACTAAGTTGTAATCACGCGTCCAGGTGCAATTGCCATTGTTGCGTAAGCGCCAGGTTTTGGTGAACGAGTCGCCATCGTCGAGTCGTGTTCCATCGGGAAAGGTCACATCCTTAATGTACTCGATGGAATCGAGGCAGCTCGGTACCGGTGTGAATTCGGGTGCTGGTTCCTGAGTTGGTGCAGCAGGGCTGTTGAGAAAATCCCAACCGAAGTTTACGTCTTTCCGGACTTCTCCAGACCCGAGCGTGAGCATGTGCATACCGCTCGCGGGATTCGTCCAAATGCCCGGTTCAACAGATGCGGGCAAGTGTTTCTCTCCGAAGTTGGCGGAAACACAATACTCTCCGGGCAGTAAACCCTGGAAGGAGTACCTGCCTCCATAATCCGTCGTAATTTTGGCCAGGCCAAACGACGGGCAGGGACCAAAGCCCAGTTCGACATTCACATCGGGAAGGCCCGGTTCCCCGGTTTCAAGAAGGCCGTTGGCGATCAACCCGCCCGTGATTTCGTTGATAACGCACCCTGCGGGAAGTTCTTCTTCGCTGCTGGTGTTCGCACATAGATCGTGCCAGATCATCCCTTCGATCGAGGCGATCCCTACAGGCGTTTCCGTGGGAAGAGGGGGCTCGGTTGTGGTGTCATCCGGACCCGGATAATTACACGCGGTGAGGACAAGGATAAGACCCATCAATCCGAACCACGCAACCAGCGGATGGCGTTGGGAGGGTAATCGCCGTTGATTTTGAAGCTGTTTCCCGGGGTTCAAATTCTCATTCATTGCACGCTCTCCTCTAATGTCAATACCAATCGATCCCATTGCAGATACGTTGCTTCCAATGTTCCAAGTTGACATGTTTCACCTCGTTCGGCGCTAAAGGATTGATCCAGGGCTTTCGGAATAGATTTCCATCCCACTTTTGTTCGAGCGTCCTTCATGAGCGCCTTTTCAATAAACTCGAAGTCAGATGAGAAAATCGGTGCGCCCTCGACATCCTTTCTTTTTAATGCAGCCACCTGCTCTTGTTGGACCAGACGACGGGCGGCGTTCATTCGTTCCATCTCTTCCCTTCCATCGGCGTCAAACCCATTCATGAGTGCTTGAAGGGCATATAAGATGCCGAGCATGAATGCTCCTGCACCAATCTGGATCAGTATGGATGTTGCCTGTTCAACGCTCATGCTTTCCTCCGGTGTGTGAACTTCAGTGCGCCTATAGCCTAAGGGGGAACACGGAGGGTTTCACCCTGCGGTTGACCCAAATTTATGAGAACCAAGAGACGGGTTCTTTGATGGTCCACCTGGACAGGTTGACTACTGAGCCATAGGGGGATGGATATTAAAGAAGGAGGGGATAAGATCTATGGTAAACCTCGACCGGACTGATGGGAGAAACCTCCCTGGGAAAGGACTACGCCTTTGCATGCGAACAGCTTCTTTAGGGACAATGATGGATTTCTCGGATGGACGTTCCGTTTACGGGATGTTCCTCAACTTGTGCGGAAGTACGGTCAAGTACTGCGGTTAGCGCCGCAGGATTTCAGGGCATATACTAAATACGAAAGAAACCGAGCCGCTGTTCATGCATCCCTGAACCGCATTATCAGCAACGACCATTTCTGTACAGAGATCCCGCTATGAACAAGAAACGAAGAATTCTATTCCTGGCTTTTGCTCTTTTCGGGTTTTCCCTACAGCCTCTTCGAGCCGCAGCGCAATCCAATACCATCCGCTTCGACCGCCTGACCGTTGAAGACGGCCTCTCTCAGAATGCTGTCCTCACCATCGCCCAGGATGGGAGGGGATTCCTGTGGTTGGGAACTGAGGATGGGCTGAACAAATATGATGGTTATAAATTCACAGTGTATGAGCACGACCCCGAAGCCCCCACCTCACTCGTTGATAATTTCATTTCCGTAATCTATTTGGATCGACAGGGGAATCTCTGGGTGGGTACGCGCAGCGGTCTCGATCGGTACGATCCGGTGTCGGGGTCATTCATTCATTACGCCGGTGATGCGAACGACCCCCACAGCCTTCAAGGCGAGTGGGTCATCAGTATATATGAAGACCATCAGGGAACCTTATGGGTCGGAACCGAAGAAGGGGGATTGAACGGATTGGATCGCGCAACGGGAACCTTCACCCATTACCGCTACGATGAAGGGGATCCGTCTTCTTTGGGCGACAATGCTGTACGTGTGATCTATGAGGATTCAGAGGACACTTTGTGGATTGGAACACACGCAGGCCTGGATCGATTCGATCGGGCAGAAAGGGAGTTTGCCCATTTCGGGCGAGAGGATTCTGATTCAAAAGGCACGCCTATCAACGACGTATCGGCAATCTGCGAAGGCGAGCAGGGTCATCTCTGGATCGGCACGGAAGAAGGCGGGATTTACCGTTTCGATCCAATAAGTGGAGACATTCTAAACTTTCAGCATGACCCGCAAGATGCTAAAAGCTTGAGCCATAACCGCGTGCGAGCAATTCATAGCGATCACATCGGGAATCTTTGGATTGGCACACAAAACGGATTGGATTTCCTGTCACTCGAAAGTATGTCCTCCACAAGCAGGCGGTTCAATTTCCTGCACTACCGCCATGAACCATTTGACCCGAACAGCCTGGGCAGCAGCGTTGTTTGGTCGATCTATGAGGATCGATCTGGCGTGATGTGGTTTGGGACATACGGAGGAGGGCTGAATAAATATAACCGTTCAAGCGAACGGTTCCGGCTTTACCAGCACCGCCCGAACCTCCCCAACAGCCTGAGCGATAATATGATTTGGTCGATCGTGGAAGATTCGCGCGGGAGACTCTGGATCGGAACGTTTAATGGGGGTCTCAACATGCTCGATCGAGCGGCGGATAAACTCGTCGTTTTTCGTCATGATGAGGCCGAGTCCGAAGGCCTGCTCAGCGATGATGTGCGTGCGGTCCTCGAAGATGACTCCGGAAAATTGTGGATCGGGACGGCGGGCGGGTTAAATCGTCTCGATCCGCGAACGAATCGCTTTACAGCCTTCACGCATGACCCAGAAGATTCGAGCACCTTGAGTGGGAACCGGGTGAACGTCCTGCTGCCGAGCGAGTCAGGCGCAATTTGGGTCGGCACGCGATACGGCGGACTCAATCGGCTGGATCCATCCACCGGGGAGTTTACACGCTACCAGAATCGCCCCGACGACACTCTCAGTCTGGGTGACGATCGGGTTTGGGCGCTATATGAGGATCACCTCGGCGCCGTTTGGGTTGGGACATTGAACGGCATCAGTGTTCTGGATCCAGAGAGTGGTCAGTTCATTCGCTATCAGCATGATACCCAGGATCCGAACAGTCTCAGTTCGAATTCCATTTTTTCGTTCTATGAAGACCCCGAGGGTTTCATGTGGATCGGTACGTGGGGAGGGGGGTTGGACCGCTTCGATCGCTCCTCGGGGACCTTCGATCACTTCACGCAGGACGATGGTCTGCCCAACGATACGATTTACGGGATCGAAATAGATGCAGATGGGCATCTGTGGATGAGCACGAATCGAGGATTGTCGAGATTTGACCCACGATCTGGAAGCTTTCAGAACTACGACGTTCGCGATGGCTTGCAGGACAATGAATTCAATGTCGGTGCGCACTCTACGAGCGAGAGTGGTGAGATGTTCTTCGGCGGCATTCGGGGGTTCAATGCGTTCTACCCTGCTGATATCCAACTGAACCCCTATGTCCCCCCCATTGTGATCACGACATTCTATAAATTCAATGAGCCTGTTCGCCAGGATCTTCTCCCAGATGAACGAATTGAGCTTTCCTATCAAGAGAATTTCATTGCTTTTGAGTTCTCAGCCCTGGATTTCAATGCGCCCGATAGCAACCAGTACGCATATATGCTCGAGGGCTTCGACGAGGATTGGATTGAAGCAGGGACTCGGCGCTATGTGAGCTATACAAATCTCGATGGCGGCGATTATGTTTTCCGGGTTAAGGGATCAAATAGCGACAATGCCTGGAATGAGGAGGGAGCAGCCGCACACATTGCTGTGGCGCCTCCATATTGGGAGACGCTCTGGTTCCGAACCATCGCGATATTCGCTGTATTGGGGCTGGGATTCGGGGTTCTCCGATTGCGGGTTCGCGCAGTCGAAGCCCGCAGCAGGGTCCTTGAAGGCATTGTCCAAGAACGGACACGGGAGATCGAACAAAGAAGACAAGAACTGGATGCCTTGTATCGTGCCGACGAGGAATTGTTCCGACACATCGAGGTCGACCAGGTTTTCCAGGCGCTTGTGGATATTGCCGTTGAGATCCTCCATGCCGATAAGGGATCGCTGTTTTTTTGGGATGATCAGACTGAAAAATTAATCCCGCGAGCTGCCAAGGGTTTAAAACCCGAGACTCTGGAGCAAATGCAGTCTTCCACAGAGGACGGCACGGTTGGTTGGGTTCTGGCGACGGGACTCCCCGCTATTGTTCACAATGTGCGTGATGAAGCGAAGGTAGCCACGTGGATCACCGACGCGGAGGGGATCCAATCCTTCATGCACATCCCGATTAAGATCGAAGACGCAATCTATGGTGTCTTTAACGTGGACTACTTGGAGCCGAGGGGATTTGGATCGGAAGAGCAACGGCTGTTTACGGCTCTGGCGCACCGCGCCGCAATCGCTATCGAGCAGGCTCAGCTGCAGGACCAGGCACAGCAAGCCGCAATTATTAAGGAACGCCAGCGGCTCGCCCGGGATTTGCACGACGCGGTAACTCAGACGCTTTTTTCTGCGAGCATTATCGCGGAGGTAATACCCCGGCTGTGGGAGCAAGATCCCGAGCTTGGCCTCAGCCGGCTTGAGATCTTGCGTGAACTAACGAAAGGGGCGCTGGCCGAGATGCGCACGCTGCTTTTTGAATTGCGACCTGCTGCCATCGCAGAAGCGGATCTCGCTGAACTGATGCGGCAGTTAGCTGAATCGACAACGGGACGCGCACGGATACCGGTCGATCTTCAAATTGACGGAGAATGCGACTTTAATCCCGAGGTGAAAGTTGTTCTCTATCGGATCGCACAGGAGGCATTGAATAACGTTGCGAAACACTCCAAGGCGACCCGGGCGGCAATTCGTCTTCTATGTGAGGAACAAAAGGTTGAGCTTTCGATCGAAGACGATGGGATTGGTTTCGACATTGGCTCAGTGCCACCGGATCATTTGGGACTGGGGATTATGCGGGAAAGAGCGGAATCGATTGGCGCCGAACTGGCAATGGAAAGTGGGCAGAACGAAGGCGCGCGCATCACACTTACGTGGATGTTGTAAACAATGCGCTACAATAATCTAGGTAACTCAATCTGAGTCTATAATGAATTAAGTTCTTTTACCGACAACTATGCCTGCCCGCGAGTAACCAGCACTCGCCTTGGTAGAAAGATGAGGAAGCGATGAAGGACAGGGAAAAGATTCGAGTGATGTTGGTCGATGACCACGCCGTGGTTCGCAGCGGCTTGGCCGATTTTTTGCTCGCTTACGAAGACCTCGAGTTAGCCGGTGAGGCATCTAGCGGTGAGGATGCGGTGCTGATGTGCGGGAAACTGAAACCGGACGTGGTGCTCATGGACTTAGTGATGGAAGGGATGGACGGCGCTGATGCTACGAGCGCGATTCGGAAGGCCTGCCCGGATATCCAGGTCATTGCCCTTACGAGTTACAAAGATGAAGATCTCGTTCAGCGCGCGATCCAGGCCGGTGCTATTGGATATCTATTGAAGAATATTTCCGCACAGGAACTAGGAGACGCGATTCGCAATGCACACGAAGGCCGGCCGACGTTGGCCCCCGAAGCTGCACAAGCCCTTATCCACGCGACGACCAAGCCCCCGGTGCTGGGGTTTGACCTCACGCCTCGCGAGCGGGAAGTGCTCGCATTAATGACCACGGGTTTGAATAACCCGGAGATCGCTGAACAGCTGGTGATCAGCCGCTCAACTGTCAAACATCACGTCAGAGCTATCCTCTCCAAACTAGGCGCCTCAAGCCGCACTGAAGCGGTAGCCCTCGCACTGAAGAATAATCTCGTCGAATAACACGAAGCGAGAGGCTTCACAGGCGATTGCTTCATGCCCTCCACTTACCTGATAAATCAGGAATATTCTCCATCTAGTGCTGGACCGTTCGCATCCCGGAAAATTGATTCAAATCGCATCTTCATAAACGGGATTAATTCAGGATTATTCGGCTGTCCTTTTCCGATCCTGACCACTTGACCCATATTAAGACTCACTATCTGACCAACTTCAATATCACTCAGCTACTCGATGTGCCAAGCGCAATCCATCTCTATACTTGAGACAATTCGAGGCCGCAGAAACAATGATTTTGAGGAGTTAAACATGCTAATCCTTGTGGCAGACAAACGGTCGCGGACCCGTTTTGCACTGAGGCTGCTCATTGAACAAGCTACGGGGCATACCATCGTGGCTGAAGTTGCCGACGCCGAGTCACTGACATCAAAAATCCGGGAGACAATGCCGGACTTGGTTTTACTCGAGTGGGAACTGTCACATGAAAATAATGGCAGGACAATATCTTCACTAAAAAAAGATCATCCACAGATGAAGATATTAGTCTTGAGTGGACAGCCCAAATGGCGCAAAGAAGCTTTGACGGCCGGCGCTGACGATTTCGTTTGCAAGGGAGATTCACCAGACCGATTGATGATGATCCTGAATAGTTATAAGTGAAACGAGACGCTAACTCATGAACAATACATGGCAAGTGAACACGGTTAGGAGGATTGAAATGATAATGAAGAAGATATCTAAAATGGGATTGGTGCTCATTCTGGGTGGGATATTTGTTAGTGCATGTGGCGGAACTTCCGAGATAAAAAAGGGTTGGTATACGTACTTAAATGTTGAGCATGGATACTCTTTTGCGTATCCATCCGAATGTTATTTTGGACCAATGCCGTCGGACTGCAAGCAGAAGCCACCGGAAGAAAGGGGGCCAGAGTGCTTATGTTTCTTGAACGGTGAAAATCCAGATGAAGCATTTATGCAGGCATTCCTGGGGGAGGCTGATCAATTATCGCTGGCTACGTTTTCTGTCTCTCATTATGACACGCCTCTGTACCATCCACCCCAAGGCACGGAACTAGCCAGTTGGGTCAAAGAAGGGTTCCAGGAAATGTTCGCAGAGATACCGGATGAGCCGAATATGGAAATGTCCGGTGTCCCAGCGATAAGACTCCACAGCCCGCAATCACCAATGGCTCCATCATCTGAGGAAATCTTCTTCTTACACAATGATGTGCTTTTGCGGATCAGCATGTTGGATGTAAACAATGAAGACAATAAGGAATTGTATACACATGTTCTCGCGTCCTTTATACTTCAGGAGTAAACTATGAAGACAAAAAAGACATACATACGTTGTTAAGAACACTCGAGATAAGCCGAAATATCACTCAATAATTAAGAGTTGAAAATACTAAATAGGAGAGAATTGCGATGAAAAGACAAACAACACTCTTAAAGTCAATCCGGATAGCCCCAATCTTCCTGGTTCTGGTGCTGCTGGCAGCTGGTTGCGCATCAAGCAATGGAACAGGGCTTCCCGCTGAAAGACTGACAATCTCGGTGACGGGTTATGGTCAGGCTACCGGTTCACCTGATTTAGCGAATGCCCAGTTAGGTGTTTCGATCGTCGATCCAGACATCGGCCGAGCGATTAATGAAGCAAATGCAGCTATCGAGAAGGTGACAAACGCTGTCGTGGCGCAGGGTGTGAGTTCGAATGACGTTCTAACCACGAACTACAACGTTTGGAGTGAAGATATATATGACCCTCAAACCGGTATGCCAACCGGTGAAACCAGATACAGGGTTGACATCAGTCTAGCAATAACGGTAAGAGAAGTTCATCGAATGGGGGATCTAATAGCCGTTGGACTGGATGCTGGCGCAACAAACGTCTCAGGCATTAACTTTTCAATCGATGACACAGCTGCCTTAGAAGCTGAAGCGCGGAGTAAAGCAATTGCTGATGTTCGCGATCGGGCCGAGAAACTGGCACAAGGTTTGGGAATGACACTCGGCAATCCCATCTCAGTAGGAGAGGGTTCGGCTGGAGCCCCGGGACCGGTCTACAGCTACGGTTTGAAAGGGGATTTTGGTATGGGTGGAGGCGGAGTAGGCGCCGGCGTGCCAAGTATTATTAGCCCAGGTCAAACAACCATCGGAGTGCAAGTGACCGTGATTTATGAGCTGCTTCCTTAATCTTGCTCATCCATATCGTTGAAACATGCCTGCCCCGACTGGCATCTAACAGTCTGGGGCAGGTTTTTATTGAGCGCCTTGCGAACACCTTGGCAATCCTGCCAGAACATTTTGTTCGAAGCCGCGCGGGATCCATCAGCGAGTAAACAACAAAATGCCAAATTTTAGGACGGCGGAAACCCGGAGGAGCAAGGATATGTTGAAGCCAAGCAGGAATGATCTAATGCTTGCCGATGGCCCCTCGCCCATGTAGAATTGAGCACTTCTGTACCGAGGAAAAACATACCCTATGGAATTCATCCGACGACTGTTCGGCAAGAAAACAGCTCCACCGCCAGACCAGGCTTCCACCGCACCGCTAGATCCCGAAAAGGCTCCATTCACTTACTTTGAGGAGTTTCGTCGTCATATCACAACGGGGACGGCACAATCGCTCGGTGTAGGGAAGAAGAAAAATGACGACTCTCTCCTCGTGATCTTCGGAAGCGCGGATGGCGATGACGAACCCCCGGATTTTGGATTACTTTGCATTGCCGATGGGCTCGGGGGGCATGAACTTGGCGCTGAGGCCAGCGCGATTTCGGTGCGCACACTAGCATCCAGCCTGACCCGCGGGGCGATCCTCGATCTTCTTGCACTTGAACCCGAGGATCACACCGGCTCCATGGAGGATCTCGTCCGGCTAGCGATCCAACAGGCGAACCGGGAGGTTAGATCCCGCGCTGAAGGTGGCACTTCTACTCTAACAATCGCACTTGGAGTGGGCGATCAATTGACAATAGGTCACGTCGGCAATACGCGCGCCTACTTAATAACCGCAGATGGCATCCAGCAACTTACCCGTGATCATTCTCTGGTTCAGGAATTAGTCGATACCGGGACGATTTCAGAAGAGGAAGCTCTCACACACCCGCAGCGAAATGTCCTCTGGAACTCAATGGGGAAGGCAATTGACGTGAAGGTTGATGTGGCCACCCATGCCACACCTCCTAATGGATACCTGTTGCTTTGCTCGGATGGACTCTGGGGTGTTATCTCGGATGATGAGATTCGGAATACTGTCTTGCGGATGGGCAACCCACAGCAGGCGTGCGATGCTTTAGTCGCCGCGGCAAATGCTGCCGATAGCCCCGATAATGTCACTTGTGCCGCAGCATACTTCCCGGCTCGACCTCCAGCCGCAGCCTGATTTCTAAATCGGGTTCACATCAATCAGAGATCCTCCTCTTGCGAGGATCTTTTTTTATTTGAGACACACAAGTGGGGATGATGAGAATTCGGACGCTCCAGAATATTCGGGGTCTCCCCTGGAAATGCACGGGGAGGCACATTTCCAGTTGGGAGGATCCCCTGAGACAAACCCTTCAACCAGCACAAAATCAGTAAGTGGGCGTGTCCTGCGCAAATATTACCCTAATGGGGTCTCAATTACATTAATAAACGATGAGTTCTCAGGATGAGCCCTGATCTCGATCTTTAAACAGCCTCTCCAATTCATCGAGATCTATATCGCTGAGATTATCCAGGGGTTTCTCGCTTTGGTCGTGGTTTTTTGTACCCGTGGAGATCATCTGGACAAACGCGTCGCTATCGAGAACGGATGCACCCGCTCGACTCGCCGCAGAGCGGACTTCACGATCAGAGGAGACGATCGTCCAATTCGGCGCTTCTTTATCAAGTTTGAGTAAGTGATCTCGAATGGCGTCGTCCGCTGTTCGCGGGAGGCGGACGAATCTGACATTCACCATCCCGCTTTTAATCGAGGGTTCTCCACCCGGGACGCTGCGGTCGAAATAAACTGTCGCCCGGCGTTTGGTTCTGGAGCAGAAACTCTGCAGCATCTCGACAAGTTTCATTTCATCGTCCAGATCAGAAAGATCGATGTCGGGCAGCGCGGCGATTAAATTGTGGCCGTCGATGATGTAGGGCATTAAGACTCCGCTATTGGGAAACAAAGGTACTTGTGTGGTTATGTCTCTCCGGGCAAACATGATGCGTGAGATCCGTTCTCGCAAATTCAAGGCCGTGCCGAATTTATAATCGATCGACGCAGCCGGGTCATTCTACTGCCTTGACTCCACGAGAGGCAATTCCCTTTCGCAGTAAGCTGTGCTATCATGCGCGGCCATGGGAAGCGTACGGCGAGCTACTTGGAGGCAGTATCTCCTTTATCTGGGCGCTAATATCCTCGTTTCCGCGATTACTGTCCTCATTGTACTCAATCTATGGGATCGCAGATCCCCACCTGAACTTGTGACGCCGACGGCGACCGTCGATGTGATCGCGCATGTAGCCAGCGCTGTTCCTACGCTGACACCAACAAAGCCTCCCTCTCCAACCCCAAGTACCTATACTGTTCGAGCTGGCGATACAATTTCTAACATCGCGGAAGAGTTCGACATTTCGATGGAAGAGCTTATGGCCGCCAATCGGCTACAAGACCCCAACGAGCTCTCGGTGGGGCAGGTGCTGATTATCCCTGAAGTTGAGGGGGCTGCGACGACGCCGGCTGCCAGTGAAACCCGATATCCAGAAGCAAGTTCAACTCCTGCCGCAGCTGCGGCTCAGCAGGTTGTGATCAACGGCATCGTCGGCGCCGGGGATTTGGAGACGGAGTCTGTTCGTCTCCTCAATACCGGGAGTGAAGTCTCTATGGCGGGCTGGACGCTAGATGATGGCGATGGAAATTCATTCGACTTCCCGGATTTCACTTTTTACAGCACCGGGGCGGTGGACGTCCATACAAGAGCAGGTACGAACACCACGATTGATCTGTACTGGGGGCTTGACCAGGCCGTATGGACACCGGGCAAGGTAATCTATCTTCGTAATGTGAGCGGTGAACAAGTATCCTCCTTTAAAGTCCCCACGAATTAATCTATACGCCCATCAGCATCCAGGGTGGAAAGATCCTATGGGAAGTTTGAGGAAGCGTACGCGACTTATTTAAAAATAAACCGACCATTCGGCCGGCTTTGGTTATTTGGTGCTGCTGGAGATGTCAGGCTTCATCCATTGTATCTTCTTCATCGGATGGCTCGTCTTCGCTTTCGCCATCCCGAATCCCTGTCCGAAATTCTTTAATCCCCTGACCAATTTCGCCGGCGATCTTGCTCAGGCGACCAGGGCCAAAGATCAGGACGATGATGACCAAAATGATGATTAATTCCCAACCACGAGGCAGCGTCATTGCACCCTCCACAATGTATGTATCTTTAAAAATATTATAACATCCTTCCCTTTTATTGAACCTGCTTCCGGCGAGTATCTTGCGCCGTGGAATTGCGTCTGCTAAACTCGCATCCGGTTCGAGTTCGCGAGCGGATAAGTTATTCGAGCCCAGGATTATCCCGAACACTTGGAGAAGCAACTCCATAAATCAGTGAGGGTTGGAAATGACACACGCTCTTTATCGCAAGTGGCGGCCACAGCGTTGGGAAGAAGTCGTCGGCCAGGAGCACATCATTCGAACGCTTCGGAACGCGGTGCGGGGAAACCGTGTCGCCCACGCGTACTTGTTCGCGGGGCCACGTGGTACAGGGAAAACCACGACCGCTCGCCTCCTCGCCAAAGCGGTAAACTGCCTGGTGGACTCCCCCGCCGACCGCCCGTGCGGAGAGTGTGAACTTTGCACGGAGGTAGCACAGGGGAGCTTTCTCGATTTAATTGAGATTGACGCCGCATCAAACACCAGCGTGGATGATGTCCGTGACCTGAGAGATAAGATCAGCTTTTCCCCTAATCGGGGGCGTTATAAGGTTTACATCATCGATGAAGTCCACATGCTCTCAACGGCAGCTTTCAATGCCCTGTTAAAAACTCTGGAAGAACCTCCGGAGCATGCCATCTTCATCCTGGCGACAACAGAGGTTCACAAGATCCCGGCGACGGTTATCTCGCGTTGCCAGCGCCATGAGTTCCGGCAGCTGCCGGTTGCGACAATCCTCGACTATCTACGTCCCAAAATTGAGGAGGAAGGATTCAACATCGAGGAATCGGCGCTCGAGCTAATCGCCAGGCAGGCAACGGGTAGTTTGCGGGATGCGATCTCATTGGTGGATCAGCTCGGTTCAACGGGTGAGAATGTGACCTTGGATTACGCGGAGGTTGTACTGGGCACCGCGGCCAGCGAGGCGGTGCGCGGGGTTGTGACCGCCTTGGTTGCAGGCAACATCGGCGAAGGTCTGAGCCTGATCAACGAAACTCTCGATGGCGGGGCGGATCCAAGACAGTTCGCTCGCCAGGTCGTAGAGTATTTGCGCGGATTGCTTCTCATCAAGATGGGGAATGAAAAGTTAGTTGAAGCCACATCCGAGAGCAGGGCGGAGATGCGCACCCAGGCAGAGGGGATTCAGCTTGAGCGGCTGCTTGCAGGGATCCGCGCTTTTAATCAAGCAGCAGCAGAACGGAAGACTACCTGGCAGACCTCCCTGCCGCTTGAATTAGCTTTTGTTGAGGCCGGGGAGATAAAGGGCAATAATCCAGAAACGAAGACGCCCACGAGGGCAGAACAGGAACAGCGCCCGAAAGCAAAGACGGCAGGTAATCCAGAGACGCCAAAGCCGGAGCTTCGTGAGGAAAGCAGTGAGCGGAAATCCAGCCCGGTTTCCGGGCCGATTGCGGGAAAGCTAAATTTTGAGATCGTTGTCAGCAGTTGGCAGGATGTCCTTCAAGCCGCCCGGCGCCACGATCCACGAGTTCAGGCTTTGTTGAATTCATGCCGCCCATTTAGCCTCGAGAAGGGCGTGCTCATTATTGGTTTCGGCAGCGATCTTCTCCGCGATAAGATGGAGATGGATCACAATCTGCAAATCGCTGTCAGCGCCCTGGAAGAAGTCTTTGGTGGAAAGGTCGGCCTTCGCTGCATCTTGAGCGAATCATGGAAACCAGGAGAACCCACAGATGACCAACATCCTCCAATGGAGGATGGCGGGATGGTATCGACTGCAATTCGCGAATTGGGTGCGCATGTTGTCGAGGTGGAAAAATGGCCTCCGGAGGTTTAGCGTTGCTGGCATAATCGAGTCCCTGCCTCAGCCGTACACGATGCCAATTAAACCTACGAGAATGCCCGGGTCATGGGCACCGACGCGAATCAAATTGAGAGGATTAGATGGGCAAAGGGAAAGGGAGATCCGCTTTCGGCAAAAACATGATGGCGCAAGTCCAGGAGCTTCAAGAGAAGCTCGTTCAGGCACAGGAGGATCTTGCGGACCTGACCGTTGATGTCACAACCGGCGGCGGTGCTGTGCGGCTTGTGATGAGCGGGACGCAGGAATGCAGAGAAGTGACAATCGATGCGAATCTACTGGAAGCCGGTGACGTTGAGATGGTCCAGGACCTGATACTCCTGGCTATTAACCAGGCGGTCCAGGAATCACAAGCCCTTGCAGCGAAGCAGCTTGGTCCACTGGCAGGCGGTCTTGGACCATTGGGTGGAGGCGGATGAGATCTGCGGCGCCTAAGCCCGTAGAGCGGCTCATTGA
>JBARSI010000143.1:0-12901 GCA_049644665.1 Anaerolineales bacterium
ACCCGCGATACTGTGACCGAACTTCTTCAACGGATGGGCATCGAGGCGCGCATTAAAGCGTACTGGGGCGAAGCTGACTCCCCTGGCAAAATCCGACCTCTCTTCCTGGATATCCATGGGGACGATCTCAGCATTCTCATCGGTCGCCGCGGCGAGACTCTCACAGCTCTGCAATACATCACCCGCCTAATCGTCGGCAAAGAACTCAAACGCCCTGTCGCGGTGCTGATTGATGTTGAGGGCTACCGTGCCCGACGCGAACGTCAAATTCGCCGTCTCGCTCAGCAAATGGCCCGCCAAGTGATTGAAACTTCACAAACGATGTCGCTCGAACCAATGCCGGCTTATGAACGTCGACTGGTCCATATTGAACTGCGAGACAATCCCGATGTGGATACCACAAGCGTTGGCGAGAGGGACCAACGAAAAGTCACAATTTTCCCCCGATAAGCAGATACAGTTGTCCGGCCACCGCAGTCGTTTATAATCCTCTACATGTATGCTTCTAACCGGCTGGTCGACTACCTCATCATCGGACACGTTTCCAAAGATCTCAATCCTGATGGCCCCACCCTTGGGGGCACGGCTGCGTATTCGAGTTTAACTGCCCAAGCTCTAGGCAGGAGAACCGCTGTAATCACATCAGCCGGTCATGATCTCGACCTCCTTCCGCTTTCTGAGATCTCGACGCACATTGTCCCTTCACGGGATTCGACAATCTTCTCAAACAAATACTTATCAGGGGAACGGCGGCAAACGATTTCGGCCAAAGCAGCAAGGTTAACAAGCGCCGACGTTCCTGGTGATTGGCGAACCGCCCCCCTTGTTCATCTTGCTCCGATCGCGAATGAGGTTGATTACTCCATCATCGACCTCTTCCCTGAAGCATTTATCTGCCTGACACCCCAAGGATGGCTCCGTCGCTGGGGATCTTCCGGGGAGGTTTGGCTTGAGAACTGGGAGAGTATACAAGACCAGATTTCTCGCGCCGATGCAATTGTATTCAGCATTGAAGATCTAGAAGGCAACGAAGAGACCATTGATCAAATCTCCCGATTTTGTGAGGTTCTAGCAATCACCGAAGCCAGCCGAGGAGCACGCATCTTCTGGGCTGATGAGTGGAGGCAGATCCCGGCGCCTGTGACAGAGGAAGTTGACCCTACAGGCGCAGGAGACATCTTCGCCGCTGCATTCTTTATCCACCTGATCGATGGTCATTCACCCTGGGCTGCCGCGCGTTTTGCCAACCATCTCGCGGCACTCTCTGTCACCAGGAGCGGTATTTCCAGTGTCCCGAGATCCTCTGATGCCAAATTCGTTGAACGGACGGTGAGTGAATGACACGTACCTATGCCTTGGTCAACCAGAAAGGCGGTGTGGGAAAGACGACCACCGCAATCAATCTCGGTGCCAATATTGCGAAATTGGGGTTGCGCGTATTGCTCGTCGACATCGACCCGCAAGCAAACGCGACTTCATGTTTGGGCATAAACCATTCAGAGGTCAGGCAGGGCATATACGACGCTATTATCGGACAGGTCCCTGCAGCTGAGATCGTCCTTCACAACCAGAAACTAAAACTCTCTTTGCTGCCCTCTTCATCTGCGCTTGCCGGAGCTCAAATCGAGATGGTCGATGTCCCCGAACGCGAGAGTTTATTAAAGAAAATACTCCAACCTCTTTCGAAGAAATTCGATTACATCTTCGTGGATTGCCCACCTTCCCTTGGCCTTTTAACACTCAACGGCTTACTCGCCGCGGCGGATGGCGTCATCATCCCCATTCAATGCGAGTACCTTGCCCTGGAGGGACTGACGCAACTCATAGGGACATTAACGCGCGTAAAAAGTGGACTCTATCCTGAACTCCGTATCCGCGGCATGCTGCTTACAATGTATGACGGCCGCACGAACCTCGCTCAGGATGTCGTAGCGGAAGTCAGACAGCATTTCCCAAACGACGTCTTTCAAACGTTGATACCCCGCAGTGTCAGGCTCGCTGAAGCGCCGTCGCACGGACTTCCTATTACAGCTTATTCGCCGAATTCAAGCGGCGCAGTTGCTTACCAAGCGCTGGCGCGTGAGCTTCTCCAGGGCGACGGAATCGAAAATATAGAACCATCCGTAACCATCAACAATGAGGTAAGAGATGAGTAAGAAGCGCGGTTTAGGTAAAGGTCTTGACGCATTAATCCCGGCAGGCGCCGACAAGATTCAAGCGGGGGAAGGTATGCTTCAGGTGCCCGTCGAGATCATTCAACCCAATCCAAGACAGCCACGCACGTCGCTGGAAATGGATGACATCTCTCAGCTCGCCGATTCCATCAGAGAACACGGCATCTTGCAGCCACTTATCGTCCTCCCAAAAGACGCAGGCGGCAGCTATACGCTCATCGCGGGAGAACGGCGTTTACGGGCTGCCCAGAAAGTCGGCTTGGAATTCGTCCCCGTGGTCACGCGCGATGCCGATGACCAACAGCAGCTCGAGTGGGCGCTTGTGGAAAATTTGCAGCGCTCAGATTTAAACCCTCTGGAAATCGCGGATGGCTATCACCAATTAGCAAATGAGTTCGGTCTATCCCATGCAGAGATCGCCGAACGTGTCGGAAAAAACCGCGCCACAGTGAGCAATACGCTCCGCTTGTTGAAGCTCTCCGCTACCGTCCGAAACGCGCTCATCGCCAACAAGATCTCAGAGGGACACGCCCGGGCGCTCCTTAGCCTTCCTACCGCACAAGCTCAATCCGCGGCACTTCAAAGCATCCTTGAGCGAGAACTCAACGTGCGCCAGGTCGAGGAACTCGTACAACGCTTGCTCGGTGAACGGCGGAAGAGTAAACCAACTACAAAACACTCCCCCGAGGAGACCGCCCTGGAAGATCAACTCCGCGAAGCCCTTGGCACCCGTGTGACGCTAAAACGAGGGCGGAGTGGAGGTAGCCTGGTCATCCGCTTCTTCTCCGACGAGGAATTAAATACCCTGGTCGATCGTTTACTGGCTAGTTCGGAGGAGAAGTAGCTTGCGCTACCTGGTCTTTGGAACTGGGGCTGTCGGCGCTCTAGTGGGTGGAAAGCTCGCACTCGCCGGTTTCCCGGTGACCTTCCTGGCGCGGCCTCGGATTGTTCAAGCCCTGCAAACAAGCGGTCTTCACCTGGCCGGTGACCGCACACTCGGAGTCGTCGAAGAAGTCCATGCCATCAGCGAAATCTCGGGGGTGGAGAAACCCGACATCCTCCTGCTGACTGTAAAAACATACGATGCCGAGACGGCTGCAACGGAGATCGAGACCGCGTTTGCTAAGCCCCCTACCATCGTGTGTCTATTAAATGGAATTGGCAGCGAGCAGATGCTCGCCGAGCGCTTTGGTGCAGAACACGTCATCTCTGCAACCCTCACTACTGCCGTGCAAATGATTGAACCTGCTGCTATTCATGTCGCCCGGCGGAGAGGGATCGGCGTGGAGCTTAATCATCCATTGACGGCAGAGTTAATGAACAATCTCAAAGCAGCCGATTTCCTCGCTGAAGCTTATCCAAACGCCACCCGCATGAAATGGTCAAAGCTCTTGACGAATATCGTTGCCAACGCGAGTTCAGCCATCCTCGGTTGGACACCATCGCAAGTTTATTCCCATCCGGGCACTGCACGGATTGAAATCGAATCTCTTCGAGAGACCGTTCGGGTTATGCGCGGCATTGGCTTTACCCCACAGGATTTGCCGGGAGTGAGGGTATCCCTTCTCGCACGTGCTCTCTTTCTCCCCCGTCGGCTCATTCGCCCTCTTCTCGGGAAAATCGTCAGTGAAGGTCGCGGGGACAAGAAACCGTCCCTCCACTTCGACATTGGGCGCGGTAAATCCGAGGTTCTGCAATTAAATGGCGCGGTGGTTCAAGCCGGTTCACGCCTGGGTTCCCCCACACCAGCAAATCGGCTCCTCACCGACACATTAATGAAGCTCGTTAATAACCAGGAAACCCCAGAAAGATTCCAGAATAATCCCGAATTATTGATTCAACTCGCCAGGGAATACGGCGTTCCCGGAATTTGACCCGGACAGCTCTGGCGCTTACAGCTCGTGATCACCCGTCTGCTTCACACCAGCGATCCCGCTTTGCTGCCTTTTGACATCCAGTGGCCCATTTCTGGGTATAATCTCCTGAACGTATTCAGAGAACGGAGTTTTGAATGGATTTTGATAATAAAGTCGCAATTGTGACCGGGGCTTCTCGCGGCATTGGGCGGGCGATTGCTCTCGAATTTAGCAGTCGTGGCGCCCGCGTCGTCGTCAACTATAACCAAAACTCTTCAGCAGCTGATGAAGTCGTGGGGATAATATCGGAAAGTGGAGGGGAAGCTTATGCCCACCAGGCTGACGTCAGTGTTTTCGAGCAGGCGGATGGGCTTGTAAAAACCGCCATCGAGAAGTATGGGGATCTCCACATCCTCGTGAATAACGCTGGGATCACCCGCGATGGCTTGATCATGACCATGTCCGAAAGCGATTGGGATGATGTGATCCAAACTAATTTGAAATCGACGTTTAACTGCTGCAAAGCCGCAATCCGCCACATGCTGCGCCGCAGGTACGGACGGATTATTAACATCGCCTCCATATCAGGGATTTTGGGAAATGCTGGACAGACCAATTATTCCGCATCTAAAGCAGGACAAATTGGTTTCACGAAGGCGCTAGCGCGCGAAGTTGCTTCAAGGACTATCACGGTAAACGCGATTACGCCCGGTTTAATCCAAACCGATATCTTGTCGACCGTTCCCGAGGATGCCCAAAAGGGCCTGATGGATATAATTCCTCTTGGTCGAGTCGGGCAGCCGGAAGAGGTAGCAAAAGCTGCAGCTTTCCTTGCCTCCGATGATGCGGCATACATCACGGGTCATGCGCTTACAGTTGACGGCGGAATTGCGATGTAGATAGGAGTCTATAAAAGAATGGATACAAAAGAAGGAAAACAAGATCGAGCTCCCGGCACAACCACGATGGCTCCCGGTGTTCTTCTTACGCTGGCTCGCCTTACGGCGCTTAGCGTCCCTGGCGTGGTTGATATGGCACCCATCCGCAGCGGTGTAAATCGACTTTTTCGTCGGGGATCGGGTGAAGGAGTACAAATCAATATCGACGATAGTGAAGTCGCTGTAGATCTTTTCCTGATCCTGGCCCAGGATACCAACGTACGCGAGGTGAGCCGAACGGTTCAGGCTGAAGTCGCGCGGACCATCGAGGAGATGATCGGCATGAATGTCACTCGCGTTGATGTACACATCGAGGATATTGACTACGCCGAAATTGCAGGTTAGCTCGGCACTAGCCCATGAAACGCGAACGACGGCAAATACGAAACCTGATCATCCAGGCCCTCTATGAAATCGACACTGTCGACCATCCGCCACAGGAGGTCATCGCCAGGCACCTTGAACAAAATGAAAACTTGAGCGACGGAGGATCGGAATTTCTCAAACATTTTGTGGAAGGCGTCCTTTCCACAACTCCAGAATTAGATTTGATAATCGCCACCTTCGCACCTGAGTGGCCCGTGGATCAACTCGCCATTCTCGACCGAAACATCCTACGCATGGCGCTTTGGGAGATTGCCCTCTACGACGAGACCCCCATAAAAGTCGCCATCAACGAGGCTGTCGAGCTTGCTAAACGTTTCGGCTCAGAAAGCTCCTCACGTTTCGTTAATGGTGTCCTGGGCGCACTCGCCGAACAGGAACAAGAAATCCGCCGCCGATTCTCGGTTTCAGATTAACCGATATTGACCTATGGATATCTTTGGTATTGGCCCTCTTGAACTCATCTTCATTCTTCTGATCGCAATGGTTGTGGTAGGACCCCGCAACCTGGGGAAAACAGGTAGAACAATCGGTCATTTCCTCAACCGTCTCTACCGTTCAGAGAATTGGAAACTATTTAACGAAGCATCTAGAAACCTGCGCAATCTTCCCAGCCGCCTCGCTCGGGAAGCCGCTTTGGATGAATTGGATGCCGTGCGAAAAGACATCGAGGACACCAGCAGAGCCATTGCTGATACTGGCCGGGATCTTACGCAGGATGTCCAGGATCTGGATGCTGGATTGCGCGCCTGGCAAGCCCCCTCTCCGGATCCTGTTGACGCCAGGCAGGATGGCCAAGATCAGGCTTCGGGAACCGAGGCGGGTGACGGCTAAATGATCCGCGCCTTTTTCCGCAAGCTGTGGCATCTCATCACCACCCCCTTT
Source organism: Anaerolineales bacterium (assembly GCA_049644665.1). GTDB lineage: Bacteria > Chloroflexota > Anaerolineae > Anaerolineales > E44-bin32 > E44-bin32. Next base: position 6,238 of record JBARSI010000143.1, read on the forward strand.
CGGTGGATTGCAAGACCATTCCTGAAACTGCGGGACTTCCTCAACTTCGAGCCCGAAGATACGCCAATTGCAGATGTCTTCAGTCGGATGGTTGAAGAACCATCGATCCTGATCGACCATCTGGAGGCGCTGCGTCGTCATCTGCTGCGCGCCATCGTCGTACTCATCATCGCGGTTCTGGCGAGCACTCTCTTCGCCAAACAGGCACTGGAATGGCTCGCGGGGCCAATTAACGGCCTCGATCAACTGCAAGCGATTGAGGTCACCGAATCGATCAGCGTCTTCATGCGGGTATCATTGCTAACCGGTTTCGTAATCGCATTGCCCTATATCGGTATTGAGGTCTTCGCCTTCTTGAATCCAGGACTCCGCCGACGCGAGAGGGTCCTCCTGCTGACATCAATCCCGGCAGCAACGCTCCTTTTCGTGCTCGGCATTGCTTTCACTTATTACATCTTGCTCACACCGGCTCTCGATTTTCTCCTGCACTTCATGGATATCAATGCTGCGATCCGACCTGCAAATTACGTCCAGTTTGTAACCGGGCTGATGTTCTGGATCGGGATAGCTTTTCAATTCCCGCTCATTGTCTACGCTCTTGCAGGTATAGGTATCGTGAATGCGTCGACGCTCCTGCGCGGCTGGCGCTTCGCTATTCTCGGCATCGCCATCCTCGCTGCAGCCGTCACGCCTACGATCGATCCAATTAACATGGGATTGGTGATGGTGCCCATGGTCTTGATCTATTTCATAAGCATCGGTCTGGCGGCAATTGCCGGCCGGGGCCGCATGCGATCAGCGCAAGCCGATGCAAATTGAACAAACGGTTTATACTTTTTCCGAAGGATCAGATAATGGGCTCTCGCCATCTCACAAATACTTATCAAGCAAACCGGCCCGCAACCCCATCGCCTGATGCCCGCTTGAATTTTGCTCAGCTCTCGCTCTAGCGGTACAATCCCATCATTGCGAAACCACAATATGAAGGAGGATATACCACAATGCGACCTGTCTACGCCCTCTCCGGCGGGGTTTCGAAATTCGCAAAAACCCGTCAGGATAAAAATTTCCAGGCAGTGACAAAGGAGGCCTACGACTACGCCATCCAGGATCTGGGAATAGATTTCCCAACATTCACGTCAATCGTCGACGGATCGGTGGCATCGTATTTTTCCGATCACTTCACTCGGCAGCTCATGGCAGGAATTATGGCCCAGGATTACCTTGGGCTCTGTCCAAAACCCAGTCACCGCGTCGAAGGGGGCGGGGCGACGGGTGGGCTCTGCTTCCAGGAAGTGTGGAAATCAATCGCTTCCGGTCATATGGATGTCTGTGTAGCCTACGGTTTCGAAACCATGAGCCATGTCGAGACGTGGAAGGGTAACGAATTCATCGCCCAAGCATCCGATGTTTCCTGGGATTACCCTGTAGGTGGGTTCTACTCCGGGTATTACGCCATGATGGTCACGCGGCACATGAAGGAGTTCGGTACAACCGTTGAGCAAATGGCGCACGTATCCGTGAAAAACCACATCAACGCATTTTCAAACCCTTATGCGCAGAAACGTAACCGTTATTCGATTGAAGATGTCCGCAACGCAGTTATGATCGCGTGGCCGCTCACCCGCCTCGATATTTGCGTTATGTCCGACGGAGCTGCGGCAACGATCCTGGCTTCTGAAGAGGGCATTAAGAAATTGGAAGCCGCCGGGGCGAAGATCCCGCACCCTCTGGTGCGAGTCACCGGCATCGGGCGCGGCACGGACGCCATGCGCATGTCCGACCGGCCGCATGTCGACTTCGATACGTTTATGAAAGACTACGCCACCGAGCAGGAGAAATCCGACAGCGAGACTCGCAAGTACTACAAGGGACTCTGGGAAAAGGGAACCCGCTACCCCGGTGTGCACTCCTTCCGTGCGGGGAGAACCGCGGGGAATATGGCCTATAAGCATGCGGGCATCTCAGATCCCCTAGAAGAACTCGATTTCATCGAACTGCACGACGCATATACCTCCAGTGAAATCCAGACCTATGAGGATTTAGGCCTATGTAAATATGGAGAAGGGGGTCCTTTCGCCGCATCCGGAAAAGCTCATATGCCCGGGATTGATTACGGGGTTAAGCTGCCGGAAAAACCTATCTGCCCGGTTAACCCCTCAGGCGGATTGATCGCCTGTGGTCATCCTGTAGGCGCGACCGGTTTGATGCAAGCCGTCTTCGCCCTCTGGCAATTGCAGGGAACAATTAAGAAACACTTCGATGATGATACGCTGCAGGTGAAAAACGCGAAAAGAGGGGCAATCCATTCCCATGCGGGTACAGGCACCTATGTGACGGTCAGCATCATGGAGCAGGAGGTTTAATCATGGCGAAATTACCAGATCGGCGACCTGAAACCCTTGGCGGATATATTGTTCATGGCGTGCCCTTCCCGGTAGAGACTGATGCAGATGCACTCACCTTCCTGAAACGGATGGCGCCGTTGCAGATCGAACAGGATTACAAGATCACATATCTGCACTCTTACGGCCAGGATAGTCCTTGGTTTGCCGCGGCTTCGAACAAGAAGCTGCTGGCTTCCCAAGATCCCAAGAGCGGTTATACGTACGCTACGCCTCGCGGTCATGATATGTACTCCGGCATGGAAACGCAGTGGATCGACATCACTGAGACCCCGGCGCATATTCATGCCTTCACGGTTTGTCACTTTGGCTCGGAGGAATTCCTCCCTGAGACCCCCTTCGTTTTATGCTTGATCAAATACGAAGACATTAACACCCTATTCCTCGCGCGCCTTTTTGGGGTTGATCCGGATGAGCCGTCTTTAGATTGGATCGGGATGGAGGTCACACCCCGTTTCCTGAGGAACAGCAAGCTCAAGCCAACCGACGTCTATTTCATCCCTGTCTGACCGCCTTGACTGAAGAGCCGGTCAGCATTTGATGTTGTGCGATAGAGGTACTCCTCTGCATTAGAGAGGGGTACCTCGAAATGCAGGACGATGGGGATCAAGCCCATCCCTATCGCTTACACAACCGCTCAATACCATGCAGCGTCAAAAGGCTCAACATAGACCGATAGAAGCCCAAAATCAGGATTTGAGAGTGGCGACGCCATATACTTCCCACCCCGTAAGACTTGTACTTCGGCGCACGTACCTGGCGACGACGCTGCTGGGTTTTACTGGAGGGATTCTCGCCTTCGCTTGGGCAATTTTCCGCGGGTACTTCGCCTATCATCATTTCGGCCCCGCCGTCGTCGGTCGCTGGACCACACCCGCATTGATTCTTTCATTGGTTGTCGCTCTGATCGGCGCAATTGGCCTTATCCTCTACCTGAGTGCTCGCAACTATCGCGTGATCACGAATGACATATGTGTACAGATTAGGAAGAAAAAACTTACGGTCTCAATCCCTTGGGAGGAGATCGAATTCGTCCGTTCTTCTTCCATCCGCTATGGCATCGCCATATTTGAATGGGGGAATCGATCTACACTATGGATTCATGTTGCCAACGGTCAGGTCTTCCGCTTCGCGAACAACCTGATGGATTTCAACAACTTTGCGGAGACCGTTAAAGCGAAATTGTACCCCGTGTTCCTTGCTCGCTACCGCCAGGACCTCAACCAGGGGCAAAGCATTGACTTCGGTCCGATCCAACTGACGCCAAATGGGATTGTTTTTGGTAGGAAGGAGTGCCATTGGTCAGCACTGGAGGGGGTCTCTCTCGCTCGCGGCCGTCTGACCATCACCGTCAACGTTGGAAAGCGTATGAAATCCTATTCCCTCCCCGCCAGGAAGATCCCCAATTCAGATCTCTGCGCTCAGTTAATCCAAAACATTGAGTATTGAATATGAAAAATAATGCAAACGGCTTCCTTCTAATAACGCTGGTTTCACTCCTTACGGGTGGCTGCTCGGGTTTTTTAGCTACCTCCATGCCTGTAGCGGTGCCGTCGCCGGTTCCCGTCAGCAATGCCACTCCATCTCCTTCGGCTGAGGTTACGTTTTCTGCTGTCCCCCCGGCGATTAGTGATCCGGATTCTAGAATTGACATTGTCCTGCTCGATCCAGTGACTGGCTTGGAGTACAACACCTATTCAATTCCAATGGAATCAGCAAGTGATGGACGATGGCAGGTGAAGATAGCCTCCCCGATCGGTTCACAACTTTATTATCGCTACGCCCGCCGGTCCCCAACTGAGGCAATAGAGGTAGATGCACACTTTGAGCCCATCCGGACACGGGTGGCACTCGTAACCGGCCCACTGCAGATCAATGATGTAATCACGGCATGGTCTGATGTACCCTTTGAAGGAACGACGGGGCGCATCATCGGCGAGGTCCTGGACGCTTCCACAGGGAAGGGTATCCCCGAGATTGCTGTCAGCGCGGGTGGCCTGATCACGTATAGTGATGGTGAAGGGAATTTCCGCCTTGATGACCTCCCAACCGGTCTCCACAATGTCGCTCTCTTCAGCCCAAATGGGGCTTATCGATCCATTCAGCAGGGCGCTCAAGTGGCCGCAGATGCGACTACACCGGTAGCGTTTTCTCTCGAAGCGGCAACGCCGGTTCTGGTAACTTTCCAGGTTACTATTCCTCCGGATCACGACCCAATGGCACAAATCCTCCTTGCAGGAAATATCTCACAACTCGGAAACCGCTTCGTTGATCTTCTAGGAAATATCCGTGCGTCCACACCTCACATGCCCTCCCTTGTTCAAATTGATCCAACCCACTACCTGGCGGTCCTCTCGCTCTATAGCGGAACCGACCTTCGCTATAAATACACCCTAGGTGATGGGTTATGGAACTCCGAGCGGGATGACGAAGGTCATTTTGTGACTCGCCAGGTTATCATCCCTGAGTACGAGACAACGCTACGTGACACGGTAATGAGCTGGAACGCAAACGAGGATTCAAGTATACGATTCCACGTCGAAGTCCCCGAAAATACCCCGTCTGGGGATGGTGTTAGCCTGCAATTCAAGCTTGGCTCCTGGTTCGAGCCATTACCCATGTGGCAGATCGCACCCCATGAATGGGCGTTTGAACTGCACGGACCTTTGAATTTCGCCGGAGCTGTGGAATACCGCTACTGTCGCAATCTTCAATGCAGCAGCGCCGATGACGAAGATACCGCAGGACCCATGTCTTCAGGGCGGATACTCGATTTCGAGCAAGGCAGCCATGAAATCCACGATCAAGTTGCTGCTTGGAAGTGGCTGGAGACAGCCCCTGCCCACCCCTCAATCATGAGTCAAGCGATCCTCCCGCGGCAGGGGTTTGAAGCCGGCATTGACTATTTGCCTGGATATACTCCAACCTGGAAGACGTCCTTGCCCAATAGCATCCAGGATCTCCCCTCACTCGGCGTCAACGCAATAACGCTTACTCCGCGCTGGGTGATCACACAACAGAACCCGTTCCCTCTGATCTCATTTGACCCCGGCCGCGCGGCGTTTAAGGACGAACTCGGGGAATGGGTCCAACTCGCTAAAGGCCTTAATTTGCAGGTGAATCTCCGCCCGACGATCTCGGTTGAATCCGGCAACATGGAAACATGGTGGAATGAGGCGGTTAGGGATCACATCTGGTGGGACCTGTGGTTCGAAGAGTATCGATCTTTTCTGCTCACCTTCGCACAGTACGCTGGCGATATGGGGGTCGGGAAGCTGATCATCAACACCCAGGACCTCGCGCCCAGCCTCCCCTCCGGCCAACTTACAGGCGGTTCCTCCTCAGGAGTTCCCAACGACGCCAGTGAGCGATGGGAGGCGTTGATACTGGAAATTCGTGAACGTTTCTCCGGTCGATTATCAGTAGAAGTCGAGCTCCATATCGATACCATCGATCTGCCCCCATTTGTGAAATATATGGACGAAATCAGCATATATTGGCGTATCCCACTCGCCCGTGGTGGAACTACGGAATTCAACGTACTAAAAACAACTGTACACCAGACCTTTGATTGGCTTCTGGTCCAGCCGGATCTGCAGGGAAAGCCTGTCACCTTAAGTGTGGAATATCTCTCGCTAGAAGGAAGCGCCAATTCTTGCCCACCTTCGCCAGATGGGAGCTGCCGTGATCCTGAAATCTTCGCCTCTGGCAGGGAGGTCGATCCGGACCTGAGAGTAGATCTGATCGCACAAGTAGAGGCGATTAACGCCACGATTCTTGGTGCTTACGAACGAGCCGGGATCACTGGTTTTTACATCCGCGGCTATAACCCGGCTGCAATGCTCCATGATAAATCCGCATCCATCTACGGGAAGCCTGCCCAGGAACTGCTGCAACATTTTTACCCGCGGATTACGGGGAAAGAGTAGGTGCAATCCATGAATTGCACTCACCTGAGGAACAACCATGGTCAGGGGGTCCAAACGCCGCCGTTCAACGCGGCTTCAAGGCTATGATTATTCACAACCAGGCGCATATTGAGTTACGATTTATACCCGGAATCGATTGTCGGTATTCGGAAGAATCGATGATGGTGAAATGAAATTAAATGAGTGTGGCTCAATTGTCAAGAATATCTGGAAAGAGATTCCTATACACTTCACAAACACTACTTTGGATGAGTTTATTATCATGCCCAATCACGTACATGGGATCCTCCTTTTAGACGAAATCCCAGATTGTAGGGGCACGGCATGCCG
>JBARSI010000144.1:0-8928 GCA_049644665.1 Anaerolineales bacterium
ATACATGGATAAGGAAGGAACGAATTTATTGGACCATATTGCATTTCAAACGATTCGAAACTTGATACAACTTCACCCAATTCATCCCATTCGCTGCTACTTGGCTGGCGCAGGAATGGTTGAGTGAGTGTGATATGAGCCCCACAAAAGGATTGTGATACTGGATCGTATTGATGACGAAACCGATTACCACCTCTCCGACTTGATTAGATGGCCATATCACTAACGTTCCGTGTGTATAGACCTTCTGCCACTCGGGCCATTCTTCCATCGACCCTCCATATATAAGAAAATAAGAATGGCGTATAACGGCTTTGAGCTCAGCCGCCCGCTTTCAACTTCGATAATACATCAAGTCTTGCGCAAACTCGCACGTTTCCCGGGTCCGCTGCAGCGAATGGTTAGCCAACGTTAATTACCAATTTCTGTGCAGATGATTAAAGAAAAGTCTTCAACTTGTTGCTGAGATGACCGTTCTTTTCATACAATACAACCAAACCATTTTCGATGACCTGGGCATCACCCTCATCAATTGGATCGGAACCCCACTCAAGATTGGCTAATCCAAACTCAACTTCTAATCCATCAGCATAGAGAACACGAAGAGACGTGATCTTCCCCCATTCCTCCTGGGCTATGGGCCCAGGCTCTCCAAACTCAGAAATCCAGTCTCGATCCTTGAGATATTCCTTAGGATTTCTTAGCAAGAGAATGAGATCCACATCTGATTCAGGGCTTGCCTCCCCGCGCGCATACGATCCAACAAGAGCTAGTGCCATAAGATAAGGCTCATTCTTCGCCCATTCAACAATGCCCTGAAGGAAAGCCCTGACATTCAAATCAATTTCGTTGGTCAAATCAGCAACCATAACATAAATTGGTGATGATCAAAGAGACGTTGGCTAACAGCTTCGAGCTGAGCGGCCCCGCAATGCTATCTCACCTGATTTTTGCGCCTCGCGCGGGGTCCGCTCCAGCGAGACGTTAGCAGGCATTTTTACCTGCTTCTAGCTTAATAGCCATAAACTTCAAACCATGCAACAAAGAGGGTTAGCGAGCCAAGAAGTACGAGGCTTGGCCAGATGAACGAATGCCACCCAGGAAGGACATCTCGCCAAGGTATCGCTGGCTTTATTGTCAAAGATCGCCAAGACTTTTTCGAATAGCTCCACCATTCTCCCACCGATGGCCTGACATGGTACAGATCACCAGCAACACCTGAAGAGATTGACGAAGCGATAATCAAACTGGAAGACTCAATAACTATTAGGAGCCAATCGAAAAGCTCAAATGGACTACCAAGAGTGAGAGGTGCTAAGAACGAGACAAAGGCATAAAAAGCTCCCCCAAAGATCATTGCAAGAGGGGCCTGTAGAAGGAATCCGATCACGATGTATACAATTATTGCTACTGCATTCCTTTGTACAATATGGAGGAACATATCGAGTGCAGATGTAAAATCACCCGCTGGCCTGGCGCCAAAAGCACTTAATAGATTGGCCCATTTTCCAAAGAGCGACAGCATGGAGTTGGGAAATACCAGACACAGAATTCCAACAACAAAGAAAGCTCCGAGGAAAAAGCTCCCATTTATTCCAAACCATTTGATTACTATCCGAAGCCTAGATCTATCTGGCATTCGTCGTCTCCAAGTTGGGGAGATGATGCCTTGCTAACAGCTTCGAGCTGAGCGGCCCCGCAATGCTACCCTACCTGTTTTTCGTGCCTCGCGCGGGGTCTGCTCCAGCGAGACGTTAGGCCGCCCAATCAAAAATCCTGAATGGAAAGGCACGAGTGAATGAACTCTTTAATTTCGACCATGGCCTGGCGAGCCTCAGGTAGAAGTGGAATGAAGAGATGCCAGAAATGCCACATCCCTGGCCAGACATGCAATGTCACATCCACACTGGATCGCTCAGCTAATTTGACGAAAGCCTCAGCCCCGCTCCTAAGCAATTCAGCCTCACCGACCTGAATCAGCAGAGGCGGGAGACCCTGCAGATCGGCATATAAAGGGGAGAGCTGCGGTGTGCGAGGATCGGTATCTCCCCGATACGCCGTGATTTGACGCATGACGAATTCAGGATGAGCCATCGGGTCGTCTTGAGTGAAGAAGGTTCCTCCTCCTTCAAAATCTAGCACCGGACAGATCGAGACTGCTCCCGCTGGCAAACTGTCCCCCGCGTCTCTCAAAGCCAAGAGCGTTGTAACAATGAGATTCCCACCCGCTGATTCTCCCGTGAAGACAATGTTTTCAGGTAGGAAACCCTTCTCTTCCACAAGCCACCGGTATGCCTTGATGCAGTCCTCAATTGCGGCGGGAAAAGGATTTTCGGGTGCCAGTCGGTAATCAACTAGCAGGGCTTGTACGCCTGCCAGTCGCGCAAGATAGGCAGTAGTGAAACGCTCGGGGTTGTAAAGCGGAAAGACAAAACCTCCACCATGAACATGGAAGATTACTTGATTTGATATTCCTTCTTGGGGAATCAACCATTCATAGGTAAGATCGCCACGAGGTACTTTCTCCCACCGAACGTTTTTAGGGACAGTGTATAACCGTTCAGACCAACGCGACATTCGACGGACTGAGTCGATGGATGCACGTCGCTGCATGAGTCTCTGCATACGAAGAAAGGGACGAATGATTGAACTTGCCAAGCTTGCCATAATTGAGTGTCTACGTTAACTAAGACGGGCGGGCTAACAGCCTCGAGCTGAGGCGCCGGGGCACTCACCCTGGCTAGGAATTCTCAGCCCCATTACCCGCTCCAACGAATGGAAATCGCGCCGCATCCCCGGTCGCCTCCAGCGAGACGTTAGGAGGCCTATTGAATACAAGAGAGCCCAAAATCTCCGTGTGAAGTCGGGAATGGAGCACTTATATAATCAATCAAATCCTCCGATCCTTGATGAGGCAGCAATGGCCTGAGAATCAATACATAATCCCGATCGTTTTCGCGATGAAGACCCATAGATGGCATATTGGGAAATCTGTGTTGAAGGTCTAATGAGCTCGACCCCTCAAATAATATGAAACCAGCGTCTGCATCACCAATAAAAGGCTCTAGCGAGAGAAAGGTAAAGGGATATTCAGGCCAAAATAATGGGAAGTCTTCAAAATTGGGAGCATCGCTTACCCGTTTAACATGCTCAAACCAAATAGCAACCCGATCTGATATATACCTTTGATTGGTTGGTGAATTTGCGAATCCCCCAATAATCTCAAGTGGAAGACGATACTCACGACTTAAATACCTGATTTCGCCGATCGCGGCGGAATGAGAGAGATATTCTTCACCTCCAGCCATACGCAGAAAGAAGCTAGGTCCACCGCATCCAGAAATGCATATCTCTGGCGTAGGGCTCAGGCTATATCGATCTGCTAGTTCAGCAGCCTCGATTGATAATCTCAAACGATCGTAGAAACTGCACAATTGCGGCGCATCTAACCATTCTTCAATAAACCAGTTCTCTCGCTTTATCAGCACCTGCCCATCCGTATAAACAAGGACGATGGGTTCATTCAGAACATACATAAGGTCTTGGAAGTGGTCTCCAGCTGCATCTCCCTCCTGTTGACCATAAACAATCAGGATCTCTTTGGTTGGGACTAAAGACTGCGCAGGAAATTTGAAGTTCCCAAGAGGTGTTGCTGTCATCTCAGGAGTCACTGTTGGCGATACGATGGCCTGGCTTGGGACTTCCTCAACCGGGTTAATTGGCTCTTGATAAGCAGCACACCCGGAAAGAAGCAGTCCTGGTAAGATAACCGTGATTGAGATGATTCTGACGAAACTCAACTCGCCCATAGGTGAATATTAGGCCTCCTAACAGCCTTGAGCTGAGGTGCCGGGGTTTGCCCCTTCAGCGGCTCTTCTATTTTCCCCATATGTAAAATTCGCTTGCAAATCCCGCCGCATCCCCGGTCGCCTCCAGCGAGACGTTAGCCGGATAAATAGCTCTTTAGATATTCAGTCGCCAAAGTGTGTAATTCAAAAAAGCCGCAAATGTGACCCATGCAAGATATGGCAACAGAAGAACTCCGCTGAGCGAGTATATCTTCCAAAACAGAATAATGTTGATTGTTACTGCCACCCATAGACCCAGGATTTCGATAAATGCCAGTAAAGGTTCATGCAAACCAAAAAAGAGCCACGACCAAACAGCATTTAATACAAGCTGTAACAGGAAAATGCCCAGTGGAAGGATTGCGCCAGAAATACCTTCCTTCCTCCAAACGAGCCAAACGGAGATTGCCATAAGTAGATATAAAACCGACCAGACCGGACCGAAGAGCCAATTTGGAGGATTCCAGGATGGCTTGGAAAGTGCTGAATACCATTTATCGACGGGAAACCGGGAGCCCACATATGCTGCACCAAAAGTGAGCACGAGTGCACCGATCGCGCCTAGGACAGATTTTTGTATACTCATGCTCTTTTTAGACCTCCTGATATCTTCGAGTTTTTCCGGCTAACAGCCTCGAGCTGATCGGCCCCGCAAGGCTACATCACCTGATTTTCGCGCCTCGCGCGGGGTCCGCTCCAGCGAGACGTTAGGGGCATCAGTCAGATCTTTATTTGAAATTTACAGGATCGCATAATCTACTCTAGGGAATGAGCGCGGGCATTCCTTCACGCGACTTGTTCCTTTGGAAGAAGGAAGTATCCAAAACCAATCGCGAAGAAGAGGTAGATCGCCGCCGCGAACCACCCCAGTGGACCTAAAACCCCTGAGATCAGTGCAATCAGTGTAACCACGAAACCGATCGCATCGTAAACACACAAGGCTAGGGCGATCGCTCGTCGAGGTTCGGATTCGATTGCGTTTCTGGCGAACCAGGTAAGCATAAGATTTCCTATTAGCGATGCTCCGTACTCCCTCGCTGCGAAAACACCTCCCGGATTGAGAGATGCTCCAAACAGGGAGTAAAGAAAGACTGGCGCAAGCAGGATGGGAACCCCCAGGCTCAAACAAACAATGGCTTTGATAATCATCAAAGTCTTAAACTTCATGGCAAACCTCCTTTCTGGCAGCCGATAGAACTACGGAAAAACACAATATATGGACAAAGCAGTCTGCCCGCGCTCATAGATTCCTAGACCGATAGAAAGCCAAGGGTACCTTCATATGAGATCTGTGTCAGCTCGATGTTCATTCTATATCCCTAAGAAAAATGATGCCCCTAACGGCTTCGAGCTGAGCGGCCCCGCCAATCTACTTCACTTAGATTTCGCGCCACGCGCGGGGTCCGCTCCAGCGAGAGTCTGTGTGAAAAGTCTGGTGTTATATATGCTAGAGCATATGGCATTCTTTGTCTACACGGAGCGATCATGGACCACATTCAAGGGACCAATCGAGACCAGTTCACCCTCTTCCCCGAAGCGCTAGACGATTACATCTCCCGGGAAAACTCCGTACGCTTCATCGACGCCTTCGTCGATTCACTCGATCTGAAGCAGCTCGGTTTTCGCCATGCCGTCCTCCAGGAAACGGGTCGCCCCCCATACCACCCTGGCGACCTGCTCAAGCTCTACCTCTATGGCTACCTCAACCGGGTGCGGGCAAGCAGACGGTTGGAACGCGAAGCCCAACGCAATGTGGAAGTGATGTGGCTGCTGAGACGGCTTGCTCCAGACTTTAAGACCATCGCTGATTTCAGAAGGGATAACCGCCAGGCGATCCGCAGTGTCAGCAGGGAATTCACCCTCTTCTGCCGCCGACTGGACCTTTTCAGCGGGGATCTCGTCGCCATCGACGGCAGCAAATTCAAAGCCGTCAACCGCCGCGATCGCAATTTCACCAAGAAGCAGCTCAAGCGCACCATACAGAAGCTGGATGAAGATATCGACCGCTATCTGGATGAGATGGACGAAGCCGACGAAGAAGAACTTGAAGAGAAGAAGCTCACTGCTGAAGAACTGCAGGAGAAGATCGAAGAGATGAAGCGCCTACGAGACGAAGCGGAGAAAATGGAACAGAAGCTGGACGAGAGCGGGGAATCCCAAATCTCCCTCACAGACCCTGATTCCCGCATGATGCCCGTCAGCGGGGGACGCAGGACGGACATGAGTTACAACGTCCAGGTGGCGGTGGACCCTGAACACAAGCTGATCGTCGATCACGAAGTCACCAATGAGCCACATGGCAAAGAGGGCGAAGGAAATGCTCGGCGTGGATGATCTTGAAGTCCTGGCTGATATGGGTTATTTCCACGGCAAGGAGGTGAAGGCTTGTTTGCAGGCCGGCATCACGCCTTACATCCCAAAGCCCCAAACCTCCGCCAGCCGCAAACGGGGTCTCTTCAGCAAAGAAGACTTCCGCTATGACGCCGAGCAGGATTGCTACTGGTGTCCTGCCGGAGAGCAACTGTCTTACCGTTTTCGGACGACGGAAAAAGGCAGGGACATCAAGTACTACGCCTCCAGCGTTTGCACCCGCTGTCCGATCAAGGCCCAATGCACCCGCAGCAATGACGGTCGCCGCATCACTCGTTGGGTGGACGAGGACCTGTTGGAAGAGATGGAACGAAGGGTGAGAGGTGAACCGGAGAAGATGAAACTGCGGAAAAGTCTCGCCGAGCACCCCTTCGGAACGATCAAGCACCACTGGGATCAAGGTCATTTCCTGACCCGCAAGCTTCCCAACGTCAGGGCTGAGATCGCCCTCTCGGTCCTGGCCTATAACATCAAGAGAGCGATCAAGATCCTGGGGGTGCAGAGAATGACCGAAGCCCTGGGGTGATCCAGGGCTTTTTTTCTTGTCTCTATTCAGGTGTGTTTTTCGCTTTGAATGTAGCTTATAGCGTTGTTTGAAGCCTGATTATGACCCGCCATTTCCACTTTTCACACGGTCTGGCGAGTTGTTAGGCGCCATGTATCTTATCTTCAATCAAATCATCAATCTCGATCCGTCTAAACGCGGCGTCTGTTGCAGTACCCACGTAGAGCCCTGGGCACCCCTCAGATAGGTAGTATGTGAGTTTCTTCGTGAAGACGAATTCATTCTCTACGTAGATGCTGAGTTCATCTCCGATAACATCAACTCTTGCTCGGAACCAGTCGTTCGCAGGAATTGTAGGCCCACCCTTTTGTTGAGTCGAATAGGCCTCCGTCCACCAAGGGACGATTCCGTGAGCCACGGACAAGTATGCAACTGTTCCATTCTTCTCCGCGAGGGGCATGAACCAGACGAGTTCATAGTTCAATTCATCACGAGCTCGGACAGCAAATCCGAACCACCCACCACTGCCCTCTAAAAGATGATGCCCGAGGAAACGCATATCAGCTGACATTGTGTAGTTACATCTCGGCTCATCAAAAAGCGCTATCTTCCCGCTAACATGGTCAACTTTGCGATTGCCGACTATCTGAAGGACTCTTTCACCATCGGCGTCCACGATTTCCCAGAGGTCAGAGTTGGTTTCTAACTTAGATTGGGAGAGCATGATAACATTGCTCATGTGCATTTCTCCTTTTCGTTTCATGCCGCCTAACGGCCTCGAGCTAAGCCGCTCGGCGGCTCAGGCTTCGCCTCACCCATTCTCGCACAACTTGGCTGGCAAGGCACCCTTGCATTTCCCGCACGCTAGCCGAGTCGGCTTCAGCGAGTTGTTAGGCGGCGTAGCTGGTCTTCGACCGCCGGTCCTCGGGCAGCAACTTCCCTCAGCGGGACGTGGTCGTGGGCCCGCTTTGGAGGCGGGAGCCTTACATAACAGCGTCATTCCAGGGAAGTCACTTGGAAGGCAGCCGGTCGGACGCGGGCTGACGCCCTCGCCGCAATGCCATCGGTTCGATACCGTCAAGGGTTCCTGTGATGGCTGGCATCCACGTAGTAGGTGTACAGTGTGCCGTCTGTTGCCTCGACCAATCCCGGCACGCTGCCGTGCGCGATCGGTGCTGGGTTCACGGTCCAGTTGAAGCTATCGGCACTGATAGCGATGTGGATCTCGATGGCCGCCAGCCGGGCCTGCTCGTCTGCGTAGGTGCCCTCGCGATGGACAGTGTAGACCATCATGTAGCCGCCGGAGCGCAGCCGGATCGGGTGAGGATCCGTGGTGCTAATGCCGTCCGTCGCGATGCGAAGGCCTTCTTCCATCGTGAAGGCCAGCCCATCGCCCGAGATGAGGCTCTTTATTCCCCGCGGGTCGCCGGCGACGAAGAGGCGCACCCGCCCGTCGGGCAGGAGCAGGGCGCCAGGAATGGCGCCCTCCTTGGTGCGACTACCCTCGTCGAGCGTGAAGACCAGGCCGTCGCGGCTCGTGGCGCTGATGATGTCTTGAACCTCGGCAAGATGCAGCAGGTACATGCGATAACTGCTGGCGCCGAGCTGCAGGATGTAGGGATCAGTGATGTTCTCGCCGAAAAGGAAAGCCGGGGCCGGCTCGTTGAACTCCAAGCCGTTGCGACTCTCGGCGCGGTAGATGACTCTGGCAGCGCCCGCGGGCTGGTTGAGGCTTCTCAGGTCAAGGAAGTATAGCGCTACGCCGGAGGCGGTCGGCAGAGGACTGGGGTCGACGGGGATCAGCTCCGGGGCATGGAAGCAGGCATCCCCAAGGAAGGCCCAGGTTGCGCCTCCGTCCGTCGAGCGCAACACGCCGATTCGCTCGAAGCCCGCCGAGTACTCATCCTCGCCGCAGGCAGTCTCGGCCCCGTGGCAGCCGGCCAGGGAAACGAGGACAAGGGCACAAGCTACGAGCCGATGTCGGAGATTCATGTCGGACGCTCCTTCGCGAAGGCTGCCTAACGGATAAGCTCAGCGCCGCGCATCCCTGGTCCGCTGCAGCGAGTGATTAGGATGCTGAATATTAAAATATGCATTTAACTAATGATCATCCTCCTTTAGAGGAGATTCTCCATATACTTCCAAATAGGTCCGACACCAGGTTTCCAGCTGATTCTTGTTACCGTCAAAATATCGATACAAAGC